>JAKJAQ010000003.1:36347-65720 GCA_022707425.1 Candidatus Babelota bacterium
TGAGCAACGCATAAATGGCCGCATACAAAATCAACTTGAAAAAGGTCAACGCGAATACTATCTTACTGAAAAAATGAAAGCTATTCAGAAAGAACTGGGTCGCGAAGATCATCAAACTGAGATTAATGCAATCCGTGCACAAATAAAATCGTTAGGCCTATCTGCTGAAGCACAAGAAAAGGTTGATAAGGAGTTAAAACGACTCGAACAGATGCCGCCATTATCATCTGAAGCGGTTATCTCGCGCACCTTTATTGATTGGATTATTTCATTACCATGGAAAAAACAAAGCAAAGACACCATAAGTCTTGCACAAGCTGAAAAAATTCTGAATGAACATCATGCAGGATTGATGAAAGTAAAAGAACGTATCATCGAATTTCTAGCTGCTAAAAAATATTCAAAAACCGTTGAGCGTTCACCAATTATTTGTTTAGTTGGTCCACCAGGTGTTGGTAAAACATCACTTGTACAATCAATAGCAAAAAGTCTCGGGCGTGAATATGTTCGCATTTCACTCGGTGGTATTCGTGATGAGGCAGAGATTCGTGGACATCGACGCACGTATATTGGAGCATTACCAGGTAAAATAGTCCAAGGAATGCGTAAAGCAAAAACGGTTAATCCGGTTATTTTGCTCGATGAAATTGATAAAATTACGCGCGATTTACATGGCGATCCTGCAGCGGCGTTACTCGAAGTGCTTGATCCAGAACAAAATAAATCGTTCTCTGATCACTTTTTGGAAGTTGAATATGATTTGTCAAAAGTTATGTTCATTGCTACTGCCAATATGATCGAAAGTATTCCATATCCGTTATTTGACCGTATGGAAATAATCACACTTCCTGGGTATACGGAAGATGAAAAAGTGAACATTGCGTATAATTTCTTGCTGCCAAAAAATCTCAAAGAATATGGTCTAACAGAAAATCAATTCATACTTACCAAAGAGTTGATGCATGAAATTATTGCTCATTACACAAAAGAAGCGGGTGTTCGTCAACTAGAACGAATTATTGCTAAATTGATGAGAAAAGTAATTCAAACATTGCTCAACGATAAAAAAACTACTTCAGTGACCATCACTATTACTCATATTAGAGAATGGCTCGGTCATCAACGTTACAAAAAGACCGTTCTCGAGCAATCAAATCGTCGCATCGGACTTGCAACTGGTCTTGCATGGACTGAATTTGGTGGTGATATTTTAGAAATTGAAACAACGGTAATTAATGGTAAGGGTGGTTTAACTCTCACCGGTCAACTTGGTGAAGTAATGCAAGAATCTGCACATGCTGCATTAAGCTACATTCGTTCACGTGCGTCTGAGTTGGGATTACCAGCATCATTCTACTCTTCAAAAGATTTGCATATTCACATTCCTGAAGGTGCAACACCTAAAGATGGTCCGTCTGCCGGTATTACTATGAGCGTTGCTCTGATTTCGGCACTCACCAAAAATCCAACACGTGCAGATGTTGCAATGACCGGGGAAGTTACATTAAGAGGTCGCGTTTTACCAATTGGTGGTCTTAAAGAAAAACTTCTTGCAGCTCAACAACATGGCATTAAGACTGTATTAGTTCCAACAGAAAATAAAGATGAGATGGATGAGATTCTTAAAGAAGTAAATCTCAACAATCTTGAGCTTATCTTTGTTGAAACCATGGACGAAGTACTTGCCAAAGCATTTGTGAATGATCCTTTTAAAAAGACACACAAACCAGAAGCAGAAAAAAAAGCGACCAAGCGCTTTTTAAAAAAAAAACCTAAGAAGTAATTCTTAATTTCGCCGGTGATTGTTACGTTGATGGTAATAAGCACATTTTACCGTTTCGGTAATGACAAAATAAATTGCAACCAAGCCGCACAACTTTAGCAATTGGGTTGGTTGCATGGGCATAAACGTAAAAATTTTTTGTGCTTCGGGAATGAATGGTAAAACAATTGCAATCACACATGCAATGCAAGACAAAAGCATAAGTGGCATTGATGGACGTGGTGCGCGTAAAAAAAACCGTTCCGTACGAATTGAGTAAATAAAAACAATTTCAGTTAAAATACTCAATGTAAACCATCCGGTTTGAACTAAAGTTGGTGGGTTATTTTTAAACAATGCAAAATATATTAAATCGAATACCGAACTTACCACTCCCAGTATGGTTGCTGGAATCAAAATATCACCTGCTTGATAATGAGTCGGTTTTTTTATGAATGCTTCGTCTACAGCATCGGTTGAAATAGCAATCATAGGAAAATCACTTAACAAATTTACCATTAACAAATGCAACGGCAGCATGGGTAGAAAATCAATCAAAAGCGTAATAATTGAAAGCGCATAAAAATTCCCAAAATTTGAAGCAACGGTCGTTTTGACATATTTGAATGTATTCGCAAAAATTTTGCGCCCTTCTGCAATACCATCAATAATTACATATAAACTTTTTTGCAATAAAATAACATCGGCTGCTTCGCGCGCACTATCAACCGCATCCTGCACAGCAATTGAAACATCGGCAATTTTCAAAGCGGGAGCATCATTAATACCATCACCCATATATCCTACTTCATAATCATTTTGCAAAAATTTAATAATTTCAAATTTTTGTTCAGGTAAAATTCTGCTAAACGCATTAAACTTAAGGCAAATGTCTTTTTTTTCTTGATCAGATTTATGTGCAAATTCAGAACCGGTCATTACATTTTTTGGATCATTGATCAGTCCAATTTGATTGCATACAGCACCAACTACTTCTTTACTATCACCACTCAAAACTTTAATAACAATTCCCAATTGTTGTGCTTTTTTTATTGCTTGTGCTGCAGTTTCCTTAATTGGATCAACAAATGAAATGGCGCCAACTAATTCAAGATCGTGTTCTTCTTTGTCAATATCTAAAGACGCTGCGGCACCGATTTTTGTCTTACGTGCAATTGCAATAACACGATGACCCAATGTTTCTTCTTCTTCAACCCATTTATTAAACTGATCAGTCAAGTCACCTTGTTCAACGGTGCATCGACTCACTACTTCATTAACCATGCCACGGCAAACAAGTTCGATATTATTATCATATTCGATCAAAACACTATTTCGTTTTCGTTGTGGATCAAAAGGAATATCGAGAATCTTTTTATAATTGAGCAAGGCGCGCCGATCAGATTGATCAAGATGGTTCCACAGAGCATAATCAAATCCTTTTTGCACGGTGCCAATTGCATCAAAGGGAGATTCTGCAGCCAAGATCGCATACCACACTGCACTGTGTTCATCAACTGATTTAATATTTGCAATGGTCAACGTATTTTCTGTTAATGTTCCAGTTTTGTCAGTGCACACCAGTTGCACACTTCCTAAACTTTCAATTGCAGAAAGTCTTTTTACGATTACTTTTTTTTTGGCAAGTCGCGAAACACCTTGTGCAAGACAAAAAGTAACTACCACCGGTAATGCTTCAGGAATAACCGTAATTGCTAATGCAGTTGAAAAGATGAATAAATTAAATAAATTAATTTTGCCAGCCTTTAGAAAAACATTTGCTGCAAACACACACACTAACGTTATGATTACGAGTAAAATCATAACATTGCCAAGTTGACCGATTTTTTTGGCAAAACTGCTTTCACGCATGCTAGAAATCGTAAGATAAGCAATGTCTCCCATGATAGTATTATCACCAGTTGCATACACAATGCCAATTGCTTTTCCAGTCATCAATAAGGTACCGGCAAAAGCACAATTGACTGCAGTGGTCGGTTCTTGGGCAGGATTTTTCAGTTCTTGTGCTGTTTTACTTACCGGCATTGATTCTCCTGTTAATACCGATTCGTCAAACTGTGCGTTTTCTGCACTTATCAATCGCATATCTGCAGGAACTCTGTCACCCGGAATTAAAATGACAAGGTCACCCGGTACTATTTCTTCACTTGAAATGGTAATCTGCTTTCCATTGCGTATAATGGTCTCATACTGCACAAGATATTTTTTCAGTGATTGAAGCTCATGTTCTGCACGAAATTCTTGATAAAAACTTACGGCAGCATTTATCAGGACGCATAACAAAATAACAATGCCACTATACCATTCACGAACTGCTAACGAGATGAATCCAACAAACGCCAATAAATAAAAAAAAGGAGAAGTGATCTGTTTTAAAATCATTTTAAAAACAGTATGGTTACTGTTCATTATACGATTTAAGCCATATTCACTTTGTCGCTTCTTTACTTGCACATCATTCAATCCCAGTTGAATTGATGTTTCAAGTTTTTCAACTACCTGTTGCGTAGAAGCACTGGTAAACCATGTAAACGATTGCATCTTTGGCATACTTTACCCTTTTTTTAAACGTTACTATTTTTTTGAAAGGGTATGCAATCGAAAACACTGATAAAAATTGTTATTTGCTTTTTTGCATTTTAGATTCGTACAGTTCGTACATGTATTGAACAGTTTGTTCTGGATTCATTGTTGATGAATCGATAATCAACGCTCCTTCAGGCACAACGAGGGGTGAGATCGCGCGTTGCATGTCACGTGTATCACGTTCGTTAATTCGTTCTTGCGCCATTTGCGGTAATATTTGTGCATTATCGCGTTCTCGATCTTGCAACCAACGATGTGCGCGAATTTCTGCAGATGCGGTGAGAAAAAATTTAATTGGTGCATCGGAAAAAACCGTTGAACCGGTATCACGCCCCTCCACCACCACATTTTGATTTTTTACTAATTGTCGTTGCGCCATCACTAGTTGATCGCGAACAAATTCATCTGTTGCAATAATTGATGCCGCTTTATCTATTCGAGCATCTTTTAAAAAAGGCGTAATGTCCTTTCCGTCAAATTTAATTGTTCCACCATTTTCGGTTAACTCAAACAAAAAACGTTGTGGATTTAGTGATTCTTTAATATCTGTTGGAGAAGGTGTTTCGATGGTATTTTCATTATAATTAAATGAGTTCATCAAAACATATGCTAACCCTCGAAATAATAATCCACTGCTCAACGATTTCCATCCCAATTTTTGTGCCATTAATTTAGCAATCGTCGATTTACCACTTGCGGTTGGACCATCAATAGTAATAATCATTTCATATTCCTCATTTTTCTACAGATCGTGCAATATCAATACCAATAAGTTCAATTGATATTTTTCCTTGCCAATTATTTTCATTAATGTGAGCTACAATATCAAAATAATCGTTTGAATTATCTACTAAAAATTGGAAAATTTCTGGTCGATTAAAAAAAATAATCGGCTTAGCAATTCCATCAGCAAAAAACAAACATTTAACATGTGCATCTTTGAGTAGTAATGGTTGTTGCACAAGAGTAACACGTTCAACATAAAATGTTGGCTGCGGATTTTCGTTTCCAAATGGCTCAAAAAAAGCTAAATCTGTTACTATTTTTTTTGTTAAATCCCCAAGACGCAACGGTGCATCAATAGTTACGGTTGGAATTAAATCATCTGCGCCTACTTCCTGTGCAAGTAATTTTTCTAGTCGTTCTTTTAATGCGGGTAAATTTTCAACTGCAAGTGACAATCCTGCGGCAACTGCATGCCCACCAAAGCTCAGTAATAAATCACTGCATTTTGCTAAAGCTTCAAACATATTAAATGCGCCTATGGATCGGCACGAACCTTTTGCAATTCCTTCTTTAGTAATATGAAGTAAAATTGCTGGTCGATGATAGGCACCTACTAAGCGAGATGCGATTAATCCAATTACTCCCGGTGGCCATTGATCACTTGCTGCTAAAATAATTGATTCAGTATCTAAATTAATTCTCTTTTGCTCAACTTCGTTAATAATTTCTGAAAGAATGGCTCGTTCAATTTCTTTTCGTGCTTGATTAAGTTCTGCAAGTATTTGACCAACATAGGCAACTTCTTGTTCATCTGAACCTATAAGAAATTTAACACCTTCACGTGGATCTTCTAATCTTCCCAACGCATTAATTTGAGGTGCTAATGCAAAGCCAATATCTGACGCTGAAATATATTCTTTGCTCATTTTTCCATTTTCTTTGAGTACTTTGAGCGCAAAACTATGACCAGCATTGACACGTGTTAGACAATGTCGAACCCAAAAACGATTTTCTCCTGTAAGCGGCACCACATCTGCAACGGTACCGAGCAATAAAAGTTCGTACACTTTATCTGGTAATTCACGGTCTAATTGCTCATAAAGCAAACTCATCAATTTAAAAGTAACTCCTACACCAGCGAAAAACTTGTATGGATATGAGCATTCTTTTTGGTGAGGATTAATCAGTGCGTATGATTCAGGAAGATGATCATGCGGTCTGTGATGATCGGTAATAATAAGATCAATACCTAACTCCCGAGCTCGTTTTGCTGGTTCAAAAGCGGTAACTCCATTATCCACCGTAATCACAACTTTATAACCATTTTTCGCAGCACGTTCAATTATTGAAACTGAAAGTCCATAGCCATCGCGAACTCGATTGGGCAAAAAGAAGTTAATATGTGCATTCAACGGTACCATACATAACATCATCAACGCAGATGAAGTGATACCATCAACATCATAATCGCCAAAAATTAATATTTTTTCATTATTGCGCACAGCCTGAATGATTCTATCAACTGCTTTGGAAGTATCTTTCATTTGCGATGGATGTGTTACATCTCGTTCTTTAACGCTCATCAAATACCGGTCAATGAGCTCTTTGGTTGATAAACCACGTGAAAGCAACGTCCATGCAAGCGGCAATGAAATGTTGTAACTACTCGCAATTTGCAACGCATCATGATTATTAATAACGGGCAGTTTCCATTGATATTTCTTGCCCTGCATTGTTGTCATCGATCTTCCTGTGCTGAAAACATATCATTTGAGTATGCTTCTTTTTCAATCAAATTGAAAGATCAATTAAAATCCATCACCGCCAAACTCAAACTCTTCAGTTTTTACTGTTTCTTGGATTATTTGTTTAAGTTTTGCTTGATGCGCTTTAACAATAAATTCACTCACCCCTGCTAATTGATTAAAATCATCGAGTGAATATGAAAAATTCAAAGTAGCGCAATAGTTTGAATCAATACAACGCTGTGCGTCAAACGCATTTAATTTATCGCGCTCAACCATTAATCTCAACGAACTATCTTGCATCGATTGTTTTAGCAATTGTTGATCAAGAAAGAATTGCATATACACAATCAACGGTCCCTTGGTTTGTTCTGCTGGTCGATACACAATCATTGTTGAATCGCTCATTTCTTTATCTCTTATATAGTTAATTTGATAAAATCTTTCAATATCAGCTAAGGCTTTTTTGATCTCTTCAGATGATCCAGCATTACTCGAAGCATCACCAACCAATATAAGATCAATTTTGCGATCAGGTCTAAAAAGTGGCCTTAATGGAATATTATAATCAATACCTGCATCAACAAAGGTAATTCGTTCTCTATTTTGTAACCAACTTGATGCATGTTGATATTCTCTAAATGGATTATTTACCTGTGCTGGTGCTGCGCGCACAGAGCCAATACGCGAATCACTTAAATTTTCAATAATTTTTTTTGTAAGAACAAGTTTCAGCGCATTAAAATCTGTTGCATTCTTGATTAAATCTCTGAAAAAAGCAACCTGGTTTTCATATTCAAGCGATTTGAGTAGTTTTGCATCTTCTGCAAGAGTTGTTCCTTCTTGCGCTTCAAAGATTCGTTTAATATCTTTCAAATTAACGGTGTAGGCAGATCCCCACATTCCTAAAAGGAACCCAAAACTTTGTTCTGGTGCAAAATTAGTAGATTCACCACGCTCAAATGTTCTTCCAAAAGCAAATGAAGGAAATGCAAAACCAACTTCAAGATCACGAATTTCTTCTGGTGTGAATTCGTACCAATGATAGTTGTACTTATCTTCATCATCTTTTGCCATCGAAATAGCGGTATAAATAGGCCACGGCATATTACCCAATTGAACAGAAAACCACTGATTAGATAATCGCTGACGCTGTTCCAGATCTTCAAATTCAGAAAGAAGTGCATGAGCCAAAAGTGATCCATAAAAATCGACCGAACTCACAATTTGCTCAAAAGCAACTTTAGGAAATATCGCATCACTCGCAACTCTTGTTAAATTGATCGAAGCTTGATTGCCCTTGCTGATAAGATTAAATCTATTGGAGCGGATTTTATCACGCAATTTATCATTGTATTGGTCAACTGATATTGCAAAATTGCTTGATGGTCGCTGCATAAGAGTCCAGGGCCCAATATACCATGTTGATCCAGAAAGAGATGAAATATAGGTAATTGAATCTAAAATTTTCAGATCGCTCAGCCCCTTCATAAAGCCTGCTGTCAATACCATTGCGCGATAACCACCACCACTAAATGCGCATGCAATCCTTGGTACTTTATCACTTTCTATGGTTTGACCCGTTAACTGCTCTAACGCTTTTTGTACTTTAGGTTGACGTCGCGCTAGAAACTCACCTTCCAAAGAAAGTCCTGGTTTTAAAATTTTTAATTGATTATAAACCGGTGCTCGCATATTTCTATGCGGATCACCCGCGCTTACTAAGGTATCAATAACATACTGTTTGACTAACGGAATACCGTATTTTTCCCAGATCTTCTTCCATTCGATCTTACGAACTTCGTCAGCACCAATTTTAATTATAATACCTGAGTATTTTGATAAGCTTAGATCTGCCGATTCTAGCTCTTTCCGCACACGCTCGCCAACTTCTTCGCTCCACTTTTTTATTTCTTCTCCACCAATTTTAGACCCAAGTGCAATTCCTTGCGTAGCAAAATTATCTTGTCCATTTTTTGCAAGATTATTTTCAAATTCTCTCATTCCCATTAACACGATCAATCCAATAAAAATACTTACGCGAAGAACTAATCCGTGTCTATTACGCTTCATATTCTGTCCTTTTTTTGTTAATTCATCATATGAAAGCTATTTAATATAAAGATATATTAAAATATTTTTAATAGTAAATAATTTAAAAAAAATACTAAAAAAACCGCGCGATGTAACTTGACAAGCAATTCGCATAATGAAAAAAATGTAGAGGGTCTTTTGTTGCAAAATTATTATTAAAAGCAACAGCAGCATAAGAAAAAAAACGAAAAAATTATTTTTTAAGCGTTTCTTTTATAATCTGCAAAAGCTTATTTTTATGCGCTTTAACTACAAATTCGCCTACGCCAGCCAATTGATTAAATTGTTCAAGGTTATATGCAAAATTGAGTGTGCCACAATAACTTTTATCCAGACATTTCTGTGCATCAAAACTATTAAGCTTTTCGCGTTCGATCAGATTTCGCAAAGAAGAATCTGCCATTGATTTCTTTACCATTCCCTGATCCAAGAAAAATTGGAAATAAACAATCAGTGGCGCATGATTTTGTTGAGATCTGAACACAAGCATTGTATTATCGCTCATTTGCTCATCTTTTTTATAATTAATTTTGTAAAATCGTTCAATGTCGCTTAATGCTTTATATAATTCTTCATATGATCCGGCATTACTCGATGCATCCCCCACAATGATCAATTTAACATTACGTTCTGGTATGAACAATGGACGCAATGGAAGATTGTAGTCGATTCCAGCATCAACGAATGTTAACCTTTCTCGATTTTGCAACCAACTTGGTGCCTTTTGATATTTTTTAAAAGGGTTATTTATTTGAGCCGGTGCAGCACGATCTGAACCAATCCTTGAATTACTTAAACCATCAAGAATTTTTTTTGCAATTACTAATTTTAATGCTTCAAAGTCGTTTGGTTTTGCAATAAGATCTTTGAAGAATGCGATTTTATTCTCAGCTTCAAGGGATGCCACAATTTTCTCATCTTGCGCAAGAGTTGTCGCTTCGTCAACGCTAAAAATACGCTGAACATCCTTTAGATTGACCTCAAATGCAGATCCAAAAATCCCCATCAAAAAACCAAAACTTTGTTCTGGTGCAAAACCGGTTGATTGACCATTTTCGAAAATTCGACCAAAACCATATGAAGGGAGTGAAAAATTTAACTCTAAATTTCTTACCTGCGCAGGATTAAATTCATACCATTGATAACGATAGGTACCTTCATCATCTTTTGCCATCGAAATTGAAGTATAAATTGGCCACGGCACATTCCCTTTTTTTGTTGATTCTAGCTGACTTGATAATCGTTGTGCTTGTTCCTTAGCTCCAAAATCAGATAAGAAGGCATGCGCAAGAAGAGCACCATAAAAATGGACACTACTGATTATTTGGTTAAATACTACACTCGGAAATATTGACTCACTTGCAACTTGTTTGATGTTAATTGATCTCTGATTTGTCGTGCTAACAATATCAAATGTATTATTCTTAATTTTGTTTCTTAACATATTGTTATAAGTATCAATGGTTATTGTTTGATTTGCGCTGGGTTTTTGATTTAAAACCCAAGGTCCTATATACCAGGTAGACCCTGAAAGCGCAGAAATATACGTGAGTGAATCAAGTATCTTTAAATCGCTCAAACCTTGCATAAACCCAGCGGTTAATACCATCGCCCTATCACCACCACCACTAAATGCACATGCAATTTGCGGAATGTTTTCGATAGAAACAGTTTCTCCGGTTAATAAAGAGATTGCTTTTTGAACTTCTAATGAACGATTATTTACAAACTCCTTTTCTTCTGAAGATAGAATGTTTGGTGAAGATATTGCGGCCTTATCGTTCTTATGAGGGTCGTCAATTGTTACGTAGCTTTTTAGCAACGGAATGCCAAAGGTTTTCCAAATTTTATTTATCTCTATTTCTAGATCATTAACAACAATAGAAGCGCCCGTAGAAAGTTTATGTTCGAGCTCATCAAGATCCGTTTCAAGCTTGTGCTTAATTCCTTGACCAAAATGTGCTATTTCTTGGCCAGCATGTTCAGCCGTTTTTTTTACTTCATCATCAAAATAATTAAATTTTTGGCCAATTTTCTTGAGACCGTTTTCAAATTCTGACATACCCATTAATACAACGAGTGAAATCAAAATGCTGGCCCTGAGGATCATGCCTTTTGAAATTTGCTTCATACTCTTTTCCTTTTGTCGTTATTTATTTAAGAGCCGATGTAATTAAAATATACTAAACTAATCTTGTTAGTAAATTATTTCATCGTTGGTTAAAAAATAATGACTCAGGTAAAATTAATTATTGCCTTTTTTTCAAACAGGCTTGATAAGTATCTTCAACAAAATCCCAATTTATTACGTGCCACCATGCTGCGATATAATCAGGTCGTCGATTTTGATATTTCAGATAATATGCATGTTCCCATACATCCAATCCACATATTGGCACCCACCCTTTTGAAATAGGAGTATCTTGGTTTTCAGTTGAAGAAATTTGCAATTCTCCTTCTGAATTAAACGATAACCAAGCCCAACCACTCCCGAATCTACTTTTTGCTGCTGTTGCAAATTGTTCTTTAAATTGATCGAAACTGCCAAATTTTTTTATTAATGCTTCAAGCAAAGCACCTTTAGGCTTACCTACACCATTTTTTTTCAACAATAGCCAAAAAAAAGAATGATTAATATGCCCACCACCATTGTTTCGAACTGCAACACGAATGGGCTCTGGCACTTCATTTAAATTAGTGAGTAATGACAGCAAATCTTTTTTGTATAGTTCCGGATATTGATCAAGCGCCTTACATAAATTATCAACATATGCTTGATGATGTTTGGTATAATGAATTTCCATCGTTTTTGCATCAATATATGGTTCAAGTGCATCGAACGAATAACCAAGCGGTGGCAATGTATAGTTGTTCATTGAATTCCTTCAGGTAAATATACAACAATTTCATCAGGGCAAGCCATGTGTAATTTTTCACGCGCGACTTTTTCTTTATAGTAATCATTATTTTGCCAGCAAGTAATTGTATCTTGCAGTAAATTAATTGAATTATTCAATTGTTCAACTTCAACAAGTGCTTGTTCTTTTTCTTGTTTTAAACGAACTATTGCCATCATACCTTGAGATCCAAAAAGATAAAAAACCCCCATACACACAACTTCGATGCTAAAAAAAAATCGAAATAATGTTTTTTTAATTGTTTTATGCATCATTACGTTACCCTCCAACATTGTGCATTGATTCGCGATCAATATCGCGATGCTTCACTACAAAAACTACATCTTTCATTTCTCGTTGCGCTAATTGATGAACTAATGCTACTGACCTATGTCTTCCGCCAGTACACCCAATTGCAATGGTTACAAATGATCTTCCTTCTGAATAGATTTTTTTAATTGAAAAATCTATAAATTGTGTCAAATAGAGCCAATATTCTTGTACTTCACTGTGTCCAAAAAAAAATTCACGCAATAAATCGTTCGTGCCATCAAGTGGCCTGTACTTTTCAATAAAATAGGGATTGGGTAGTGAACGCACATCATAAACAAAATTGCATGGGGATGGAACACCATATTTATAGCCAAATGAAATAAGATGAACTACCAAGAGCGTATTTTTATCTTGAGCAAAATAGCTCCGGACAATGGTGCGTAGCTGATTAGGTGTGCACTGATCTGTATCCACCACCACATCAGCCAAAGCACTGAGCGGTTCCAAGATTTTTCTTTCTTGATCAATAAGTTCGCTTATTGGTGTATTGCTACCAAGAGGATGATTGCGCCTCGTTTCCTGAAACCTTTTAAGGAGCACTGGTAATTCAGTTGCTAAAAAAAATACGGTAATTTTTAAACCACTTTTTTTTGCCTGACCAATTTTTTCTGCAAGTAATTCTAAATTACTTCCAGCTCTAATATCAATTCCTAATGCAACTCGTTGACCAGTTGTTTGAAAATGCTCAATAAGTTCAAAAAATTGCGAAACAAGAGCAATCGGTAAATTGTCGACACAAAAAAAACCAATATCTTCCAATGCACGGAGCACTGTACTTTTTCCTGCACCAGAATAACCAGTAATAACAATTATTTCCTGAGATTGAGGACAAATAGGCGTGTTTGATTGTATTATCGACAATGCCTCCATTGAGCAATCCTTCCACGAACAAGAGCTCTCCTCTCTTGCTAGTATCATGGTCTTTTTAAAAACGTCAAGAAGATCTCCTTTCTTTTGAAATTCAAAAACGTTATGATGAAAATCTGAAATGGATTTTTTAAAAGGAGATCGCATGCGCCGTTTGCTCTGGCCAATCTTATTGGGATCAACCCTAGTTATTTTTACACTTCATACTCAGCAATCGGCAGTAAATCGCCCAGATAACAATCAATTTGACAAATCGGTTTATCAATGGTCGCAAACACTTGCTGAAACAATTCAGCAAATATCAACCAAATATTATCAATCAGTTGACCCTGAAAAACCAATGATCAATGCAATGAGCGCTTTGGTTAAAACGCTCGATCCTCATTCATCATTTATGGATCCAAAAGAATATAAATCAATTTTGGAAACGACTGAAGGTGAATTTGGCGGAATTGGTGTCATCATTGATAATACAAAAGATGCAGATGATGAATATTTGCGTGTTATAGATACATTACCAGGTGAACCAGCTGATAAAGCGGGAATAAAACCTGATGACAAAATAGTTCAAATTGATGACGCAGTAGTAAAAGGAATGACAGTCGAAGAAGCGTCAGCAAAAATGCGCGGCAAAGAAGGAACAACCGTGCATGTAAAAGTATTGCGTAATGATAGTCTTCATCTCACTCCTTTTGATATTGTCCGTTCACGCATAAAAGAACAAAATGCATTGTGTTATTATTTTAAAAATCACAATATGTACTATCTTTCCCTCAACATGTTTACCCAAAACGCGATCAAACAAATGGAGCAATTGATCAAAAAAAGCCAACAGCAACAATCAAAAGGCCTTATCCTTGATTTACGATTTAATACGGGCGGATTACTTAATTCTGTGGTTGATATCGCAGGAATGTTTTTAGAAAAGGGAAGTTTGGTGGTAGAAACCAAAAATCGTGATAATAAAGTTATCGATCGTTATGTTACGACGCGAACACCAATAGTCGACCGTAGCATACCACTTTTTATTTTGGTAAATAACTATACCGCCTCTGCAGCGGAAATTCTAGCGGGTGTATTACAGTGCTATTCAAGCAAAGATAATAAGTTTCTTGCCTTTGTTGTGGGTACTAAAACCTTTGGTAAAGGGTCGGTGCAAGAAGTAATTCCGGTGAGTAACGATTGTGCTATCAAATTAACAATTGCTCTTTATAATTTACCCAATAATTTTTCAATTCAAGGCACCGGTGTTACACCTGATTTTGAAATAGATCAAAAGTTACCACCATCAGAAGATGTTAAATGGTTTAATCGATTTTTTGGACGAGAAAGTAATTTAAAAAACACGATAAAACTCGATGCTAAAGAAAAAGATAAGGAAAAAGAACAAAAAAATAAAAAAGATGCAAAACAAAATTCAGAAAAATCATGGTATGAACGCAAACGAGAATTAATCAGTTCAGATTATATGATTTTAAGTACTGTTCGACTTATTGAAATGCTTGATCTTGTACAAAAAGCTTACCCTGAAAAAACAAAAAAAAGAGCAGACATTCTTTCTTTATTAGTTACCTTATTCAATCCTGGTGATTCGCTTGATATTGAAGAACTAAAGATGTAAAAAAGGGGTTTTATGAAATTCTTGCTGATGTTTTGGACAATTCTACTCTGTTCACCTACAAGCTATTCACAATCGAAAATAGAATCTCCAATCAAAGAAACTGAAACTTCTTTAGATATTGCAAAAAAAGAAGAATTTCTAAAAAAACAAAAAGATGAACTTATAAAAAAACAAGAAGAACAAAGCGACAAAATCAATAAGGAAATAAAAATTGCTGAATCATTAAAAAACACGATCAGCACTACTAAACAAGGAACTCTTCAAAATATTAAAGATCGACAAGATCTAACCGATCTACAAACAGAAATTAATTTTTCACAAAGAATAAAAAAATCTGCTGCAACAATGATTGAGGCACTTAACACAGAACTTAATTTGCTCACTAAACAATTAAGTCAATTACGCGAACAACCGTTCCAACCTTTACCGTTCGCAAAAAAAACAATAAGCACCATTTACAATGAAGCAATAGATACTCTTGCAAAAGCGGCATCACAAGCTTATGAGGAACTTATCAAGATCCCTCAACCTGGACAACCTGATCGTTGGAAAGAGATATATCAAAAAATAGCCGATGCCATAAAGAAGGAAATTCAGCGCTTTCAAAACAACCAATTACTCGATTGGAAAAAGCGCAAAGAACAACGGGAAAAAGCATTACATGCACAACTTGGAACTGCCGATTATAACGCAGAATATAATAATACTCTCAATCAATTAGAACTATCCAAATCAAACATAATTAAACTTCTTCTTAATTTTATCGATAACGAAACACAAACGATCTTAAAAAAATTGGATGAGGATGAGAACAAATTCATAAATACTGGCTTATTCACTGTTCTTGTTGAAGACCAAAAAAAACTCACCGATCTTCAACAAAGTATCAAACAAAATTCACCATTTGTGCAAGCAACAAAAAAAATGACCGGTGATACCATGTACCGCCAATTAACTGGCAATGATAATCCATATACCTTGCTTGGTATTGATGTAACAGCAACGCCAAATGAAATAGAAAAAGCCTATGCTATGCAATTAAGTAAAAACAGAAATCCTCAAGAAATGAAACAAGCTTTAGAGAGTGTTTCCGGAGACGTTCGAGGCCAAACTGATACGCTGCTCGATTTTTTACAAGACTTAAGTTCACAAATGACAAAAAAAATCCAAACTCAGGAAAAATTGTTTCTCGGTAAAATTTCAAATGGGATTGAAAAAATAAAAAACAGGTCGGCCAGTCCTCAGAAGGAAAATAAACCTCAGGGCTAAACGCGACTTTTATTCGATAATCGAGTAAATAATGAGCTTATTTTGCAGTCTCATTGACAAATAAAAAGCACCTTTTTAAGCTAAAAAATAGATCTATAAGCAATTTATGCAAAAATCTCATTCCTTTACTGGGTAAAGATATACTATGCATTTAACGAAAAAAAAACGTCACCAGATAAATGTCTCGATCATTTCGGGGCTTTTGTTTTTATTTCTGTTCATGCTCACGTCACATCACCCACCTCATAAAAAATCAGAACCACACTATAATATGGTTTATCAGAAATAGATTCCGCCTCTAAATTTTATTCAACCGTTACTGATTTTGCCAAATGGCGAGGTTTGTCAATGGGACAATTGCGCGTTTTTGCAATGTGATACACAAGGAATTGCATGAGTCCTGTCATCGCCAATGGTCCAAGGAGCGGATGAACCCGCGGAATAACAACATATTCATTTGCCAATGCACATAATTCTGATTGATCTTCAAAGGCAAATACGAGCAAATGACCATCTCGTGCTTTTACTTCCTGTGCGTTAGAAATGAGTTTCTGATATATGAGCGGATCGAGTGTTGAAAAAAGTATAACTGGTGTGTCCGGGGCCAAAAGTGCAATCGGGCCATGCTTTAATTCACCCGCTGGATAACATTGCGCAAAAATATATGAAACCTCTTTCAACTTGAGCGCAGCTTCAAGAGCAAATGGATAACTAATATTACGCCCTAAAAAAATACATTTATTAAAAGTTGCATAGTAAGGAGCCAACTCATTTACAATGCGGTTGCGGTACCGTTCTATGCAATTTTCGAGGGTTTCCGCCGCGATCAGTAGATGATCACAAGAGTGCTCCATTTGTTTGTCGGTAATGATACCTTTTTCTAGCGCAATTCGATGAGCTAACCAATAAAGAGCAGCCAATTGTGTGGAAAATGCTTTCGTTGAAGCAACAGAAATTTCTTGACCAGCTTTGGTCAACAAAAAACCGTCAGTTTCGCGCACAATTGTACTTGATGAAACATTAGTTAATCCAATGGTATGCGCACCAGCATGTTTGATTAAGCGAACGCATTCCAGCGTATCAGCTGTTTCACCAGATTGTGAAATAGCCATGTGAAAATTATTTTCTTCTTTAAAAAATGGCATGTAACGAAATTCTGAAGCCAAAACAACGCGCACAGGAAAACGACAAATTTCCTCAAAAAAGAATTGCCCAATTCTAGCTGCATGCCACGATGTTCCTGCAGCAATGAGTGAAATAGAAGAAAGTTTTTTTATTGCTTGAGCATCAAGCCCAATTTGTTGCCAAACCGTTTCTTGAATTGATTTTAAATAGGAAAGTGTTGCGGCTATGCCGTTTTTTTGTTCAAAAATTTCTTTGAGCATAAAATGTTCATACCCATTTTTTCCATCATCTGACCATGAAATCGCCACCTTTTCTAGTTCAATAGCCCGCACATTACCGTTGAAGTCATATAATTGAACCCGTGAGTTGCTTACTAAGGCAATTGTTTCATCAGGGACATAAATTACTTGATCGGTCAAACCAGCAAATGCAAGTACATCAGAAGCAACAAACATTTCATTTTGACCAATGCCAATACATAAAGGAGATCCCTTACGAACCGCGACGATCTGATTTGGAAAAAAATGACCAATGCAGGTAAAAGAATAAGCACCCTGAAGTTGTACTACTGTTTTAACAACAGCATCGAGCAACGTTTGGGAATGCGCACATTCATTTTCAAGCAAATGTGCAATTACTTCGGTGTCTGTTTGCGATCGAAAATGATGATTAGATTGCTGTAAGAAAGCACGAATTGCAGCATAATTTTCAATGATTCCATTGTGCACAATGGAAATATTCTCATCACAATCAACATGTGGATGAGCATTTTCATGTGAAACGATACCATGGGTTGACCAACGAGTGTGACCAATTCCAACGTATCCATCAACTGGGTGCTCATTCAATGCTTGCACAAGATTAAGGAGCTGCCCTTTGGCTTTTACACAAGCTAAGCGGTTAGTTTCGGGTTCTAAACAAGCAAAACCTGCAGAATCATAACCACGATACTCAAGCCGTGAAAGCCCCTGCATCACATATGCGCGACTGAGATTTTTTCCAATATACCCAACAACACCACACATACTCTGCCTTTTTGCTTATGCGTGTTGAATTGAAAATTAACGTTTTACGAACTGGAAGCCTCTACGAGCTGCTTTACGGCCGTATTTCTTACGTTCTTTAAGTCGAGAATCAACCGTCAAAAGACCATGTTCGCGCATCGCTTTTTTGAGATTTGAATCAGCTAAAACTAATGCTCGAGCAATCCCTAATTGTACGGCTCCTGCTTGACCACTTCGGCCGCCACCTTCGACAAATGCTTCAATATCGTAATAAGCGGTTGCTGGCTGAGTAAGTAAAACTGGCTTTGCTGCCATGAGACGAGTTACTTCAGAGTCAAAATATGAATTGTAGGTTTTGCCGTTAACAACTATATTGCCATTGCCTCGGCGTAACCAAACGCGCGCAACTGCAGATTTACGACGACCGACTCCATGTGCAACCGGTGTTCCTGCTGGCTTTTTAACTTTTGTTTTTGCTGCGGCTGTTTTTTTGCGTGGTTCCATACCTATTTTTATAACCTTTATTGCGTTTGAAAATTGATATCAATTCTTATGTATTTGATAATACCCATCTATCCAAATTTGTCAAACCAAAAAAGAGGTTTGGGGGACCTATGGAGCCGATGATCGGACTCGAACCGACGACCTACTGATTACGAATCAGTTGCTCTACCAACTGAGCTACATCGGCACGTAGCAAGTAGTATACTCAGCAAAGCATATTTTGCAACCCAAAAAGACCATATCAACCTTCGCGTCTTCCGTCTTCAATGCCCTCTTGGCAGATAAGGCAGCGTGTTGCATTCGGGTACGATTTTAGCCGTCTTTCTGCAATAGGTTGGCCACATTCAATGCACATACCATACGTACCATCTTCAATCATGCGTAAAGCTTGGCCAATCATATTATATTCGGCCATTTCATTATCTTGGAGTGAAATTTTAAGCGTTTCCAAAGAAAGAGATTGGGCTTGATCGCCAGCATCTTGCACTTCGCCCATTACCCCTTTCATTTGATACAAATCCGCAAGCTGGTCTTCAAGTTCCTTTTTTCGCTCGAGCAAACTTTTTTTTATATGCTCTAAATTTTTTCCGCTTACTACCCCTTTTTTTGCATCTACCACGATTTACATCCTTTTATTTTTGAAAAAATCTTTCAACAAGGCGGCTGCAGTCGCCTTCCCTACTCCCTTACGTATTTTTATAACGCCTTTTTTGTATAGCTGACTTTTTCTGTTCTTGTCAAGTTGATAGCCAAAAAGCGGAGATGCCGCTCCGAAAACTACGCGTTCAATCCGGCTCAACTTGATGAGTCCCATGCACATTGTGCACGGTTCAAGCGTTACATAGAGTGTGCACCCTTCTAATCGCCAATCACCAATTTTTTTGCATGCTTGTTCTATCGCCAATTGCTCTGCGTGTGCTCGCTGAGATTTGCGTTTTTCAACTTGATTGTATCCGCGCCCAATGACTTTATTTGACGAATCCACTACCAATGCACCAACTGGAACTTCATCAGCACGAAATGCGCGTTTGGCGAGCAATAGCGCTTTTTTCATACAGAAATCGTCCAGCGCATGGAGTTTCGTTGTCTCTTTTTTTGTCATGGTGTCCTTAATTTTTTTGAGCGCCAACGTAACACTTATTTTAAGCTTTGTATAATTGGCAAAAAACTCTTTTTTGATATACTTTAATTAAAGTATAGTAAACTACGTACCGATGCTCAATACCACGCAAAATTAGTTTGCGCTGCCCAAGGAGTTTCCATGGCAAAAGACCATCAAAATGATCCTAATTCAACTTACAGTGCCAAATCTATTCAAGTAATTGAAGGACTTGAAGCTGTTCGCAAACGTCCTGCAATGTATATTGGCTCAACCGGTATTAATGGACTTCATCACTTAGTATACGAAATTGTGGACAACTCAGTTGATGAAGCATTAGGTGGCCACTGCAACACAGTAACCGTAACTTTGCATGCAGATGGTTCATGTTCCGTTGAAGATAACGGGCGTGGCATTCCAACCGACATTCATCCAACAGAAAAAGTTTCTGCTGCCGAAGTTGTGCTTACCAAATTGCACGCTGGTGGTAAATTTGACAAAGAAAGTTATAAATATTCTGGTGGATTGCATGGTGTGGGTGTTTCAGTTGTTAACGCACTTTCACGCAAACTCGAACTAGAAATTTATCGTGACGGCAAAATTTATTCACAAACATTTGAAAAAGGTAAACCATTAGCTCCACTTAAAGTAGTTGGAGAAACTAAAAAGCGTGGTACCTATATTAGATTTTATCCCGATGCAGAAATTTTTACCGAAACAACAACGTTTAGTTTTGACACATTAGCAGCTCGCTTGCGCGAACTTGCGTTCTTAAACAAAAAGTTGACCATTTTCATTATCGATGAATTAAACAATAAAAAACACGAATTCTATTTTGAAGGTGGAATTGTTTCGTTTATCGAATTTATCAACTCAAAAAAAACTGCCATTTTCCCAGAAGTTATTCATTTTCAGCAGGAAAATGACCAATATATTCTCGAAATTGCGCTCCAATACAATGACGGTTTTGGTGAACAACTATTTTCATTTGTAAACAACATCAACACCGTTGAAGGTGGAACGCATGTTACCGGATTTAAAACCGCTCTTACCAAAGTATCAAACAAGCGTGGACAAGAACTGAATATTCTCAAAGATGGTGAAACATTTTCGAGTGAAGATGTGCGTGAAGGTTTAGTGTGTGTAATTAACATTAAGGTACCTGAACCACAATTTGAAGGTCAAACCAAAACAAAATTGGGTAACAATGAAATCAAAGGCATTGTTGATTCATGGACATTTGCAGCACTTGATACTTATTTTGAAGAACATCCAACGATCACCAAAGCAATTTTACAAAAAGCTGATTTGGCAAAACGTGCCCGCGATGCTGCCAAAAAAGCGCGCGATTTAACTCGCCGAAAAACTGCTCTTGAAGGATTGGTACTTCCTGGAAAACTTGCCGATTGCGCCAATGAAAATCCTGCAGATACAGAATTGTTCATTGTTGAAGGGGATTCGGCAGGTGGCTCAGCAAAGCAAGGACGCGATCGCCACAACCAAGCAATTTTACCGCTTAAAGGTAAAATTTTAAACGTGGAAAAAGCACGTCTTGATAAAATGCTTTCAAATGATGAAATTAAAGCACTTATTTCAGCTATTGGATGCGGCATTGGTTCGACCGAATTTGATGTAAATAAAGCGCGTTATCATAAAATTATTCTCATGACCGACGCCGATGTTGATGGCTCACACATTCGCACATTATTGTTAACACTTTTCTTTAGATATATGCAGCCATTAATTGAAAAAGGCTATTTATATATTGCACAACCACCGCTTTATAAAGCAAAAATTGGCAAAAAAGAAGAATATCTTAAAGATGAAAAATCGTTTAAACAGTTCTTGTTTGAGTGGGCCCAGGAACAAACAACATTGACGATTAATGGCAAAGAATTATCAGCGCCTGACTGGGAAAAAATACTTGCCGATGTGCGCATTTACGAACAACATATTATGGATATTTCACATACTTTCAAAGTGACTTATGACAATGCACATCAGTTGGTGTTAACCGCATGTGAATATCCATGGAATAAAGAAATCGGCCTTGAACTGCTTGTTGAAAATCTCAAAAAGAAGTTCAAAAAATATCAAATTTCAACAAAAGTAACCACACCTTCAAATACCGAAGTTGGCGAATTGACACCAGAATCGGTCCGTGTTGTGTTCAAATTACTCACTCGTGAATGGTCAGTTGATGTGCAATTCTTCTCATCGCCAGAACTGCCAGCATTGCTTGAAGCGCTAAAACCGCTCATGATACTTGAACAAAATGATTGGACGTTACAGGTAACCGGTAAAGACAAAAAAATTACCGATCGTGGCATTTTCCGTCTTATTTATGCAATCAGCGCCATTAGTAAACCGTACATGAATATTCAGCGCTATAAAGGTCTTGGTGAAATGAACCCTGAGCAATTATGGGAAACATCAATGAACAATGCTACACGAACACTTCTTCAAGTAAAAATTGAAGATGCACTTGAAGCTGATGCGTGGTTTTCAACATTGATGGGTGATGATGTTGCAGGTCGCCGCGATTATATCGAACAAAACGGTCAATTTGTGAAAAATCTCGATGTATAATGCATAATGATAGTTTATTTCAACAAATTTCAGATTATTGTGAAAAAAACAAGCTGCTGCCTTCTGGCAGCAGTGTTGTTGTTGGCCTTTCGGGTGGGCCTGATTCAGTTTTTTTGCTGCATTTTTTAAAGCATTATCAGCAAAATAACCAATTGACTTTGATTGCTGCACATTTAAATCATGAATGGCGCACTGCGGCAGATGCAGATCAACAATTTTGTGCTGATCTTGCACAACGTTTCAACATTTCTTTTCACACAAAAAAAATTTCTCAGTTACCAGTATCAATAAAACATAACGGTTCAAAAGAAGAAAATGCACGCAATTACCGCCGCTTTTTTTTAGAATCAGTAGCACAAGAATACGGCGCAACCGCAATTGCACTCGGTCATCATGCAAATGATCAACAAGAAACTTTTTTTATTCGTCTTTTGCGCGGCACAACGCTTTCTGGTCTTACTGGCATGAAACCAAAAAAAGATTTTTATATTCGCCCACTTTTAGATGTACGTAAAGAAGAAATTGTGCAATTTTTAGATACGCACAAGATTACCTATTGCATCGATGAAACGAACGATTCTCCGACGTTTTTGCGCAATCGCATCCGTAATGACGTTATTCCTGCATTGAAATTATGCGATTCGCGTTTTGAAACGCAATTTTCTCGCACAATTTCAATGATTCAACAAACTGAACAATTTCTTGAGCAACTTACTGAAAAAACGTTTTCACAAATCGCTTATCAAGAAAATGGTTCGTGGTATCTAAATACACAAAAATTAAAAACGTACGACGAATTTTTACAGCACAGAATCATTGTGCATTGGTTGGTAAAAGAACAAATCCCATTTGTACTCACGGAACAATTTGTCGATGAAATTATGCGATTTTTCGTAACATCTGAAAAAAAGACGCATCAAATTCATCATGCATGGAAAATTAAATTTGATAATTCTACCTGTGCAGTAATTGTTAAAATTTAACTCGATTGGTTCCCACTATTTTGCTCATTATTTTCTTTGCCATTTTTTTTATCGACGGTTGGTAAGATCCCTATTCTTTTTCGCCATATGAATTGGAGATATAATAGTCGCTCTTTTTCTTCTTGAGGTGTTTTAGTATTATCTTTTTCGTTTAAAAATTTTTGCGAAATAATGCTATGCGCTCCAAATGCGATATTAGATTTATTTTGTAAAGCTAGTTCAAAATTGTGTCTCACCTTAGAACGGTAGCGCATACCTTTATAGGTTTTCCAAAGACCGCTCAGTACAAAATTTAGAGCAGTGAATGCACAAATACCGGTTATATAACTTAAATAATAGCTCGGCAAGAGTGATTTTAACTGTTGGTCACCACTGAGTAATTCGTAATTAATCATTGCTAACTTTGAAAAAGCAGCTCCATAACCAACTTTTTTTAAACCATGAAGTATCATTTTTATTGATTCACTATCGGATTTATCCTTTCTTTTTTGCGCATCTCTATAAGCTTTTTTTGCATGTTCGTAAAATTTTTCTAAATATTGTTCACCACAAAAAATTTTGTTATGTTTTTCTTGATAGGCATTATATGAATTTTGGATATCTGAAGTTTTTATAAGTTTATAGGTGGCCAGCGCTTGATTAATCTCTCGTTCATCAGCTAATATTTCCTTCTTTTGCTCCATAGCCGATAACATTATGCTTGAATGCATAATCAAGATTACTACTCTTTTTTTCATTAGTTAACTTTCATTAATTTCGCGGACATTGATTCAGTTGCGAAAAATGTTTCTCCCAACAAGTCTTTATTTCCCAATAAAGTTTTATGTTCTTCTCATCTGCAACACCTTCTATCTTGATCAATGGTACAAAACGATCTTTTGCAGAATTAAGTTTTTCAAAACATTTTTCAAATTCTTCTCTAAATTTGCAAACACATCGCTGTTCAGTTCTGGCTCGAGTAAAATAATGCCATCCTGCATAACCACCGATTCCCCATATTACTGCCCCGGTACTCGCATAAAATTTTCCGATAGAAGTAGGTTCGTACAGAATGCCAGATGCACCACCATAAATTGCCAGCGCACCAACAAGTGCAAAAATAAGTGCCTGTGGTCTAAATTTTTCCTTTCTTGCATCAACCAATGCTTGCCAATCTTTTTTAAATTCGGAATAATCGCGAGTTATTGCTTCGATTTCATTTTTGATTTGTATAGCTTCTGCATCAATTTTTTGAACTGCCAAAAACAGCAGGATTGGCATTGTAAATGTACTTAACTTCATAGGTACCTCGTTTGTCTATTCGTTATTAATGTGCTCAAGTTGTTTTTTTCTTTTATCAATAACGTACTTAATTTGTATACTTATTTTTTCTTCGACGAAAGAATTATGCAAATTGTTCTGAGTTAGAACTGTATCAATCTGGTTTACTGTCTCTAAGAACTGATTATTTGCAATAAACAGATCATCCATTCCACATTTAATTGCTTCATGTTCAGATCGACAGAGCTTTTCTCCAATTTTGTATCCTAATCCGATACTAGTAGCTCCAAGAATCAATTCTCCAAAAAAACTGCTTATATTTCCCGTGACAAGACTCACAACTGCATGCGTACCAATAACTGCTCCAAAGCCAATTGGCACCGTCCCACCAAAAAAAGCTGCGGGGCCTACTTTATTTTCTTCAATAATTTTATCCCACTGAGTCTCACGAGAAGCAATTATCGTATTGAACAATCGAAATAATTGTTGCTGCTTTGGTGATAGTTTTGGTTCTTCCATGCCATGACAGAAAAATGTTAAAAAAATTGCAAAAGCACTGATCCTTTTATGATAATGAATAACCATCGTTTTCAGCTTTCGTATCAATTTTTTTTAAAATTTGCTGATTTCTCACAACAAATCGCCATAAAACATCTTTTGCTTGCGAAATTCCAATGCGCGGTGTTTTTTCAACAGCACAATCGGCAATTGAAATGCCTTTTTCGATAAATAATTCACCATCTTCGGTTAAATCATATCCATCAAATTCCCGTGAAATTGAAAGTGCTTGCGTTAATTTGCCGGGACCATTAGTTAAATTTTTTATGCATTTGTGCGATCTGTTTTGCTCCATTACAACAATTCCATGTTCAGGCTCGATCGCTCGAATGAGTACACCACCGGCGACAATTGAATCATCGCGCGAAACGGCGTTTAAGCAAAAATGGCTGCCATAGGTAAAATAAACATATGCATGACCAACTGACCCAAATAATGATTGATTTCTTTTTGTTTTGCCACGGAATGCATGGCACGCAGGATCGTTACTTTTGTAACATTCTGTTTCTACAATAATTCCAGTCAGCAACTGCCCATTGATGCGTCGCACAAGTCGAGCCCCAAGAAGTTCCCGCGCTACCAACTGGGTATCACGCTGATAAAAATCGCGTGAAAAAATCGTTCCCATATCCACCGCCTATTTACGATTCATGGTTTTTTATCGTATTTTAAAAACAAAAGGACCTCTCGTCAAAAAAAGGGAGTTAATGACAGATCGCCGTCCAACCTTACTTATTCTACTCGTTATTTTGTCGTTAGTCTTTCACGGTTGTTTTTTAATTTTTTTTCTTTTTATAGAACGCCCACAAGAGCACACTCCTCCTTCAATTAGTTTTGAATCATTTGATGATCCAAATGACCCGCAAAACAATAATCAGTTTTCTTCTGGATTAGCTGCCCTTAAACCGCGTGCATCATCTTTTGGCACACCGGTTTCCCTGCAAAACGAACCACCCCCTTCACCTCAACAAGCAAGTGTGCAAGATGAAAAAGGAGATGATCAAGAAAATCAACCATCTACTGATACACAAAATAGCGAGGGTCAGGAAAAAGAACCGATACATAATGAGAAAGCACACATAGATGCGCCACCTGCAATGTTCCCTTCGCTCGAAGCAGCCACCCCGCACGAAAATTCCCAGGAAACAAAAAGCCAAGCCGGAGAATCTCCTGCACCGCAGCCCCGCAAAAAACGGCGTAAAAAAAAGCGCCGCAGTTCATCTAATTCTCACAACAGCATCACCGGAATGGGTATGCCAACACGACAACTTAACTTTGCTGATATTGCCCAAGGATTTATAGAAAGTTTGAAACATGAAGGTGATGATTGGCTGAAACGTGATGGAGACCCAAATAAGCGACCTGATGAAGGAGAGCTGCGTTATTTAAGTTATATTCAAAAAGTTGTTTGGTACTTACAAAATTCGTTCCGACAAACTGAGCCAAAACATTGGCCTACTGCCGCAGCTTCAGTGTCATTTAAAATTACCCTCAACAAAGAGGGTGAGATTCATGATCTACGGTGCTTACAATCATGCGGTAACGAAAAAATTGATTCCTATTTACGAAAACGAATTGCACAGGCAGGACCATTTCCTCCATTGCCTGATCATTTTAAGCGCAATGATTTTCAGATTTTGCTTTCATTTTCAATTGGCAGCCAACGCATGCCGCAAATCAGCGGTTACATTGCCACCATTGCACCTCGCTAACAAAACTCTTGGTACCCAAAGCTGCTGATTGCTATCTTGAAAATAAACGGGGGAAGGAGTTGTATGAAACAAATTATTGTCAGTTTTTTTGTATGCATCTTGATCAGTTGGGGAAATAGTTTCTGTACCGAGGTGTTATTTACTCTCACACCTGAATGGAAAAACCTTGAAAGCAATCGTGTTTTGCGTGAGCGTTATGGCAGTACCTGGATATTGGCATGCACAATAGAAATTAAAAAAATAACCACTCACCAATCACTTTTTTTGGAAAAACTTCTTCTTTCATGGCGCGGCACACCGCTTGAACATTTAACCGCTTCGTTGTATAAAAAACCGATCGATCGTGATTTTATGCCTCTGCAGGAAAATTTAATCTGCGAAAGTTGTTGGCACGAAAAAGCACAACAGATAATTTTTAAGCTCAATCAACCATTTGCATTAGAAACTCACACAATTTTATGTTTAGTACTTACGGTTCCTCAAACAATGGTCCCTTCGTTGGAAAAAGGGTATTTTGAAGTTGAACGGTCTTCTCTTCCATTACTGATACAACAATCTCTTCCCTCCAATCCGCTTACATTGGCTTACAGTCCAGCAATCAGTAACGGTTTATTTTCATAGTTACAAAAACTGCTAGACTTTTGCATTTCTTCATTTTATAACTAGTCCAACTTCGTTGTTTCAACGCAAGAAAGGAGTAGCTGATGGCAAAAGTTGTCATCATTGGAGCAGGTTTAACCGGTATTTCAACCGCTTACCATCTTGAAAAAAATAATTTTTTTGATTACCAATTATTTGAAAAAGATCAAACAGTTGGTGGATTGTGTCGCTCAGTCATTCAAGACAATTTCACATTTGATTACACTGGACATTTACTGCATGCCAGCGATCCCTATTTTCGTGAACTTATCGAACAAATTGTCGGCATGGAAAATTTAAATATTATAAACCGCGAATCATTTATTTATTCACATAACACGTACACCCGTTATCCATTTCAAGCTAATTTATATGGATTACCTGCACCAGTCATTGCACAATGCATCGAAGGGTTTGCTCAAAGACCTTTTTCGAGACACAAGCCTCATTCATTTCATGAATGGGTGCTGCAAAATTTTGGCAAAGGTATTGCACAGCATTTTTTCTTTCCCTTCCAATCTAAAATTTTTGCCTACAATATCAAAAAAGTTTCACCTACCTGGATGGGACGATTCGTACCAAACACAACGCTCACAAAATTAATCGAAGGGAGCATCACCGACCGTTCAATTGGTGCAATTGGCTACAATGCAAACTTTGTGTACCCAAAACAAGGTGGCATTCAATTTTGGATTAATAAATTAGCAAATCACCTTCAAAATAAAATCAAAACCGGTTACCAAGCACAAGAAATTGATCTTAAAACTAAACACGTACAATTCTCAGACGGACATACAGAATCGTTTGAAGTACTTATCAATACCGCGCCACTTGATCAGTTTTTAAATTCATTACGTGGCCCGCAATCAGTACATTCATTGCGAAAAGCATCAGAAAAATTGTTGTGCAATTCGGTTATCAATTTTAATTTGGGCATCGCGCGCGAACAACTCACCACAAAACATTGGATATATTTTCCTGAAAAACAATTTCCGTTTTACCGAATTGGTTTTCCGCATAATTTTGCACAAAGTGCTGTACCTACTGGATGCAGTTCACTCTACGGTGAATTTTCGTATCTGAAAAAATCGAGAAAACCAATACACACAATTGTAAATGAAGCACAAGAAGCAACAAAACAATTATTTGCACTGAGTGACAAAGAAATTATTACACAAAAAGTAATTTCTATACCGCACGCATATGTAATTTATGATTTCTGGCGAGAAAAAAATCTTCCGCGTATTTTACAACGTCTTACTGACCTTGGTATTCATTCGGTTGGGCGCTACGGTGGCTGGAAATATTCAAGCATGCAAGAAGCAGTACTAGATGGCAAAAATACAGCAACGGAAATTCTACAAAAAATGAGGCTGTGATGAAGAATCGCTATTCTTTTCTCAATGTATTGGTTACCGGTGGTGCCGGATTTATTGGATCTCATCTGGTTGAACAGCTCGTTTCTTTAGGTGCACAGGTTACGGTGATTGATAATTTATCAACCGGCAGTCTCAACAACTTGGCTCCTATTTACAACAAGATTACGTTTATCCATGGAGATATCACGAATCTTGAAAGCTGTTTAAATGCGACAAATAATATCGATATTATTTTTCATTTGGCAGCTTTCATTTCTGTTCCTGATTCGATTGTTAATCCAACCAAATGCTATGAAACGAACACTATTGGCACACTAAATATTCTTCGCGCAGCACAACAAAATCAAGTAGAACGAATCGTATTTTCATCATCATCTGCTGTCTATGGTTCAGTTGAAGAAACTTGCACCGAAAATACTTCGTGCCGACCAGAATCACCGTATGGTCACTCTAAATTAATTGGTGAACTGATTTGCAAAGAATTCGCACAATCAACAGATCTGAGCTCCATTATTTTACGCTATTTTAATGTATACGGCGAACGTCAAAATCCAAACGGGCCGTATGCAGCGGTGGTTGCACAATTTAAAGAATGTATGA
>JAKJAQ010000003.1:65730-93371 GCA_022707425.1 Candidatus Babelota bacterium
CCCGGTCACCATTTTTGGAGATGGCACCCAAACGCGTGACTTTGTGCCGATTAATCATGTTGTGCAAGCAAATTTAACTGCCGGCACATTACCAACCGCGCAACATAGTTTTGAAATTTTTAATATTGGTACTGGCAAAAGTATCACCTTACTTGAACTGGTAGAACGGCTCAAGCATGAATTTCCCGAATTTAATGCTGGCATCACTTTTTTACCTGCACGAAACGGGGATATTAAAAAATCTCATGCCGATTGTTCAAAATTTATTACTATTGCACAAGAAGATTGGTTCAAATGAACTGTAGTACCTTATAAGAAATAGCACTAATAACCGCATTTAATAGAATACCCCAAACACAATCAGCCATTACCAATTTGATTGGCCAATCCTGTAAAGTTGCAAAATTTGTTAGATCGTAAACACCATACAAAATCAATCCATAAACGGCACCATATATACCAGCCCTTAGCCATGAATCTGCCAAAGGCAATACAAAGAAGAATATGCCAAATACAATCAAAAACCATACGGCCAACGATGCGGGCCAATGAGGAGCCAAAACACCATCAATAATACGAGCTTTTCTTGCCAGAGCTTCCATATAAAAATCTCGCATTACAAAACCTAACCAGAATAAATCGATCACAATAAACAACACCCACATTCCTACAAAAGTAGCTAAGTGCTTAATAGACAATAACATTTGGCTCCCTCCTTTTTGCTTTATCTATTTTGTGTTATACTTCTACAAAATCTATATCATTTAATCATTACCCAAAAATAATCATCATGGCTACAAAAAAAGACTTTTATGAAATTCTCGGCGTTGAAAAAAATGCCTCTGAAGCTGATATCAAAACTGCTTACCGAAAATTAGCACTCAAATATCATCCAGACAGAAACCCTGATAATAAAGAGGCTGAAGAAAAATTTAAAGAAGCCGCACAAGCCTATGAAGTGCTTTCAGACCCACAAAAACGAAAACAATATGATCAATTTGGTCATGCGGGTCCCGAAGGATTTCAAGGGTATGGCCAAGATGTAAATATGGAAGATATTTTTGGTCAATTTGGCGATATCTTTGGCTCAATTTTTGGCCAAGAAGGTGGCCGCAAACAGCGAGCTCGCCGCAAAAATGCCGGACCTCTACCAAAACAAGGCCATGATCTTTACAAAGAAATTACCATTTCGCTTCAAGAAGCGTATACCGGAACTAAAAAAGAGATTGGCTATTATCATTTTGTTCCCTGCCCGGGGTGTGATGGCAAGGGCCTCAGCAAAGGGTCTTCATATCAAGAGTGCCAAACCTGTCACGGAGCGGGTGAACAACATTACCGCCAAGGCTTTTTCACATTCAGCCAAGCATGCGGCACCTGTTCAGGTGAAGGTTTTACCATTCCAAAACCGTGCCCGATCTGCAACGGTCAATCCCGTATTCAAAAATACGAAAAAATAAACCCAACGATTCCAAAAGGAATTTATGATGGTGCAGAATTGCGCGTTTCCAAAGCTGGCGATGCTGGTGTTTTTGGTGGGCCGGCCGGTGCACTATTCATCAAAATTAATATTGCACCAGATAAACGGTTCACACGCGTTGATGACAATTTGCAATGCACCGTAATGCTTACCTACCCGCAATTAGTTTTTGGTGCTCAGCTTGAAATAGAAAATATTGATGGCACCAAAGAAACAATCAAAATCCCTAAGGGATGTGCTGTTGGCCACCGCATCATCATCAGTGGAAAAGGTTTTGTGAATTTAAATACAAAGCGTACTGGTGATTTGGTCGTTGTTACTCAATGTCATATTCCAACAAAATTAGCAGCACCTGCTGCAGAACTGCTCAAACACTATTCAGAACAAATTGGAACTTCAACTGCCGAATCAGAAAGCAGCATCAAAGGCTTTTTCAAGAAGTTTTTGGGATAAAAAAAGAAGAAACATCGAAGCATGCTAAAAAATACTTCGATGTTTCTTACTGCTTAAATCAAGATTTTTTTATATGGCTATTAAATTCATTTTAAATATTTTCAATCAACATCTATTCGAGGTTCATAATTCGCACCCATTTCATTAAATGAACCAATAGTACTTAGATTGCTGGAATTTAAAATAAATGAATTATTAGAGATCATTGAACTGGCACCACTAAACGTTTCATCATTTTTTGGCTGCTCAAGTTTAAAAAGGTTCATTTTTTGCTTTATAACCAAATCAACAGATGAACGCTTTTTGTGCTTCGGTGCTAAAGGAATTAGTAGCTTCTTTTCCTTGAATATGTTCAATTCTTTCTTGTGGTTAGCAATTTCCTGTTCAATAGTAGCAATCGCATTCGTCATTTCACTATCAGTTGGTAACCCAGCAATATTTAATTGATTTTTTATGGATACAAGCTCCGATTCTAAATTTTGCAAGGCTAATAATCGAACATTTGCTGAAAAGGATACTTGAGATGTAACCGACTCACATTTTTTCTTAATTTCCTCAGCATAATTTTCAAAGGTATGCGTGACTTTAGCAAAATTTTTTAATTGTTCTTTCTGAGTTGTACTAATCTCATTGTGCAATGTTTCAAATTTCTGAGTCATTACATTGTTATTTTGATGAACCGTATTATTGATATTCGTCTTAAATAAATTAAATTTCTCCCTTACTTCTTGACCGAATAAAACTTGTTGAGTCTCAACCTTTTCTATATCTTCGTTGATATTGCCCAAGGAGTTGATATTTAATATTAATTGTGTTGTATTATGATCAAGTTGAGAGATAATGCTAGCCTGACCAGTAACTCTGTTTTTGAGAATATCGATTTCTTTATTCATTTCTTTTGCAAACTTTTGCATCTGATCGATATCACCTTCTCTTGCTTTGTTCAGCTCAGAATTTCCTTGCATAATTTTCCGTGCTCCATAAACGGTCGCAATTGTTAGCAAAATACAACCTTTCCATGCCCACAATTTATAGATCATCGGCTCTTGCAAAGCTTTTTGAACCATTTCTTTTGCTATGTTTTCAATATCTGTTCTTGAGAAAATCTCTGAAGTATTTTGTGGCTCATTGCCACCGCAATAAACAGGGGTCGCTGCATTAAAAAACAATCCAATTACTAGAAAAAGCTTGAGCATATGCATTATGATTCCTTAAGATTTTTTTGTTCTAATTCGTTATATCGGTCTTGAAAGAAAGAATCACTAACACCTTTTTTTGCATCAGACCTACCTGTGCTCTTTGCTATAGTTTTAAATTCCCTTAATTTTAGCTCGAGATCTTTTAATCTTTTTTTAGGATCTTCTGTTTTTTTTGATTGATGAATAACGGTAAGTAAACCAATTGATTGCTCCACATTTTTTCTTTCTTCACGGATTACCGTTTCTATATCCACAAATCTTTGGCCAACTTCTTTTTTCTGATTTTCGATTAAATTTTTGATCAAAAATAATTGGGCGTTACTCTCTTTTTCTTTCTCTTTATACAATAAAGACGCGTCATCAAGAATATTTTTGTTATGGGCATGAACTTTTTCAAATCGTTCATTTATATGGTTTTCATGTTCTACAAGTCGCTCAGAAATAGCTTCTTTTATTTTGGCAAAATTTGTCTGCAAATTTGACGTTTTGGCCTTGAGTAATTCAACGCGTTTTTTGGCTGCTACATTAGTGGCTTCAACCCTTTTTTGAACAGTTGTTGTTTGTTGGCCTAAACAATCCACGCCAGTTTTTAATTCATTAATTTCTTTATTGAAGTGCTGCTCCATTTCGCGCTGTTGTTTCCTTATGGGTTCAGCATGCTCAATAACATATTTGGAAAATAAAGGGATAATTATATTCCTTGCAAATCCATCCAATAAACTTATTGATTTAAACCAGCTAAACATCGCAAACGCATGCATGTTATTACAATTCATCAAAAGCGAGAGAACGCTGATCACTAAAAATTTTTTGCGTATATTCATAAAGTGCCATATCCTACAATAAAAAACTGCTTTGTAGTATCTACAAATTAATTATTTTTGTCAAAAATTAAAAAAAATATTTTTATTATTATGCGGCACAAAAAGATTTTTTTGAACCAATAGAAACTATAGCGAAAATGGAATTTTTAGCAAAAAAATTCAGATGTTGAGCTAATCTTTTTCTTCTTCTTTTGATGATTTGACGTTGTTATTATTGTTATTATCTTCCCAATTACCTATTGAGCTTCGACGTGAATAACTGGTGTTGCCGGAATTCACTGAATCATTTTTAATTAATGATCCTTTGAAATTCGCGTTATTGTTATTATTATTTATATAATTCGGCATTCGTGCTGAGGGTGATGCTGAACGCGCTCGGTTACTCACAGTTTGTGGTTGTCGCGTATTTCGGGTTTCAAGTAATCCTGCTAATTTTTTTAGTTGCTTTTCGCGTTCCTTATTATTTTTTTGTATTACATCAACCTTCTTTTGCATCGAACCAATTCGTTTTGTGCTATCGCTCAAATCGGTTCCTTCGACTAATTGGCCAAGCGATTCAATATTAGTTGTAACACTGTTTATTTCTTGAGAAGTAACATTTTTTAAACTTTCCATTGCTGCCGTGTCTGACACAATAGATTTAGTTTTTAATCGCACACCTTGTTCAATATTTTCAGTTTCTTTGACAAATTCTCCAAAACTATTCTGGATTTTTTTCGTCAGTTCTTCATTATTTTTATCATCGGTACTATTCAATTTTTTTATTGTTGCAATAATGTCGCCACTTTCGATAGCGCTCATTTTATTATTGTCATTTATAGTTTTTGTAAACTGTTCTTTATATTCAGTAATGTTTACGTCCACACTTTTTGAGATTTGATTTTGTTGCTCATGAACGGTATTCAAATCCTGTTGAACTGTAGACAATTGAGAATTTATCGAAGTTGATAAACCTGAAACCTTTGTTGTCATTTGTTCAATTGTTTTTCCTTGCTCACCCAAATTTTTGTTGATTTCATCTACTTTGCCAGTTACCACTAGTTTCAACTTTTCTGTATTTTCAAGTTCTTGATTAATGCGATTATTGATTTTGCGAGCACGTTTATATAAAAGAACACCGCCTGTTGCACAAGCAACGCCACCAATAATAAAGCATTTCCATTTCCAGAGCAGGTCGAATGTTGAAGGTTCCATTGTTTCAAGAATAAGTTTCTTTACTTCTTCTTGGGTTATTGGTTTTGGTGGCATTTCGCCGCCCGCCCAAAGTTCATTTTGTACCGTTAACAATAAAAGCGTGCAGATTCGTAACCATCGTTTCATTAAAACTCCATCAATTTAGATCTATATCTGGATCATTATCAGTTGAGGCATTTTTACTCATAGTTCTTATTTGACCAAATGTCGTCATCAATGAAGAAGGCTTGAGTAAACTCCTTTTTTCAAGTTTATCAATTGGTTGAAACATTATTTCATTTTTCTGTTCAACAAAAGTCAGTTGTATTTCTATTCCCTCAAGCAGCAGGTTAAGATTTTTAATCTCTTGATTATTTTTTTCATTATTCATAGTAATTTTTTCAGCCAGCACGTCGAGTTGCGGTTGCATTTGTGTAGCATTTTCTTGCACACGCTCCATCTCTGTTTTAATCACGGTAACTTGTTCGCCAATGAGGTCTATTTGTTCGTTAATTGATGTTTGCATTTTGCTCAATCGTGTTTCATAATCAAGTTTGTACTTATTAAAGCGTGCTTCAAATAGATTTTTTCTATTGGTTGTTTGTTGTTTGAATAAATGATTTGCATAGCGAACTTTTTTCGACCATGTTTCAAAATTATTGTTTGACGATACAAGTTCATTTGCTGACCATTGCTTCAACTCTGTAAATTTTGTGTTCACTGATGTAACTAATTCTTGGTTACTGTTTTTCATCAATTCAATTTTATCTTTTATCTGCATACAATCGGTGTCGAATTTTGTTTTTGTTGTGCCTATGTCACTGTTAAGCTTCATAAGTTTTTCTTGATTGTTTTGCGCCACTTTTAATAATTGACCAATTTTTTCGGTCAATTCTTTTTTTACTTCATTTCTTTTTTGCTCGATCGGCCCAAACAACGTTTCAACGTCAGGATAGGGCATTGCTAATTGTATGTGACGCCAAATCGATCCAAAAACAACGGTAGAAATTTTCAATCCCACCCAGTTAAATACATTGAATGCTTGCGCATTTTCACTTTGTGCAAGCATGAATATGAGCCAAAACACCACGCATTTTGTTTTATTTTTCATAACTACTCATTCTCGTTTTATTAAACATTCATTCGCCGCTTTTTTGCACTTTTTTGTGAAATTGATAGTGAATGCCCGGCATCATTACTACATTTTGCCAATAAGTGGTAAAAAAATTCACGATCTGGCCCTTTCACCACCGCTTGTTCGTGCGCTTCTGCCAAACTGACAGGGTAACCATATCCCTTATGCATTTGATCAAAAATCATATGCGCAATGCGCGACACTTTTTTTTCATCTCCGGCAAGCCATGCAGGCAATTCAACGCGCGCGATTTCATTTTCGGTGTGTACATAAAAAAAATAGGGCCGCACTTGCTCATGATAATGCGCAATAATTTTTGACCGATGCTCAAACACAATTGAGCGATGATTATTTGGCAAAAAAAATGATGCAATATGTGCATCAACCAAATGATCAATTGCATGAAAAGATTCACACACATCGGTGTTAAAGTTGCACAATTTCAACCGCACGAGATTTACGAGTTCTTTGCTTTTTGGCAAGCTAATAAACCACGCACACGCTTTTTTTTGCTCAAACAAATGCATCAAGAGCTGGTTGTAACGCGTTAAAAAATGGGCGCACATTTTTTCATCATACGCTTGTAAATGCCAAAAAATCAGTGAACCATCAAATAGAAAAAGTGTTTCTTCATCGCTATTTAATTTCACACCAAATGATTCAATTGATTCAGCAGCAGCAAGTTCAAACTCTTGCCGGCGCGCATTAATTAAATCGGGTGTAAATGGTAATTGCTCAATTTCAGCAGGAATTAATACGGTAGGTTTTGATGCAACATGCGCTCGGGACTGTGCACCATAATGCAATGACACAATTCCGGTATTAATTAATGCGCATGAAGCACTGTAATGACGATCTGGATAAATTTGAGAGCCATCAATTCCAATAACATGATATGCAGATGGCCCCTCCACAACAGGAAATTTTGCGTCGATTGTATCGGTCCACCGAGGAACCATAAGCTGCGTTCGCGCATTTGTTAATTTAATCTGCAGATTTTGGTCGCTGACTAACTGATTCCATGCGTGCCGCGCAATTGTTAGTTCATCGTCAAGGGGAACGAATAGTTTAGTCACCTGTTCTTGCAATGCTTTCATTACTTCAATGTGATTGAGCACTCATCATCCTTTTTTACCGCTGTTGTTGCAACCCTTTTTTTAATGCTTCAAGGGGAAGTAAGGCGCATTTGAGTCGCATTGGACCCAATTCCATACCAATTATGCGTAATATATCTTCTTTTGTTAAGAGCATAATTTCAGCTACCGTTTTTGCGCAACAATGTTCGGTCAAAATAGAAGCAACTGCTTGGCTTATCACGCATCCTTGCCCGGAAAATTTTAGATCAGTAATAATACTGTTCAATACAATACCATTATATCCCACACTATCTCCGCACGAAGGGTTATATTCACCCGAACTAAATGTGGCAGCAGGAACTATGCCACGATTTCGCGGCGCGCGGTAATGATCAAGTAAAAGTTCTTTATACAAATTCATCGTAGATCTTTAATTTTAAAACGGTACTCATTCTTAGTTTAAAGCACTGCAGCACAAGACTCAAGCGCCAAACAATGGAGTGCTCAATAGATTTTCACAAAAAACTATACTTCAACCAAGATTTATTATTATAATCTATCTGTAATTATTTTGAAGCGTTGACTTTTTTTCAAGGGGGACAAATCATGGAGAATCAATCTTCGGTTCCATTATTACTTAAGGTAGGATTACTCATTACTTTGATTGCAGCGAGCTATTTTACCCCTGAATTATATCGTACCAAACGCTCAATCCGCGTTATCGCAACCCGCACAAGATAATTACAGCTAGAATCATAACCCTGGGGCGGTTGCATAACATCAATTTCATGCTATTCTGAAATTATCCCTAAAAATTACCTATCATTTGAGGATTGTATGAAATTGAATCGCTATTTCTTTTTGTTGAGTTTAATTTTTCTATTCATAACCCCTGTCATTCCAGGAATGGTAATTATTAAGCCGTTCGAAGGATATTTCATTGAACCAAATAAGCTTGCTGGAGCCCACACGTTAGGATGGGGTGGAACTTTTAGCGCCTTAATGACAGGTCAAGACACTCTTCAAAAGAATTATTTTAAAACCCTCAATCAGCTTCAGGAGCGTACTCATCATCCATATAAGATATTCTGGCATGAAGAAGAAGCCCCAGAATATATTTATCGATTACTCAAGGGTACAACACCAAATGATATTCTTCTAGAAGAAGTCATTAAAAAAATAAATGAATCGGCTCATATTGAGCAAAAAGAATTAATGAAAAGCTTGGCTCAGATCACATTCGATCCAAAAACCAATGCAAAAAACATGCAACTCAATCATGATGCGATAAAATTGTCTAAGAAATTAACCCAAAAAGGTCATCGCGTTATCATCGCTGATAACTACTCGGGTGAAGCAGCTGATAGATTACGTAAAAAATTTGTCGATGACCTAATGCCTATCCCAATGATGATTTCTGGTGAAATTAAAACAATTATTAGTCCAGAATTTTACAAAAAATTGTTTGCAAAATTTAATTTCAATGCAAATGAATGTATTTTAATTCTTACAGAAGAACACTATAAGCCTTATGCAATTGAAGCAGGTATTCCAGCTGCAAGAATCATCATGTACAAATCTGGATCTTCCATTTCTGATACAGAAAGATTATTAAAAAAACAATTTCATCTCGCGTTTTAAAATAGTACCTAACATTCTTGCGCCCAATGGGTAGCTTCAGTATAGTAACAGCTGTCAGAAAAACTACGTTCAAAAAAAGGGCAAGCCATGAAGCGTTGGGTACTGTTCTTACCATTCTGTGCCGTAATTCAGTTTTTTTGCCTGAGCACGTTGTGCGATAATTTTATTTTTGACATTGATGGTGTCCTAACTCGCAGCAACAAATTGTCATTCTTGTGGCAAGCTGGCCCCATGCGTTTTGTAGGATTGTATAATCCATTTAGATTAGAACACACCATGATGCGATTTTTAGAATCGATCGAACCACGCAGATCTGAGACACCACTTTCTTTTTATCACTCTAATGTATTACCACAAATTATGTGTGATTGGCTTTGCGGTTTAAAAACACCGCAAGAAATTCGTGCATTAATTGATCATAAATTCCAAACAAAAAATGAGTTTTCAGGACACAAATCATTTATTAAAGGAATCACATCAGTTATTTTTAATCCTGAACTGTTCATTAAAGGAATTTCTCCTATAAAAGCAGGAATCAAATTTTTCAAAAAATGCGCAGCGGTAGTCGATGAAAATGGCAATCGCCGCCACAAAATGTATATTTTATCAAACTGGGACCCTGAATCATTTTTATTATTAGCCCATATTCCCGAACTTGCAGAACTTTTTGAACTATGTGAAGGAATTATCATTTCGGGTGAAGCTAAATTAATGAAGCCCGATATTCGCATATTTGAGTACCTTTTTTCAATGTATTCTATAGACCCCCATAATGAATTAACCATTTTTATTGACGATCAAAAAATCAATGTAGCGGCAGCTCGTCAATTAAATAAACGAAAATTGCATGCATTTTTATGCAAAAATAGTGAATTTAAGCCGATAAAAAAAGCTCTTAAAAAACTTGGCTGTTTCTAAAGTTTAAAAATCTTTACTCAACATCATTCCAATGGTTATAATACAATTAGAAATGTTTTAAAAAATTGGAATATCTATGCAGTACGCACTATTTTCGCTTTTATTTGTCAGTTTTTTCACATTGCACAGTTCTTCAATTAACATAAAACCTGATCAGGCAAAAAAAATTGGGTATCAAATTTGGAAAAATGAATGTAATGCAACCATTGAAGGGCTTACCAGTTGGAACCCCAATGAAGATTTTCCGTCGCTCGGCATTGGCCATTTCATTTGGCATCCCCGCGGAAAAATCGGCGTATTTCATGACAGTTTTCCCGCATTACTCACCTTTCTAAAAAATAAAGGTACCGTTTTACCACCGTGGCTTGAACAGGCCCGTTTGCATGGATGTCCATGGCATTCACGAGAGGAATTCCTCAAAGATGTTTATGCGGCACGAATGGTTGAATTGCGTACGTTATTAGTTAATACGATCGATTTGCAAATTGCTTTTATGGTTAATCGCCTAAAAAAAACTTTGCCGCGATTTATCAACCATTGTTCTCTATCTGAACAAAAACATATCAAAGAACAATTTTATCGTGTTGCAACCACACTGAACGGTATTTATGCATTGGTTGATTATGTTAACTTTAAAGGTGAAGGAATTCACCCCCGCGAAGCTTATGGAAACCATCGCTGGGGGCTACTGCAAGTTCTAAAAACTATGAATGGCCATGCGGCAGGAAAAGAAGCTGTGGCAGATTTTGCAGCATGTGCCAAACAAGTTCTCACTGAACGTGTTTTATTAGCGCCAAAAGACAAACCAGAAGATCGCTGGTTACCCGGTTGGTTCAATCGGATTAATACGTATCTACATCAATTTTAACTATTGCAAAATACCCACAATAGCAAATGCACACATTGCACCAACTAAAAAGGGAGTTGTATTTGATTTTATCCACTCTCCCGTTGTGAATGCTTTTGGTTTTGTGGCAGCATTATCGATTGCTTTTTGCACCATTACGCATCCTTGCTTTTGTTCCTGTTCAGACTGAGCAACAGAAAGTTTTTTTATTTCTTCAAGAATTTTAATTTTGGCATCAGGTTGTGGGCAAGCAGTTAAACATTCAAATAACGCGCTAATTTCGTAATTAGAAACGCAAAATAGATTGAAAGAAGTAGTCATAATAAACGCTAACGAGAGTACTTTTTGTTTCATTTACGTATCCTTTTTTTTACTTCATTGCAGCCATTACGATCGCGCCAATAAAAAAACCATACATCATATATTGAAATCGGGTTAGTAATTTCGGCGAATGTGATTCAGTTGACGCATCATTAATCGCATTTTGCAATTTGCGATCAGCGTATCTTATTGAGTGAGAATCATGAACACGCGCTGCATGCCCACCCTCTCTGAACGCTTCAAATATTTTTGCTTTTTTGTCTGAATTGGGAATATGAGAAAGAAACTCGTACATATTTTCCAATTCGAATCTGTCTTTATGTTTATTGCCAGCAACGCTTAAAACAGTCTGCATGCTCAAGCATGCACAGAGTAAAGCAATGTATAACTTCATTAACGCCTCTCAAAACCCGACCGCCAAACGATCGGGTTTTATGCTCATTCATTTTCTTTATTTTGAATTCATTAAAACAACTACTCCAATAACACCCGCGGCTAAAGAAACTCCTGCGGTAAGAAGATGCGATTTAAATTGATCGCCAAATGATGGACGTTTAACCAGGTTAGCTAATTTATGTACTTCTTCTTTTACTTTTCCATGCTCCTGTTTGTGATGAGCATCGCTACCTTCTTTCAGTGCATCAAAAATCTTTTCCAATTTTTCGCGTTCACCGTGAGGCAACTGTTCGATAAATTTATTAATTCTTTCTTCCTTCTTGCAGCCAGCAACCCCTGTTTGCGTTTGCAAACCTAAACAAAGAGCCAATAAATACAATAATTTTTTATTCATGCTTAGAATCCTTTATAAAAATTATAATCGTGCTTAAAATTACCACGATTAAGCTTCAAGTCAAAAAAATTATCGTTTCAAACGATCTTTAATTTTTCCTATAACAATTGGAATGAGCGAGAAAACTGCCAACGCAATAAATAACGTAATGAAATGCCACGAAAACATATCATCTGCTGATTGAATGTGAGAAAGCTGCTGACCTGTATAGGTATATAAAAATGTTGTTGGCAACATACCAAATGCAATTGCAAGAATAAATTTCCAAAACACAATATCCGAAATACCTGCCAAAATGGTGATTAAACTAAATGGCATTACTGGCAACAGTACCAGCGATAATAAATAATTAATTCCGTGCTGCTTGAACTCAAGTTGGAAACGGTCAAACTGCGCACTGTGCCGTTGCAACATAAGATCGCGAAATACGTAGCGAAATAAAATAAGTGAAACAAAACAACCCAAAAGAGCTCCGATAACCGTATAGACAGCACCTTGCACAGTACCAAATAACGCACCACTTGCAATAGTCAGTAATGGGGTAAACGGAATAAGTGTAATAATCATTCCTGCAAATGAAAGAATATAAACTGCAACCGATAGTACATAATGCCGTTGCACGGTAAACATGAGCGCTTGTCGATGATTTTTTAATGCTTCAATCGTGAACCATGAGCGCATACCGCTACAATACACAAATGCAATAACTGCTACCAAAAAAACAATAAAAATAATTTGTTTTATACTCAGCTTCATACCATGCTTTCATGTATAATTTTTGCTTCACCGTACCGAAAAACTACATGAAAGCGCAATAATGTTACAGTTTCATTTGCGCAAGTACATCCAAAAATCGATCAACTTCTGTTGCGGTATTATAAAGATAAAAACTGACACGTACTGCTCCAACAATGCCAAGTTTTTTTGCAAGGGGCTGAGCACAAAAATGCCCTGACCGGACACTTATTGAATGTTTATCAAGATAAGCTGCAATATCATGCGCGTGAATCTTTTGATGCACAAAACTAACCAAATGGCCTTCTTTTTTTAATTGCTCGATCGGTCCCAAGATTTTAATTTCTTTGATCTTTCGCAAACCGTCAATTAATTGTGCGCACAGTGCAGCTTCATGCTTTTTGAGTGCCACAAAATCAACTTTTTGATTTAAATATTCGACCGCCTGTGCAAGTGCAATCAGTTCAGCAATTGGTTGTGTCCCCGCTTCATAACATTGTGGCGCTTTAAGCCATATTGCATCTTGATACGACGCTTCGAAAATCATACCGCCGCCTACTTGATATGGCTGTACTTCATGTTGAGTATCTTTTTTAATATACAAAATTCCAATACCGGTGGGCCCTAACATTTTGTGCCCAGAAAACACCAAAAAATCACATTGCAATTGTTGTACATCAATTTTTTGATGCGGTGCTGTTTGGCATGCATCAATCAATACTTTTGCACCAACCGCTCGCGCACGCTCAACTATTTTTTTTACATTAACTGATGTGCCAATTGCATTTGAGCTGTGTGTACATGCAACTAATTTTGTTTTGCGAGTGATTATTTTTTCTAATTGATCATAGACAATTTCACCATGCGAGTTCACCGGGATGTAGTTCAATATTGCGCCTGTTTTCTTTGCAACAAGTTGCCACGGGATCATGTTTGAATGATGTTCAAGTTCGGTGATAACAATCTCATCACCAGCTTTAAGATGATTTAATGCCCATGCATTGGCAATAAAATTGATTCCTTCGGTTGCGCTTTTGGTAACAATAACTTCGACCGGATCAGCGTTAATAAACCGTCCAATCGTTTGTCGCGCGTGTTCAAAAAGCGACGTTGCGCGTTCTGCTAATTGATATAATCCACGATGCACAGGTGCATTTTCATGTTCATAAAAATGTTTTAATGCTTCAATCACCTCTGCTGGTTTTTGCGAAGTTGCTGCGTTATCAAAATAAATGAGCGAAGAATTATTACGCAGCAATGGAAAATCATTTTTAACCATGGTTATTATTATTATCGTCTTTTGATTTATTTAATTTTTTTACATCATTAATAAACGTCTTGACTGTTTTATACTCTTCAAGTTTCTGTACTTTATTGTACTCATCTTCTAAGAACTCACTAAAGAGATTTTTAATATAGTTCTTAAATTCATCTCCTGTAAACAATTCTTGCCTACCTTTATGTTGAGTGAAACGTTCAAGCAACTTCACAATTTGAGCTCTCATAATTTCAACAACTTCGTCTCTTGAATCCAATTTCAGTATTTTTTTTGATACCGTTGACAATGAAAGAAGCACCCGTATCATCTCATTTCTATTATTACTCAAAGGATTTTCTAAATTCTCACGCACCAAATCTATTCCTGCAGCGCATGAGACAAGTGGCAAATCGTGCTTTTCAAGCTTAATTAATTCTTTCATAAATTCATCGTGTATAACTTTTTTTTGCTTTTCGTCATTTATCACAAATGAATTATGATAACGAATTTTTTGAAACAAATAGGATGCTAATCCGACAATATTTCTATCTTTAAAATTGCAGTATTGGTGTAAAACCAAAACAAAAAAATTTTCTTCCATTTTTTTTGTAACTCTTATGCGGTCTTCTACTGATAATTCATCAACGCAAATACACATTAAATGTTTGATAAATTGGTCAGGTAATTTTTTTTCTAACCCTATTTTTGCAAGAAAGAAATGTTTGATTGCATTTCGACCGTTGTCAATGATAGGTTTTGATAACCATTCAGATGCTTTTGCAATATTTTTTTGTTCTAAATAAAGTCCTGCAATATCAACGGCAAAATCGGTACCACCTTGATTAAAAGCAGCTATTAATAATTCAAGGCCTTTACGCTGATCACTTTTTTTAGGTGATCGCAGCAAATCATCGGCAAGTAATCTGCTAGCCCGGTAACAACCGTTTTTTGATGCAAGTTGTAGAAATTCCAGCCCTTTATTTTTGTTTTTGCCAAATGTAAGTTCTAATGTCTTATTCTCATTATTTAAGGGAATTTTCACCGACGAGCCATGTAAATAAGCACTCCCGACTAATTCTTGGAATTTCACGTTGCCGCAACGCGCTTGCATTTCTATAAGATTAATGATTTCATCAATCAAATGTTCTTTTTTATGTTTATCATACAATTGCGCAATATAAAGAAGTGGTATTCCTGTATTTGGATTTTCTTTGATGGCCATCTCGAAATATTCTTTTAATTCTTTGCAAACATTTTTTCCATCATCATAAGTAAGAGCTAACTGCTCATAGGTTTTACCGAGTTTCTTTTTTATATTTTTTTCACTAAAACATTCCGAATAATGAAATTGCGTTACAATTTGTAACGCTTGATGATAATGCCACACCGCTTTTGCTAAAGATGTTCGTTGCTCAATTTTAGTGTGATTTAATAGTTGATTACCATCAATTTTTTGTTCGGTTCTGATAAAATCACCTAAAATCGTGTGAAACGCTGGATGGCGAGCGGTATGTTTTTCAAACAGTGTGCGCAATTCACAAAAATGATTTTTAAAAATAAGGCTATTTACTTCAGATTCATTAAAACAATCATTGATAATTTCTGCAAATCGTATCAATTCAAGCGGATCATCCAATCGCACCATCAGCAATTCACAACCATCCAAATAAAGATCAAATGCTTGAGGATTTTCACTAATTTTAGCTAAACATACAATCGCCTGCTCCAAAAGTTCATTTTGGATAAAGTTATTAACATTGAGTGTTCCAGCTTTATATGCTTCCATAAATTGATTACAATAAGAAATCGCTTCATTATTATTTTTGATTTTTAAAGAATGCGCAGCCATAAATGGATAAAATTCAATACAATTTTTAATGTCTGACTGCAAGATGGAAGTTTCTGAATGATTAGTAATTTTAAGATAGTTCAATAACTGAGTTGCAAATGTTCGTTCTTGGACATTCTTAATACTTCTGACATCAAGGTTAATATCTGTCATCTCTGTCCATAATCCGTTCTCTTTTCCGGTCACAAGCAATAGTAAATTTTCGATCGGATTAAATTGCATTTCATGGAGTAAAAGTCGTTTAATTTTATGTCGCAATTCTTCATTGAGGTCTTTCGCTTTATCGATAAATAATCCCAACTGGGCTAATTTTTTTGCAACATAAAATAATTTTTCTGAACCATTTTCATCGCTGTCATCAAGTGCTAGCGAGATTAACGAATTTGCAATAATTTCTCTACCTTGAAGCGTTGGTTGCTGCGCAACAATTGCAAGATCAGACCAGAATAATGCTTCCTCACAAGTAGGAAAGAGATTCAAAGCCAACTGAGCACATTGTGCTGTACTATTTTCGTCGCCTTTCGAATAATAATATTTAGCATCGCGTATTAAAATTTCACGCATCTGTTTCTCAATTTCAGGACATGAAATATCATAACAGTTCATATGATTGATTTCTATGCGTAGGCCCTCTATATTATCGTAATAACTTTGATCATACTGCGGTTTATGTTTAGCTAATTGAATTCGATAATGCGAAAGAAGTGGTAAAACTTGTTTAGGAAATGTACCCGCAAGAGCTCGTAATGCATTATAGGCCTCGTTGTAAAGAACATTACCTTCATATTCATGATTTATAGAATTAGATAATTTTTCAAACTGTTCACACGCTTGCAAAAAACGTCCGCTATTGGTTGATTCATCGCCTTCACCATGAAACTGCAAAAGACCTATAACCAATGCGGCGCATGCATTTTTATCCGTTACCGCATCTTCTTGAAGCTTTGTCCACGCATTTTTTCGCATTTTGCGCGTTTCTGAATCTTCAGAATTACATGTATGTTCAAGAATTTTTAAACATTCATTAACCGTTAAGTGCTGCGATTTTTTCAACTCTTGCACTATTGCTTCTGGATGCTCAAGTTTTACAGCTAACTGTTGGTATTGCTGAGCTTTGCTTTCATTTTTATCAATTAGACCTTCGACACCAACCTTGTACAGTTGCGAAAGAGTAAATGCCGTTTCTCCATCGGAAATTGCACACGCTTGGGCACTTTCAATCGCTGTTTTAGCAAATGATTTAATCTCAGCATTTACCGGTTGACAACCTGCCAACCGCAAATATTCATTTGCACTCGTTAGATTATTAACCAAGAAAGCACGTTCAGCTAAATACCAATGTGCTTGTGGCACTTCACTTTTTTTAATGTACTCTATACCTTTTTGTAACCATTTAACTGAGTTTTCTTCCTCAAACCAGCTATTTTCTATTAAATATTGTCCGTAAATAAATTGTGCTTTTTGATCTTTTGGATCGATCAACTTTTCAAATTGATCATGCAAATCGTTTTCACAAAAATAAGTAAATGAACTTTGTCCGAGTCGTTGCAAATAATTCAACGCGCGATAAAAATCAGGCGTATAACCAGCAAAACCAAGATAAGTGCCAATCAATTTTTTTTGCGCTTCAACCATTTGGAAATTCGCCAACTCCTCCAAATAATGGACTGCTAATGTTTTATCCTGAAAATTATTTGATCCAATCAAATACTCAGCTAGCTGTAACAATTGTTTGTTATTATTGTTCTTTTGATAAATAAAACCTAGCTCTTTATTCATTTCATGAGTACGGTTTTCGCTACTCTCAAGAAATGGCATTATTGCGTCGAGATCATCATGCAAAAATCGTTGAAATGCTTCATATTCAACCTCATTTTTCAAATCAATTAGTTGTTTATCATTATTCATTCTCACAAATTGTTGATACAAAGAAGATCTATAGAGTTGCTCAACCCACGATTCACCCAAAAATGGACGGCCGTGGTTCATAATATGTAAAAACAGATCTTTCTTTTCTTTTATTGACCAAAATTCACCGCACGCAAGTTGCGCTTTCCAGTCAACATAATATTTTCTTCCATTGATCGTTTGAACTTCGCGCGGGAGTGCTGCACGATGCAATAACTCAATGGCAGTTTTTTTAACATTTTCGTCTTGGGTCGCTAGAAGAATTTTACCTAAAATGCGTTGCGAATCCGGATCGTCATTTTCGGCTAAAATCCTTAAATGTTTACACGCACTATCATAATCATTTTTTTCAAGAAAATAACTTGCGAGCAATTTATGCGCTCGAGGATGAAATGTATCATATTCAGTAGTCAATCTAGTGGCAAGTTCAATACCTATTTTTTCAGTGAATTCATCAGAAAGTCGCCATTGAACTGTTTGAAATGATTCAATTAAATTTTTATCATGATAAAATTCATGGTATTTGATTTTTTTGAATTCATCGTAGGTGATAAAATGATTATTTTTAGGATTATTCAGAGCGCATTCGCTATTCAGCGCTCCTAAACCTATCAACAAAACCAGATGTGCTATTTTCATAATGCTATTTCCGCTGCTGATTGATATTGTTAAACTAACTCAAAATTGCATTTTTAATAAATGATTAGGAGCCAAACCTTTTACCATATTCATTATTTGAAAAATAGGATTCGATTTTATCGCACCTTCAATTTTTTGGATCCAAGAACGTTTAAGCTCGGGGTTAATAATAGTTTCAGGCAATTTTTCAAATTGTTGTAACAGTTCAAACCCTTTATTTACTGCTTCTTGAATAATAAAACTTTCAAATGAGCCTTGTTTCACATTGTTAACCTGTGGCATTTCTCTTATTAAGATAACAAGAGACTTGCAACTTTCTAGCACTATTTTTTCATTTTTTAATTTAATACCACGTTCAAATTGAATGTGCGTCTGTAATAATAATGCAGACAGTTTCACCATATTATTTTTATTTTTTTGTAGTTGTTCAAGTTGTGCAATAATTTTTTCACATTCTGTTTCTTTTTGATTTGGTTCCAATTGAAGTAGGCGAATATAATCCAAAATTACGGTAATACATGGAACAAGCTCATGCCTTTCGTCTTTTAACGTTGATTCAATCTTAAGCCGTTCAATTAATTGATTGATCTCAACAATCGATTTATTATCATCCAATTGATCAAAAGAGATACTCAATAAACCAGCCAGAATTCCCTGTACCATCGTTACTTTAGAGTCGGCTGCTTGTTGAAAAATCGCCGCTTTAATAATATTGTTAAATGGCTGTAGACTGGCTACCGTAACTTCTTGAGCAAGAAAGGCGCGTAATTCCTCATATTGTTTATTTTTAAGTCGCATTAAAGCCAGATCGATTAGCGCTGATGATGAACCGTTTTTGATTGCTTTTGTTAAATACTGTATCGCTTTTTCTTCATTTATTTGAACAGCATCATTACCGAGTAAATAAAATTGCCCAACCATATGTGCAGCTTCTTTATTATGTTCGGCTGCTAACTCCAGAAAATGTCGCGCTTTTGCCAAATTTGTTGGCAATGAAATTGAAGAAGGAGCAATCAAGTTAGGATCAGTGATAACTAAGGGACAATTATTTTTTGCATAAGCACTGCCAAGTTGGAATTGCAATACCCCATTACCTTGATTAGCCGCATATTCAATTAACGGAACAATTGCATTACCTAACGGATCATTTTTTGTTTTCAAGGTCCTATTCAAACAAAAAACAATAGGTGCATTATTGTTACAATCATCTGCAAGAACTTCCTTAAATGTCAAAATCAAATCAGGCAACAATAAAGTTCCACGTTCAAAATTGCATAGAGCCAGTTCACATTTGGCCGTAGCTCTGCGCTGTCTAATACTATTAATTGTAAAGAGATTAATATGTTGCCCATAACGAGGAGCAAGCGCAAGTGCTTGGTCATAATAGCGCAATGCTGTTTCTAAATAAAGTTGATCCGGTTCTCCAGCTTCTTTGCTACATTTATATCGGTATTGTTGCATACTACCAAGCACGGTTAACGCTTCTGAATTCAATTCCACAAATTTTGAAAAAAAATCTTCAAATTTTCCCAACGATTGCACAATAACATCTGAAAATTTAGTTTCTTGCAACGCACAAAGTTCAAATATCGAAGCAAATTGTGAGATACGCACATTATCTTTTATTCCAATTAAAAGCTGGTAAAAGCTTTTGAGGAAAAGCTCAACTACTAATGGACTTTCATTGCGAACATCCATAAGTATATCATTCATTTTACTAAGCAATTTTTCCTGTATAAAAGGTGAACATAATATCTCATTTTTTTCACAAGCATCAAGAAATTGTTGAGCGTAGATAATAACTTGTTCAATCGATTTTGGCCTTCCTTTTCCTGTTGCACTCATATCTGCCAAAAATGGTAAATATTCAGTCTTTGTGCCCATTTTATTGATCAAATCATCAATCGCTTCAAATTCTCCGTGGATATAATGATTAAGAAATGATACGAATTCTGGATGCTGAGCATTTTGTAAATTTAATGGTGGGGGCGGCGATTTCCACCATTCACCTTCTTGATCATACAACAGCATCGTTTCAATAGGTTTCGTCGTAAGCTGTTGCCCTAATAATTGTGCCAGTTTACTATATTTTTTAAGATCAATTTTGATTAAAGAAGAAGATAATAAAAAGCGGGACGATAATGTTGTTGCTATGATAAATGCTTTTTGCGAATCTTGTTGATCAATAGCATTGAGAACTTCTTTGGCAGCCTTAAATCGCTCAATATATTTTTCATCAGTAGTTATTTCAACTATTTTTTGTATGAACCAAACAGTCTGATCATTTTCTGGCAATATACCCTTTTTGACCAACCCAATTATTCTGCTATAAGCTTTGCGCATTTGCCGTCTTGTGACATCTTGATCTTTTGAAATCGATTCGAGATTCAAGCCGTTAACAAAGGAACTCAAAACTTTTTTTAATGCCTCTCGACGTTTCTTTTCACTGTACACACAATTTGAACATACGATATCTGCGTTGATACTTGATATTGCAAAACAGGCGCTCGGACTATGTTTGCTCATTTTCTGAATTTTTTTTAGCACTTTTTGACCAATGGTACGAGCTGCATCGTCGCCCAGATCCCTATTTGCAATGTTCAAGAGCGTCAACAGGCTATTCAAGTCAACCATATTATTTCTGCAAACTTCGTCCCAGCTTTTTTGAATACTTTGTGCTTTTATTCCATAATTAATATGCGCATATTCTTTATCTATATTTGGCTCAACGATACCGGGAATGCCAATTTTATAAACATCTGCTAGCATAAACGCAATTTGAGAATTGAGCGGTGCATAAATCTCAGCATAACCTAACGTTGCTTTAACCAAATCAGTATCAAATGGTAATAACTGTTGTTTGTTTGAACATGCATGTTGGAATGCACTGACCATTTTTTTGCGTTCAGGATCATATTGGGGATGATCTGGTTCAAAATCGCCCTTTTTAAAATGCTCCATCGCTTCAAACCAGCTATTACGGATTTGATCCCGATTCACGGTTAATTTATTTTCCATACAATATGAAGAAACAACTATGCTATTTATCGCTAAGATGAGAAAAACTGGTCTGTACATTATCTTGCACTCGCTTTTCAAGTTCGTTACCTACTTCTTTATTCAATGCCGTTAATGAATCACGAAGAAATGCGCAAAGCAATAATTGCTGAGCACATTTATGGTTGATTGCACGTGCTTGCAAATAAAATAATTGTTCATCATCAAGCTTACCGATGGCGCTTCCATGAGCGCATTTAACTTGATGCGTTTTTACTTGCAAGAGTGGCAATGAAATAGCACGCGCATTTTTGCTCAATAGCATGTTCTTATTATATTGTTCTGCTAGAACCCCATTGTTTTTATTTTCAATATCAATCAAGCCACGATACAGTGCTACCGCATCATCACGCACTATACCATGCAAACGCACAAAACTTGTACTATTTCCTGCTCGATGAACATTGTTAGTCAACAAAATGCTTCGTTGCTCGTGTGCAATTTCATAAAAACCTGCAATGACACAATGCCCACCTTGTTCATGCAAAAAAGTTTCTATCATCATTCGTTCATAATCACTTTTTCCATTTGTTAACCCAAAACAAACTTGGGCATCTTCAAATAGATGAAGCATATAATTATAATATGAGCTTGCTAATGGTGCACAAGGAGTATGAACAATATTTACGCGTGTATTTCTCTGCGCAATAATGGTAACAGATTGAAATAAATTTGAAAGAGAATTGTTTTCATTAATAATAAGAGTTAGGTTTTGATTTTCAGGTACAATAATTATTATTTTTTTTAAATTATCTTCTTGCAAATACGCTTGCAGCTTAAGAACACTATTTTTTTGTTTATCATCAATGTGAATGATCTTAAGTTCAGTAAATAATGCGTCGATTAATAATCCCATCCAATCACGTGAAGAAGCATAATAAGGAATCGATGTTTGCACATTGTCAAATGTTACTGTTTTTTTTGAACATTCCTTAAGAATAAACTCAAGATTCTCATGTGAACTAATTAATTTGAGTTCTTCTTGCCACACATGATCCTCAAACAATTGTTCATATTGTTCTAGTGCACTCATTCTTTCTTTTGCAAAAGAATTTAACAATTCTGCACACTGTTTTACATAGGTTGGATGTGGTAAGGAATTGTTATTAACCAATCGATCCTTCCATTTCATGCTCAATAAGCCGATTAATTTCGACCGCATATTCCATTGGCAGTAATTGCACAAATGCATCAATAAAACCGTTCACAATCATTGCACGCGCTTGGTGTTGCGTAAGGCCACGGCTCATTGCATATAATAATTGTTCTTCATCAATACTGCTCACTGAAGCTTCATGACCAATATCAACATCTTCTTCTCGCACATCAACCGTTGGATAGGTATCTGATCGTGATTGTTCATCAAACAATAACGCTTCGCACTGCACTTTAGATTTTGACGAGTGCGCACCTTTGACAATTTTTAATAAGCCACGGTAGCTTGCTTGTCCACCATCTTTACTAATCGATTTTGCAACAATTGTTGAGCTTGTATGCGGCGCACAATGAATAATTTTACCACCAGAATCTTGTTGTTGTCCTTTTCCGGCAACTGCAATCGAAATAATCTCGCCCTTTGCATGTTCACCTTGCAATACGATGCATGGATATTTCATGGTAACTTTACTGCCAAAGTTTCCATCAACCCATTCTACATGCGCACCTGCGTGTGCAATCGCACGTTTAGTAACCAAATTATAAACATTCGGTGCCCAATTTTGAATGGTAGTGTAACGAACATGCGCACGTTCGTGTGCAACAATTTCTACTACCGCACTGTGCAGAGAACTGGTGCGATAAATCGGCGCACTACACCCTTCAACATAATGCACAAAGCTTCCCGGCTGAGCAATAATAAGTGTACGTTCAAACTGTCCCATACTTGCACTATTAATGCGAAAATATGCCTGCAGCGGCAAATCGATTTTTACATTTTCAGGAACATACACAAAACTGCCGCCACTCCACACAGCACTGTTCAATGCTGCAAATTTATTATCATGTGCTGAGATTACGGTTGCAAAATATTTTTTTACCAATTCAGGATATTCTATGAGCGCTTGGTTTAAATCGGTAAAAACAACTCCTTGATCAGCCCATTCTTTTTTTAATTTTTTGTACACAATTTCCGATTCAAACTGCGCACCAACTCCTGCAAGCATGGTTTGTTCTGCTTGCGGAATGCCAAGTTTATCAAATGTTTTTTTAATGTTTGATGGAATTTTATCCCACGAACTGTGTTGCTGTTCGAGTGGGCGAACATAATAATAAATATCGTTTGGATCAAGAGCAGAAAGATCTGCACCCCACTGAGGCATTGGTTTTTGTTCAAAAATTTCGAGCGCTTTCAACCGAAAATCGATCATCCATCCCGGTTCATTTTTTTGCTGTGCAATTTCAAGAACCGCTTGCCGATTGAGTCCTTTTTCACTCTTATAATAGTAAGAAAATTTTTCAGAGTTCTCGCGTGCGGTAGGCATCGTACCCTTTCGCTTCAATCTCATGCACAAGTGCGGCAGTTCCAGATCTTGCAATTACGCCATCTGCTAAAATATGAACAAAATCAGGTGTACAATAATCTAAAATCCGCTGATAATGAGTAATCAACAAAATGCACATTGATCGATTTTCAGCACGCACTTTTTGCAGCGCCTGCGCAACACTTTTAAGTGCGTCAACATCAAGACCAGAATCAATTTCATCCAAAATTGCCACCGCTGGTTTATGCAACAATAGTTGAACCATTTCGAATCTTTTTTTTTCGCCCCCAGAAAAACCTTCATTCACCGAGCGATCCAAAAATGAGCGGTCAAGGCCCACCGTATCAAAATGTTCAAGAACCTGTATTCGTAACTGCTCAAGCGGCAGTTGTTGCCCAGTAAATGCTCGATGCGTTTCTTTCAAAAATGAAAAAACATTAATACCTGGCAGCGCTTGTGGATATTGAAACGCCACAAACAATTGTTGCTGCGCACGTTTATCAGGAGAAAGAGCAGTAATGTCAACACCATTTAAACAAATAGTACCCTGCTGAACTTCATAACGCGGGTGGCCGATTGCGGTATAAGCAAGCGAACTTTTGCCAGAACCGTTTGGTCCCATAAGAGCATGCACAGTACCAGGTTTTAATGACAACGTAATAGTATGCAATATTTGTTTTGAGTTCACACTTACCGATAAATTATTAAATTGTAATCCGGAATTCATGGTTTCTGCTGCATTGATTGAAATAAAATATGTGTACAAGTGTAACAGATTGTGAAAAAAACACTATTTTATCGCCCTGTTTGACAATTAGAAACATCATTTTTACACTAGGTTTCACAAAATAGCTTTAATCTAAAGGACATTCATGAAAAAATTATCAGCATTTTTTGTTTTTCTCGCATCAATGCAGTTATATGGAATGGAAGGTGATAATAATACTCAAGCAATGGTACTTCCTCCTCCAGACCAATATATACACTTAATAAATGCAAAAAAAGTATCCAGCATTGGATTGTTAACGGAACAACATTTTCCTCCTTACGTTTCTTTCAACTTTGATGGCCAGCAAGTAACTCCAGCGCAAAAAAATGAAATAATGAAAGCGCTTGTTGAACACTTGAAATTTGGCAACATAGAAGGGTGGGTAAAGGAACAAGGAAATACTGAAGATCAAGCAAGAAGATCTGTGAATTTAAGTCCTCTTACAAAAATATTAAATAACAATGGCTACATTGACAAACATTTTGACGAATTTGCCAGAAATATAGGGTTGGCAAAAAAGCTTCAGGAAACAAAAAATTTATTAAAAAATCCTCAAGTTTCTCAAGCGCAATTAATAGATCGTGAAATGCTCGAAGCTACTGCAATCACCTATAACAATCATCGATTACCGATTGGAAACGAAACCGATCTTATCAATGCCCTTAATGGTCTTGTGCTCAAACGAATAGATAATCCTCAAAGTGATAAAACACATGTATTAGAAATTGGCGACTTCGCCAAAACAGTTATCGAAAATACCACAATTCAATTCGATAAAGATTGGCTTATAACCCATCCAGACATTCAGTTTGAAATCAATGAAAACGTTAAAGATTTTAATAATTTCCTTGAAACGGTTAAATACGAACATGGTCTTAAATATAAGCCGAAACATGAAATGAAAAAGAAGTCATTTCTAGAACGTCACTATATTTTTGTTCCAGCAATGGTGGGTCTTTCTTCGGTGATTTTCAGCGAGCCAATCAAATATGCATTTTTTACAACACTCAAGAATGCGCCCCTATGGTGGAATACATATTTTTCAAAATATTTTGAAAAAAAATAGTTTATAACAATACGCGCACAAGCTCATCAAGAGAGATAATGCCTTGCACTACTTTATGTTTTGCATCATCAAGCAGTGTTTGCATTCCATCAGCCTGGGCTTGTGCTGCAATTGCATCAAAAATTGGTGATTGCACAATAAGTGAACGTAATTGGTGGGTCATCAACAAAAGTTCAAAAATGCCAATTCGTCCTTTGTATCCTAGTTGTAAACATTGATCACAACCGCGGCTGGTACGAACATGAGTAAGTGGTAATTGTAATCGGTTGAGTAAAAGTTTTTCTTCATCGATAGGAATGCGTTCGATCATACAATTTTGGCACAATCTACGCACTAACCGTTGAGCTAAAATGCCCGAAAGCGATGCATTAAGTAAAAACGCTTCGATTCCCATATCCATTAACCGCATGAGTGCACCCGGTGCATCATTAGTGTGTAATGTGCTTAGAACCATGTGGCCAGTAAGTGCTGCTTCAATGGCTGCTTTTGCTGTTTCGGTGTCACGAATTTCACCCACCATCACGACATCTGGATCTTGGCGAAGCATTGCTCGAATTCCACGTGCAAAGGTAAACCCAATATCAGAATGAATGTGACCTTGAGTGATTCCTTCAACATGATATTCAACCGGATCTTCAAGGGTAATTATATTCTTTGCAGGAGAATTGATCGCGCAAAGCGCTGCATATAACATGGTTGTTTTTCCTGAACCGGTTGGACCCGTTACCAAAAAAAAGCCACTTTGTTTGCGTAAAATTGCACACAATGCTTCATACATAGATGGTTGCAAACCGAGTTGATTTAATTCAATCATCGTATTTGTGCGATCAAGAATACGAATTACAATTTTTTCACCATAGAGTGAAGGAAATGTTGAGACACGCAAATCAATATCATGATGCGCGGCACGAAAACGAAATTTACCATCTTGCGGTACACGTTTTTCTGCAATATCGGTATGCGCCATAATTTTGATGCGCGAAAGAATTTGGGTTGTACTGCTCGATGCAATTGGTTGTTGATCGTACAATACACCATCAATGCGATAGCGAACACGCAACTGCGAACTTAATGGTTCTAAATGAATATCTGAAGCATTACAAGCAATTGCGCGCCCTAGTAACATATCAACAAATTCAATTGCAGAAAAATCGTGCGCAACGGCTCGTTCGATGATCATGCGTTACTCTTCCTCTTGCCTCGTATGCGGATGCAAAACCTCCTCAACTTCATGCGTTTCTTCTATGGTACGGTCAACATCATCATCCATTGAAACTTGTGTTATTGATTTATCATAAAACTCGCGAATTGCATCGTTAATATCTTGCGCTAATCCAACCATAAACTGAATATCGTACGAAACATGTTTGCCAATATTTGCAAGCAACGTAGGATCACCCGGATTATTAGCAACCACAAATAAAGTATTTTGATCACGCTCAACCGGAATCATTAAATGGCGCAACAAAAAGTCTTTGGGAAATTCATGCAACAAATAATGTTCAAAAAAATAACCGGTTACATCAAATGCTGGAACTTGAAAATATTCACTCAGCGCATTGAGCACTGCTGTGCGCGATACCAACCCTTCTTCAAGAAGAAAATCATCAAAAGCAATTTGTGAACGATCGTTAAATGTTTTTGTCAGTGCTTTTGCTTCATCAGGGTTAATTGCGCGTTGTTTTAATAAAATAGTGGTCAATCCTTCTACAAACGTCTCCTGCTTTTTCATACTTTTTTCCTTTTAACCAATGATGAAGCCTAGAAAAAATGCTACGCCACCAACACCAACTGCAAGAACATGTAATTTTGCCCAAGAAATACCATTATTGAGCGCTTCTTGAAAATCTTGGTCGGGTGATAATCCAATCATCGATTTAATTCGCGGCCAATCAATCGTAATAACAGACATATAATGAAGAACCAATAAAACCGCTGCTAGGATAATAATTAACATAAGAAGGGATCGACCAAATTTTTTTGTCAAATAACCCGCAACAAATCCTGCACCAAAAGCAATGGCACT
>JAKJAQ010000004.1:0-38786 GCA_022707425.1 Candidatus Babelota bacterium
AAAAAAGTTTTATTGTCTTGATATGTTTCCCTATCCTTCTGGATCAGGTCTGCATGTTGGGCACTGGCGCGGTTATGTGCTATCAGATATTTATGCGCGCATGAAATGGTTGCAAGGATACAATGTCCTTCATCCTATGGGGTGGGATGCGTTTGGTCTTCCTGCTGAAAATGATGCGATTAAAAAAGGAATTCAACCAGCACTTGGTACGGCACGCAATATTGCAAATTTTAAGCGCCAACTTGAAAAAATTGGTGCACTCTATGATTGGTCAAAAGAAATTAACACTACTGATCCTGAATATTACAAATGGACGCAGTGGATTTTTTTGAAAATGTTTCAAGCCGGCCTTGCCTATCAAGCTGAATTGCCAATTAATTGGTGCCCTTCTTGTTTAACCGGTCTTGCCAATGAAGAAGTGGTAAACGGACGTTGTGAGCGATGTGGAACAAACGTTACGCAGAAAAAAATTCGTCAATGGGTGCTTAAAATTACTCAATACGCTGATAAATTACTCGAAGGCCTTGACCGTCTTTCGTGGCCTGAAAAAGTAAAATTAATGCAACGTAATTGGATTGGCAAAAGTGAAGGTGCGGAAATTGAATTTACGATTCCTATTTCAGCAAATAGACAAATTGTAATGCCAATTTTCACAACCAGCCCCGAGACTCTTTGTGGGGTTACTTTCATAGCAATTGCTCATGATTATAAAAATATTGATGAGTTAATTGTGCCTGAAAAAAAATACGAATTAGATGAGTTTTTAAAAAAATTAAGTACTCAAAATGAGCATGATACGCAAAAATTTGGTTTTTTTACGGGAAGTTATGCAATAAATCCTATTAATCAGCGAGAAATTCCCATTTGGGTTACTAACTATGTGTTGAGTAATTATGGAACTGGTGCTGTCATGGGTGTGCCAGGTCATGATGAGCGTGATAATGAATTTGCAAATGAATATAATTTACCAATTATGTACGTTGTAGATAATCAAGAAACGCGTGAGCAAAAAAATGGTCCGCGTGGATGTTATTCATATGTTGGAAATTTAATCAATTGTGGCCCTTTTTCTGGTTTTGAAGCCAAAGAAGGTGCGCAGAAAATGATTAATGAACTCAAAAAACAAAACAAAGCTGAAACAAGAGTAGTCTACAAGTTGCGCGATTGGATTTTTTCTCGGCAACGGTATTGGGGTGAGCCAATTCCGATTGTACATTGTCCAAAAGATGGCGTTGTGCCAGTTCCAGAAAATGAATTACCAGTTGTGTTACCAGAAGTTGATCACTATCAACCAACCGGTACTGGTGAATCACCACTTGCAAATATTGCAGCATGGGTAAATACTACGTGCCCAAAATGTGGTGGCCCTGCAAAACGTGAAACAAATACTATGCCACAGTGGGCTGGATCAAGTTGGTACTTTTTGCGTTATCCAAATCCGCATCTAAAAAATGAACCATTTGATAAAAAAGATATGGACTATTGGTTGCCGGTTGATCAATATGTTGGCGGTGTAGAACATGCAGTTTTACATTTATTGTATGCTCGTTTTTACACAAAAGTTTTGCATGATCAAGGTTATTTACCGTTTGATGAACCATTTACTCATCTATTTAATCAAGGAATGGTAACAAAATATTCTGATTTGTCTGGTCACGTTGAAAAAATGTCAAAATCAAAAGGTAATGTAGTTAATCCCGATGAGATTGTTGAACATTTTGGAAGTGATGCATTGCGCATGTACATTTTATTTATGGGGCCACCTGAACTTGATTGCGAATGGCAAGATAGTGGACTTGAAGGAATTAAACGATTTTTGAATCGTTTATGGACCTATTTGGTTGATACAAAAAACAGAGTTCCAGCTGGACAGAAAGAAGAGATACAAGTAACGAAACGATTCCATCGTTTCTTGAAAGAATATCAAGAACGTATTGCGATTTTCAAACCAAATACCGCAATTTCTGCATGTATGGAATGGTTGAATGATGTTTCCTCGCATTCAATGAAATTGGGTGATGAAACACTTGAAAAATTATTGGTTGCGCTTTCTGTTCTTGTGCCTCATATTTCATCTGAACTACTTGAACAGCTACTCAACAAAGAATTGTCATCATGTGAGTGGCCAACATTCGATGCTCAACTCGCTGCATTTGATGAAATTATGATAATGATTCAAGTAAATGGAAAATTGCGTGGAGAAATTAAAGCTGTGCCTGGAAGTGGCAAAGAAATTGTCGAGCCAATTGCACGCGCGATAATTGAAAAATGGCTTGAAGATAAAAAAATAGTAAATGTTGTTTTTGTTCCAGATCGATTAATTAATTTTGTGATTAAATAAACTGCAAAGGCGTTTTGTATGGAACTGCTCAATCAAGATGTCATTGAACAAATAAAAAATGAGAGTGTACGTTTTCATCTTTTGCAGCACGAAGTGCAGAAGGTAATTGTAGGTAATGAAAACATACTTTCTTTTGTGATGATTGCTCTGCTGTGTGATGGACACATTTTGCTTGAAGGTGTGCCAGGTGTTGCAAAAACAACAATGATAAAAGCGATTACGCAAGCACTGGGATTACATTTTAAGCGGATTCAATTTACTCCCGATTTATTACCAGCCGATTTAATTGGTAGCTTAATATACAATCCAAAAACGCAAGAATTTGAAACAAAAAAAGGACCACTCTTTGCTAATTTAATTTTGGCCGATGAAATTAACCGTACACCGGCAAAAGTGCAAGCAGCGCTTTTAGAGGCGATGCAAGAACAACAAGTAACTATTGGGTCGCATACGTTTGAACTTGAAAAACCGTTTTTAGTTTTTGCAACGCAAAATCCAATTGAGCAAGAAGGAACCTACCGACTCCCTGAAGCGCAAGTTGACCGGTTTATGTTTAAATTGTTGATCGAATATTTGTCGATTGCACAAGAAAAGCAATTGTTGCAGCGAGCGCAACAACAGGTACACATTCAACAAGTGCTTACCAAGCAAGATATTTTCACTGCACAAGAACTCGTGCAAAAAATTTATGTTGATGATCGAGTGATGGAATATATTGTGAATGTGGTTTTTGCAACACGTAATCCGAGCGCATTTAAATTGTCACAATTAAAACCACTAATTCAATATGGCGTTTCACCGCGTGCAACACTTGGTTTGTATCAAGCAGCGCAAGCGCATGCGTTTCTTAAAAAACGTCATTTTGTAACACCAGATGATGTAAAAGCTGTTGCGCATCCATTGTTGCGTCACAGAATATCACTCAGTTATGAAGCCGAAGCTGATAATATTAAACCAGATGAAATTGTTACGACAATTTTGCAAACCGTATCAGCTCCTTAGTGTAAAAAAATGTTGCAACTTTTATTTATGTTTCATATTGCATCGAGATATCGCGTTAATCCTGATCTTCCGCTTGACAAATTGCGACCTCGAGGGTTATTGTGTGAAAGTAGTTCTCACGAAGGGACGCAATGAAACAGCCATGGTGGTTAGTAAATAGTATTCTTTTACTTCTTTTGTGCGCGGCTATTATTTTTATGTTTGTTGGACGGCCGACGATGCCGCGACGCATTTCTTTTGAGCCGGTAGAAGAAATCAAACCGCCCAAACATGAAATTACTAAAATAGATTTAACTAAAATTTATGGCAACGATTTATTTGATACTTATCAACAACCAGCAATTCCTGAACCAGAGCAAAACGAAGCTGTTTCAAAACCATTACCGCCACCACCGACGCCTAAAATTATTAAAATGCCCGCATCGCCACCGCCTCGATTTCTTGAGCCACTTTCAATTAATTTGAAAGGTGTAATTGTTGGTTCTGACGAAAGTTTTGACATTGCAATTATTGAAGATGTAAAAGAAAAAAAATCGCGTAATTATCGCGTTGGTGATAAAATTGAAGATGCTCAATTAATAAAAATTTTTAGAAATAAAATTATTTTAATTCGTTCTAATGGTCAGCAAGAAACGTTGTACGTCAACCAGTATGATGCTGAACTTGAGCAACTTTTATCACCACGAAATAATTGGAATACCATTATTGAAAAAGAAAATGATACTCAATACAAAGTTGATCCCGAACTATTTGTTGAGCGAGTTTCTAATTTGGCACAATTTATTGATCTGTTAAATATTACTACCGTTTATCAGCAAGGAATGAGCATTGGCTGTAGAATAGGTAAAATGCAACCAACATCGCCAGGTATAATGCTTGGTTTGATGGCGGGTGATATTGTTCAAGAAATAAATGGTATGCGAACGGCAACTGCAGCTGATCGAATTGAAATTTACAAACGAATTGTCGAAAGTAATCTTGGTGACATAATCAGTGTAAAACTCTTGCGTAAAAATACGCCGATTATTTTATTCTATAAACTTGAACGACTTGAACCGGTAGTAAAAAATCGTGATCAAGAAGTTTCAACTGTTCCTTCTCCAGAGATCCAAAGTAGTCAAAAAGAGGAGCAACCAGAACAAGTAATTACAACTGCAATGCCACTCAATAAAGCGCAAAAAGAAGAACAACGAATGTTCGTACGTGCTGAGCAAAACAAAATGCAACCAACTATTAATGAGTTTAAAAAAAATGATAAACGCATCATGATTTCTCAAAGACCGCAGCGAATGTCGCGAAACCGGTTACGAGATGGATTTGAACAACACGACGAATTTCATGGGTAACATATGATAGTGTATATTCTTTTTTTTATGTTGAACGTTTTCATTTCAACTGCTTTGTCTGTTGAAAAAGATACGGTTCTTGCACAAACTAATTCTGATTTAAAAAAGGAGTTGCCGGTAGTTCCAGTGCAAAAAGAAGAAGCGGTTGCAAGTAAACTTGATGCAGAACCGGTTGATAATGATCCGCGAATGCACCGTATTTGTTTATTGCCTGAAGAAAAAGAAAATGGAAACACTCGCATCGTAATGAATCCTGATGCAGATGAAACAGCTGTCATTGGAACCGCAGTTCGGCCACCAACTGCAACCGATAATCCCGCCGATGCAATTGAGATTAATTTTGATAATGCTGAGTTACAAAATGTTCTTAATTGGATAGCAGATGTTTTCAAAGTTGATTTTCTTTCAGAAGATGCCGTAAATCCGCCACCACCAAATGCAAAAGTGGTAAGTGGCAATAAAATTACGTTCAAAACCCAAAAACCACTCACTAAGCGACAAGTATGGGATCTCTTTTTAACATTCCTCGATCTTTTTGGGTTAACCTTAGTAAAATCACCAACACCAAATTTATATAAAGTGGTGAATACCGATCCAAAACTAGCTCGTTCGGCTAACCGTTCTCCCCTCAATGCATTTATCAATGTAAAATGGTCCTGCATACCAGAAACTGATGAACGAATACGTTATATTTATTTTATTCGCAATAGCTCCTTGGCGACATTGCAAGGGCTTATTGATTCTTTTAGAAGTACAACTTCCACACTTGCAACGCTGCCTGATCTTAATGCATTTGTGCTCACTGATAAAGCACTCAATGTGCGTGCAATAATGCAACTTGTTGAAGAGCTTGATAGCACCAGTTCGCCTGAAGCACTTTCAGTATTGAAACTGCAGCATGCCGATGCTGAGGAAGTAAAAACATTTTATGAAAATTTAACCAAAACTGAAGATCCACGTGGTTTAGCAGCGCGGATTTTAGGTGCAAAAAAGACGCCCTCAGCAATATATTTTCCAGATAATACACGTGTTTTTGCAGAAAGACGTACGAATACATTAATAATTTTAGGTACGCAAGAAGGCATTCAGAAAGTAGAAGATTTTATTATTAATTACGTTGATACAGAAATTAAAGTTCCCTATTCTCCGCTTTATATCTATGAATTGCAATATACCAAAGCAGAAGATATGGCAACTATTTTGGCCAATGTCACCAAATTCGCAGCCGATTCACCCGCAGCACAAAGTGGCGGCGTGCGTGATGGCGATAAATATTTACGGCCGATGACCTTCCAACCTGAGCCATCTGGAAACCGATTGCTCATTAGTTGTGAAAAAGAAGATTATTTAAAAGTGCGTGAAATTATCAAGCAACTTGATGTAAAGCAACCACAAATTGCCGTTGAAGTGCTCATCGTTAATGCAACAGCGAGTGATGATCGTGAATTAGGTGTGCAAATTCGCAATAAAAATAGTGCGGTATTTGGTAATGGCATTAATGCGCAAACTTCAGGATTTCCATTAGCAGCAGGTTTCTCTTCGCCTATTATTGATGCAGCCGGAACGCTCATGGGTAATTTAGTTCAATTGGCACAAGGGCAAACGCCAGGGGCAACGCTCATTTCAATTTCTGATAAAGTAAACAGTGTCTGGGCGATTTTTAAGTTGCTTGAAAACCAAGTAAATTTAACGGTGATTTCAAATCCGTTCTTAGTGACGGTGAATAATTATGCAGCACAAGTTTCCCTGGGTGAAACGCGCCGTGTGAAAACTGGTGAGGTGCAATCGCAGTTGACGACCGTTACCGAAGGTGACGTCACTGCAAATTTAACTGTACAGATTACACCGTTGATCAATAGTGCAGGGAATATTAACTTACAGATAAATATTAGTGTCGATTCTTTTACTGATGCGACAGATCCTACAAGTGCAACGCGAGATACTAAAACGGTTAAAACGAACGCAAACGTGGGTAATGGCGAAGTGCTTGCAATTGGCGGATTACTAAAGACGAACGAAAATGATACAACAAGCAAAGTTCCTTTACTTGGTGATATTCCGCTTTTTGGTTGGCTTTTTAAAAATAAAACAAAACTGAGAACAAAAGATAATTTGCTCATTTTTATTTCGCCGCGCGTGATTGAACCAAAATTAGAAGGTGGCGTAGGTAATTATACGTTAGATAAAACTGAACATGCCAAGCACATCATGCGAGATATGCGTCAAATACCAGAGCGTCGTGATATTATTCACCGCTGGTTCTTTAAAGATCGGTTTGATGAAAATAATGAATATATTGATAATTTTGTCGCGCGCAAAAATCAAGGTTCATTTTGTGATCTTACATGTTCTAAAATGTACGCGAACCGTACAACAATTGTTGATGAATTGCCTGAAGTAATTTCAATTGAAGGCGAAGCTGCGCGAACTGGTGTAGTGCAGATGCAAGATCCAAATCAACCGCCAGTTGCACCACGAGAAATTGTTGATGCACGAACAGGTAACATTATCAATGTTGCGCCACCTGTTCAAAATACTGTTCCTAGAATAGTTCCAGTTGAAAAGGTCCCTGCGTTAATAGAACGACCTGCGCCAAAATTAACAGTATCCCAAACAACTCAACAACAAACAAAATCAAAAACTATGCAAAAAAAATCGCGAACCCGTTCATCGTTCATGAAATCGTTGCCTGAACATACGGAGGTTGCTGCATGATCGAAATTTTTATTCCCAAACGAATAAAAAATTATTATGTGTTACCCCAACGAATTTTGGGTTTTGATATCAATAAAACCGCTGTTCATGCTGCGCAAATTTTATGCTCTGGCGCTCAGATCGTAATTGAAAAATTAATGCACGAACCGATCGATACAGATGCTTCCCGTTCTTATAACGAACGAGTAGCGCAAGCAATTAGTGCGCTTGTCAAACGGGCTGATCGACCCGATATTATTAGAACTTCACTCAATAGCAGTGCAATCGTTTTTAAGGAAGTAACATTTCCTTTTACCGATTCTGATAAAATTAAAATGGTAACACCGTTTGAAATTGAAGCATCACTACCATTTAATTTGTCGCAGGCAGTTGTTGATGTACTGATAACTCAAGCACAAATAGAAGAAAAAAAAGCAACCGTGCTTGCTGCTGCAGCGCAAAAAACTTCCGTTCAAGAACAGCTTGCCTATTTTGAAGCAGCTGGTGTTCCAGTTCAAGCAGTTACTATTGATGTGTTTGATTTGTACGGTTTTTATTCAATGATTCCTGAAAGCGATGCACCCGGGAGTGTTGTTCTTATTGATATTGGTTATTACATGACGCGTATTTTACTCTTGATTGATGGCAAATTGAAGTTGGTTCGAACGGTGCCAAAAGGGGTAATTACGATTGCGAAAAATTTAGGTAATCTGTTGTCTTTAACAACAAGCCAATCGTTGGAAGAATTTATTAGATTTGGTTTTGAAAAACATGATGGTCCAGATTATTATAAAGCAGTATCACAAGCCTGTAGCGACTTTTGGCAAACGGTACAATTTACGCTGCAATCGTTTGGTACTGGAATTCCATCAGGGAAAATTGATCGAGTTTTAATGCTTGGCAGCGGGTCAGAAATTGCTGGCATGCGTCAATATGCAGCTAATTTTTTGCAACTTGATGTCGTTGTTTTTGATCCACAGACTATTTTAAAAAATAAATCTATAACCATTAGGCAAGGACAACGAATTGAACAATCATCAATTTTAAGTCTTGCTACAGCATTTTCAACAGCGCTTACCAGTGAGATCAATTTGCGGCAAGGTGAACTAGAAGTGCCCACAACGATGCAATTTGCGCAGCAGTTGATTACTGCTATTGTGTTGGCGGCATTGATTATTGGTAGTTTGTTTGGCTATACGTGGTGGCAAAAACGAAAAATTACTAAATCGGTGATGAGTTCTGAGCGAGAGATGGTTACGGTAATAAATAATTTACAGCTAAGCGATTCTCGAACTCTTGATGAAGCGCTTGCGGATGCTGAAAGAAAAGTAAATAGAGAAGAAGAATTGTGGTTTGCATTTTCACGTCAAACCCGTTTTTCATTTTTGAAAGCACTCCAAGATTTAAGTAGCGCAATTGATCGTCAAGGAGTTGGTTTAAAATTGCGCAGATTAGTTATTACTCCTAACTATTTGACATTAGAAGGCGAAGTGAAAGATTTTAATGGGCTGAAAGTGCTTGAAAGAGAATTGCGCGATTCTAATATGTTTATTCTTGTTCCTGCGCTGCAAGAATTAAAAATTAATGAAAAATTATTCTTTAAAAAGAATGGAGCGCAAGAATAATGGAACCGCTAAAAAAAATTCAAACAATGTTTGAATCAATGGACCAGCGAAGATTTAGTTTAACCATGCTGGGCGTGTTTATTTTTATTCTTTTGACCAGTAGCCTCCTTTTTTATAGTTATTATTCTACTATTGCAACAATAAATAAACGTGCAGAAATCGCTAATCGCAAGCGCAATGAGTTGCGCGGATTGCTTGAGCGTTATGAGATGGTAAAAAAGCAACAAGCGGAAGTTGATTCACTGCTTTTAAAAGATAAAGAATTCAAAATTGGTGGTTATTTTAATGAGCTCATTGTGAAATTTGGTATTGAAAAAAATAAAACACGTGAACCTGAAACCTCGCGTGAAACACTTGATAATGGCTATACAGAAGTTAAATTGTACGCTACATTTGCGCAAATGAGTACTAAGCAAGTTGCTGAATTGCTTGATGCAATTGAACAAAATGAACGGGTTTATACTAAAGAGGTTGAAATGTATAAGCCTGGAACGAACGGTCAAACGGTGAACGTTAATTTACTTATTGCTACGATTGAGCCAAAAACTGAAGAATTGCCTCCTGCAGCGGAGTAAGAATAAATGAATATAAAAACGATTCGAATCATCCTTGGTGTGTGTTTGGCAATACAACCGGTTACGGATTTGTATAGTGCTCCAACATACTCATCAAAGAGTAGTAAGCGAAGCAATAAGAAAAAAATTTCATTTGATTATACCGGCAAACCATTGGTGGATATTATCAATGAGCTTGCAGCTCTGAAGGGAGTGAATATTTTACTTCCGCAGGGTGCATTAGCTATCACTACTAAAGTGACCTATAGTGTACCACACAAAATAACGGTTGATGAAGCGTGGAAAGAGTTGATCATGCTTCTTGATCTTTCGGGATACACAATTAGACCCGAAGGTGATTTGATAGCGATTATTAAAACTACCGATAATCCAAATATAAATCGTGAACCATTTACTTTATACATAGATCGACCGTTAACTGATTTACCAAATAGCGAAGAAATAATACGCGCACTCTTTTATTTGACCAATATCAGTATCAAAGTTACGGGGAATGATTTAGTTTCTGTTCTTAAAGATATGTTATCGCCGAATGCTGATATTAAGCTTGATGTAAAAACAAACTCAATTTTGATTACCGACAAATCGGTTAATATCAAAGGAGTTATGAAAATTATTCAAGAACTTGATCAAAGTGGGTTACGCGATACAATCGAAGTTTTTCCGCTTTATTATGTCAATGCGCAAATTATTGATGATCTTTTTAATAAACAACTTTTTGCTGCACCACAAAATGGAGCAGCTCCGCAACTTCCTCAATCTTCCTATTTTCCTCGAAATACGAAAGTATTAGCGCTTGAACGTTCAAATTCACTTGTAATTATGGGCACCAGTAGCGCCATTTCGTTGGTGAAGAATTTTATTTTAAAATATATTGATCGACCGCTCGAATCTGGTGAATCGATTCTACACATTTATGATTTGCAATATCTTAATGCAACCGAAGTTGCACCAATATTGCAACAATTGGTGACGCCGACGCAAGCGCAAGGGCAAACGGCTGGTAAAGTGGTAGGCCCACGTCAATATTTCAAAGATGTTATTATTCAAGCGGAAATCAACCGAAAAACTGAAACAATCACACCAACTCAACCTGGTGGTACACCCACTGGTTCTTCTACGCCAACAACTGAAGGATCGCAGCTTGGTGGCAATCGGCTTATTGTTGCTGCGCGTAAAAAAGATTGGGTAAGAATTAAAAAATTAATTGAAGATATTGATAAACCACAGCCTCAAGTTGCGCTTGAAGTACTCATTATGGATTTGACATTAACCAACGATAGAATTCTTGGTTCTCAAATTCGTGATACGACCGGCGTGCAAAATAGCATTTCGCCTCGATTTAATTTTCAAAGTGCGCAGTTAACTTCGCCTATTTTGATTCCTCCGGTAACCGATGCTGCTGGAAACCAAGTTTTTTCTGGTAATGCTTTGATGGCAAATTTATTACAAATTTTAAATGCAACTGGGCCGCAAAATTTGGCCACCAGTAGAACACCCGGCTCATTTGTTATTTCACTCAATGACAATGGCACCGGTTTGTGGGCAGTGTTTCAGTTGCTCAACAATTTTGCTAATACTACTATCCTTGCGCAACCATTTTTGGTAACAACTAATCATCAACAAGCAACGGTTACCATTCAGCAGGAACGCCTCTTGCGTGGTGATGCTGACACGGCAAATACTTCTGTCGCAATTCGTTTTGAAACTGTAACTGCAGGTTTAACTGTTGATATTTTGCCGCACATTAGTTTAACGAATAATGTTAACTTGCAAGTGACGGTTAATTTAAATGAATTCGTTTCCAATGTGAGCAATAACAGAATTACTCGCATTGTTCAAACATGTGCAAACGTAGGTAATGGCGAAGTGTTGGCGGTTGGTGGTTTGATCAGAAATCGCGAAAACATAGCAGTTAGCCAAACACCGTTATTAGGAAAAATTCCAATCATTGGCTGGTTTTTCAAAAATGAACAAAAGAATTTACAGAAAAATGATTTGCTTATTCTTATTTCGCCAACCGTTATTGAACCACGCTTGAAAGGTGGCATCAATGCATATACCAACCAAAAACTTGCACTTGCAAAAACCAATATTGACGATGCATTGTGTTTTGAAAATTTAAGAGATCCAATCACGCGATGGTTCTTTAAGCCAGATCCAAAAGTAGGTCAACGTACTATTGATGGCTATAAATACCATTCATTAGGCATTCAGGATGGAACAACGCATGATGTAGAATCTGATGTAATGCCTTGGACAGCAGAAGAGCATGCAGGTGACATTCCCACTCAAGAAACATTTGAAAAAGAAGGCGAACTATTAAAGAAAAAAATTATTAATGAGCAAAATCCGCTTCACACATCTAACATAGAAAGTGCCAATTGATCTTCAATGCTCAAAAGGCGATTGTATTTTGCTAAACGTTCACCATTAATACAACACCCAGCTTTAATTTGCCCTGAACTTGTGCCTACTGCCAAATCGGCAATGAATGAATCACATGTTTCTCCCGAGCGATGAGACACCATAACATTCATTCCATATTCTTGGCAGAGTTGAATTGATTGTAACGATTCGGTTACGGTACCAATTTGGTTTGGCTTTATGATAGCGGCGCTTGCTGCACCGTGTTCTATTCCATGCCAAATGCGTGCAGGATCGGTAGCAAAAAGATCATCACCTACAATTTGTACCTGATCTCCCATTACTTCCATTAATTTTGCCCAACCTGCCCAATCATCTTGATCAAGGGGATCTTCGAGAGAATAAATTGGATAATCTTCCACTAGCTGGGCATACCACTCAATCATATCGTTAGTTGTTGCAGATTGATCACTCATTTTATAGGTATGATTTTTTCGATTGAAAAATTGCGAAGCCGCGCAATCGATAGCAATTTTAAAAATGCAATCACCTTTAAATGAATCAATAGCTTTTACGAGTAAATCAAGTGCTTGATAATCATCCTTAAGTTCCGGAGCAAAAGCACCTTCATCGCTTTTAACCAATGCACAGCCTTCTTTTATGAGTAATTTTTTCAATCGTTGATGAAAAAGTATCGCATGCTCCATTGCTTGTGCAAATGTCTGTGTTCCCACAGGTAAAATTAAAAATTCTTGAAACATGAGGTTATTATCTGCATGTGCACCACCGCTGATCATATTTATGAGCGGAAAAGGGAGTGTAACCGTTTCGGCGCCACAAAGATTTGCAATGAGTTCATAAGGTTCTTGTTGAAACATAGATGCTTGTGCGCGTAAAATTGCAATGCTGGTCGCCAGCATTGTATTTGCGCCTAATTTTTCTTTGTTGTCAGTACCATCAAGACCGATCATGAGTTGATCCATTTCGATCACATTAGGCTCAAGGCCAATGAGTGATGGAGCGATTATTTCCTCAATCACTTTGATCGCTTTGCGCACACCATTACCCTCAAGTCGTTTACCACCATCACGCATTTCATGTGCTTCATGGCTGCTGCGGGTGAGACCTTCAGGAACTGATGAACAAAATGATGAACCATCTTCTAAAAAAATTTGGCATTCAATGGTTGGGATTGTTCGTGAATCGTAAATTTCCCGTCCCTTGAGTTTGATAATCTTCATAGCTCTCATCCTTTTTTTGTCAGGGCACATCATTCTAATTGTCAGTGAACTACAGCTGTGATACAAAAGAAAAGAAAAACATAAAAAAAAGAAATTTTTCAAACTGACCTTGATGAAGATTGTGTTTATTTGATAAGGTGGTTTTTATTATTAATTTGAATGAAAGGAAAACATGGCAGGACATGTTAACATCGGAATTCCAGAAAAAAATCGTAAAGAAGTATGTAAGCTGTTGCAGGTGATTCTAGCAAATGAATATGTGCTTTATACTAAAACGTTAAATTTTCATTGGAACGTTGAAGATCGACAATTTCACGATTTTCATGAATTTTTCAAAGATCAGTATGAGATGCTTTTTGTTATTGTTGATGATGTTGCAGAACGAATTCGCTCACTCGGTACAAAATCACACGGTTCTTTAACAGAATTTGCAAAATCAACCACACTGAAAGAAAAAGCGGTTGATGGAATGGATGGCATTGAAATGATTGCTCAATTGCTCAAAGACCACGAAACAGTAATTCATCAATTGCGTGAAGATCAAGACACTGCAATGGAACTTGGTGATCAAGGCACGAACAATTTCTTAATTAGCTTAATAGAAAAACATGAAAAAACAGCATGGATGTTGCGCTCGCATCTTGTAAAATAATTTTTTTAGCAGAATCTAGCATTTAATATTGATTATTGCATAATATGAGAATATCTTTTGTGTACAACTACATCAAAAGGTATTCTCATGCATATGATTTTAAAGACAATAGTTATTATTTCTTGTTCAATTAATTGTTTTGGTTTTTCTACACAAGATATTTCATTTTCTGATGTTCAAAAATTAATAACGACCAACAAAAACAGAAAAGTTTGTTTAAATGGTGTTGAATTTACAAAGGTGGCTGGTTTCGGCCCAACATCATCAACAATACAGCGTGAACATATTTTATGGAATGAACGATATAAAATTATTCACAAACGAAATTCTAAAGAATGGTATGTTCATATTGATAATCGTAGCCGTCCAACAACAATTGGTGCTGTAACAATTTTTTGTGTTCCAGTGGCATTGTGTATATTTTCGGCATTGTATCGACAACACCATGCGAATTTATCTACAAATTTATGATTGCTTAGTTGGCAAATAACGCAAGTGGTATTCGCGCAATCGTTTTTCTTCAACTGGCGTTGGTGCATCCATTAATGGATCATGTCCGCGCGCTGTTTTAGGGAACGCAATAACTTCACGAATTGATGTAGTGTTTGCAAGCAACATAATAAAGCGGTCAATACCAATTGCCAATCCGCCATGTGGTGGAAAACCAAGTTCTTGAGCTTCGAGTAAAAACCCAAATTTATTTTGTGCTTGTTCAGTAGTCATGCCCAACATTTCAAACACTTTTGCTTGACGCTCAGGATCATGAATACGAATTGAACCACCACCAAGTTCAACACCATTAAGTACAATATCATAAGCACGGGCTTTGATAGTGCCTGGAGTTTTATTTTCCCAACCAGCTTGCGGTGCAGTGAATGGATGATGTTTTGCAACCCATTGTTTTGTTTCTTCATTAAATTCGAACATAGGAAAATCGGTAATCCAGACAAAGTTGAGTTGTCCTTCAGGAATTATGCCCAGTTCTTTTGCTACTTGATTACGTAAGCGACCTAATAATTCCCAAGCAGATTCATAAGCACCGGCAATAATAAAGAATGTGTCACCTTTTTGTAATGATGGAAATGTAACTTTTAATTCATCAAAAAAGGTTGGTGGTAAAAATTTTGCAACGGGTGATTCAAGAATGTTGTTTTCACCGACTTTTATCCACAACATACCTTTTGCACCCAATAATTGTGCTTTTGCAACCCATCCTTCAAGTTCAGACCGTGTAAATTGTGTATCATGCAAATACAAGCAACCTATTTTGCCTTGTTGTTCGAGAACTGCTTTCAAAAAGCTTAGTTGTGTTTGCGCAAAAAGTGAGGTAATGTCATGTACTTTTAATTCAAAACGTAAATCAGGTTTGTCAGAACCGTAATTTGAAAACGCTTCATCATAGGTCATGCGTTTGATAGGTAAATTAAGCTCTATGCCCAACACTTTTTTGAGTGTATGTTTGAGCATCCCTTCAATAACTGACTGAATATTGCTTTCATCAATGAAAGACATTTCAACATCCAATTGCGTGAATTCTGGTTGACGGTCAGCACGCAAATCTTCATCACGAAAACAACGAGCAATTTGGTAATATCTTTCTAAACCACTCGCCATTAACAACTGTTTGTAGAGTTGTGGTGATTGTGCAAGCGCATAAAACGAACCAGCTTTAACCCGTGATGGAACCAAAAAACCACGCGCGCCTTCGGGCGTGTCTTTGGTCAAAATTGGTGTTTCAAGATCATAAAAACCTTCTTGATGAAAAAATTCGCGCATCGCGAAAAGAATATCGTTACGCAAACCTAAATGGCGCTGCATAATCGGGCGACGCAGATCAAGATAGCGATATTTGAGACGCAATTCTTCATCAATATCCGATTCTTCGATACTGAATGGAAGTGGTTTTGCTTTATTTAAAATAGTCAGTTCGGTTATTTGAATTTCCCAGTTTCCTGTTGGCAACTCACTATTTATTGTTTGTGCAGAACGATCAACAACAGTGCCAGTGATTGAGATGACAAATTCAGAGCGTAAAGAATGTGCTTGTGTATGCGCATCTTTAGAAAATGCTGGGTTAAAAACAAGTTGAACAAGTCCACTGCGATCGCGCAAATCAATAAAAATAAGACCTCCATGATCTCGGCGGCGTTGTACCCAGCCGGCAAGTGTTACTGATTTGTTTAAAAAAGATTGGTTGATTAAACCACATCCAGTTGTTCGGTTATAGTAACGCATCGAAGTTCCTTATCGATTGATAGGCGATCGAGATTTGATCGTTATTTTCAGTTATCCAGCTTATCAGAAACTTAAGAGCCTGATAAGCTGGCAATTTTTTTTAGTAACGATATTCAAGGCCAACGTTGACCGTATAAGCAATATCACTTCCCAAAAGTGGTAATTTGTCGTTGTCGATACCGGTGACATCAACATTATCTAAGATTTTGAGTTGGTCTTTGCTCAATGGTGTTCCTCTAATATCTTTAAAATGACCACCAGGTACAAATACTGACCAAACGGTGAAGAATTTGAGGTCCTTAAGTAATTCAACATCGATGAATGAGTTAACTTCGGTGCCATAGAAATTACGTGCAAATTCTGTTGCTGAACTTTGACCGGTTGTAATATCAAATTTCTTGGTAGCATGTGCTTGCCAATAGAATAAGATATTAGGTCGGACACCGATTGCACGCGCGGTTTTAGGGAACCAGTTCACGCTTGAACCGATAAACATTAAGTTAGAAAAACCGGAAACAAGCGATGGTAATTCTGCAAGTCCTTCATCAGGGTTGGGCACCGTAAGTGGTCGCGGAATTCTACCAGCGCCGCCTAAAAAGAAGGCACTTTGTACACGAATACCTGAATACAACTCTTGAAGACCGATGAAGCCTTTAAAATTACCATCAAACAGTACCGAATTTGGATCATCTAGGTTTTGGTTTGGATCTTCATCGCCACTTGCATAACCAAATGTTGCAGCAACGCGGAGTGTTGGTTTTTTGATCCAATAAGCAAGGTCACCCACAAACATCCATCCTTGGAACTTATTGTTATGCGGATTTCTGAAACGATTAAGATCATTAAAAAGTTGAGTACCAGCTACAGTACCAATTAATTTACCATTTTGCGAAGCATCTTGGCCGGTGGTATTAATAATTTCTTGTGCTTGTTTTCCTGCAGTGCTGTTTGGGTCGAAGAACGCTTTTGGTGGTTTTGCTACCACATTTGGATCTTGTGTTACAACACGTGAGTTGACAATAACCACGGTACTATCAGGAACTGCAATGAGCGGAATGCTACGATTTTCAAATTCGACTTTATTTCGATCCCATCCTTTAATTTCTTGTTGTCCGAAATTGAATGCCGTATCAAGGCCGCCTTCCCAATTGCCGCTGACAAACTCACCTGCAACACCAACGGTGCCAAGCTGCGCTTTAGAATCGGCTGGAAATTCAAGAATTTGTTCAGGTGCGCGGTTGTAAAGAATATACGGCTCTACTTGCAAACTACACGTTCCATTCTTTATTGCTTGCCAACGCAAACGACCTGCAACGATGAAATTAACTTTTCCTGGCCCACGTTCTTGATCAAGGCGATGGCCAAATTCTTGGCCACGAATTTTCAATGTGGTGTTAGTAAAACTACCACTTCTGTTTTCTAAAATTGCACCATAAAGATCATAGTTTAATACATTGGTGAAAAATTCACCTGACAATTTAAAGCCGTACGCATATTGATCAATAGTAGTGTCAGAGAAAAATCCTAAGAATCGCTGGCTGACTGCGAATGCAGAACCAAGTGCAATACCACGGCCTAATTCGAATGGAAATGAACCAAGCGTGAAGAAATGGTTATGATTAAAGCCCAGACCAAGCGCATCATTAACACAGAATTTGAGCCAAATTTCGCGAATCCAAACCATATTGCGCGTGATGAAATGCTTGTGTCCACCAAACACCGCTTCAAGAAGTTTGAGCTCTGTTTCTGTTGTTTGCGCGATGCTTTCAGGGTCACCCCAAAGGTTTTTATTTCGTAATGTTACGAAAAATTCGGTCGCGTCATATCCCAGTGTTTTCTTGCCATAAAGAAAATTGAAGCTGATATCAATAGTCGAGCGATTCAAATAAAGCCAATCACTGCGATTATTGTTATTAAGCAAGTTGCTATTTACCGCAAAGAATGTTTCCGGTCTCCATTTTACTTGTACACGACCGGCAAGATTACCAAGATTAAAAGCGAGTGGTTCTTTTGGCGGCAATTCTTTTTTATATCGTCTTCCTTGGTATTCTTGGTCTAAAATTTCCGCTTCGCCGTTTATTGAATGAATATCAATGTTTTCACTATCAACAACATCTTCGCTGAGATCAAGAAGTTCTTTTTCATTCAATAATTTTTGTGGGGCAGGTGTTGCACACCATGCTATCTGAGCACTCATAAGAAAAAAAAGTGCCAAGAAAGCAGTACCAGATGGCTTCATGTAAAAAAGTCCTTAAATGGGATATAATGTGTTATGAGAATTTGCTGCAAAATCTGCTATCGTAACTACTCACTTTTTTGGAAAATATGTGATGAACTACCACATATTTAGAACGATTCTAAAAATACTCTTTTGGCGCAATTTGTCAATGAGAATTAACCATAAAGGATCTCTGCATGAATACAAAAAAAGCAAAAAAATTGTTGGTTGGGGCTCATATGTCAATCGCGGGTGGATTATATAAATCAATTGACCGTGCCCAAGCAGTTGGTGGCACCTGCATGCAAATATTTACCAAAAGTAATAAGCAGTGGGCTTCCAAGCGCATTGACCCGGAATCTGCGCAGATGTTTAAAGAACGGTGGAAAAATTCAACAATCAGTGCCGTTGCGGTGCACGCAAGTTATTTAATCAACATTGGTTCAGCAAATCATGCATTGCGCATAAAATCGATTCATGCATTAATCGATGAACTTCAGCGGTGCGATTTATTGGGCATACCACATTTAATTGTACATCCGGGTGCAGCAACGAACAATTCACCTGTAGAATGCATCAACATGATTGCTCAGAGTATCAATGAAATTTTTGAGCAATTTCACGGACACGCTATATTAGTGCTTGAAAATACTGCAGGGCAGGGATCAGCAGTTGGAACAACATTGGAACAGTTGGCAGAAATATATAAAACCATCAAACATAAAAAATCAATCGGGTTTTGCATCGACACTTGCCACGCATTTGCCGCTGGTTATGATATCAGTACACAAAAAGGATATGAATTATTTTGGGAACAATTTGACACGCTGCTAGGTATTGAGAAATTAAAAGCAATTCATTGTAACGATTCTAAAAAAAAGGTTGGGAGCAGAGTTGACCGCCATGAAGATATTGGTAAAGGTGAGCTTGGTATTGAGCCATTTCGCCTACTTATGAATGATGAACGGTTTTATGATATTCCAAAAATTTGTGAAACACCAAAAGGTGATGACGAGCAAGCCCATGATGCACGCAACATAGAGATGCTTAAGAATTTAGTAAATCATTAATCTAAAACTATCATATTCTTTCTTAAAAAAAATTATCTTTTTACAATTGTACAGATGAGGATAGAAATACATGTGCATACAAACAAAAGATTAAAGGGTATGAGAAAAGGAGGATAAGTGAAGTTAATTTCGTGGCAACTTGTTTTTTTCTCTCTAATTTTTTTTAATAGTGCCGCTATGGAGACAAGTATTGATTCAGAAGTATTAAAAAAAATAACTAAAAGCGCTAGAAGTGGAGAAGCCGAATCAATGCTTTGGATTGCGCAATATTCATTCATGCAGAATCAATACTATGTAGGAATAAAGTGGCTATCTTATTATTACATGCGAGCCCAACAAGATTTTGATCTGCTGAATCCGATATATAAATCGGGCAAATGGCCAATCATTTCTGATCGTGTTTCGCTTCTTATTAATCGTTTTCCCGGTGTAAAAGAAATTGTTTTAGCTAATCCAGAAAAAATTGAAAAAGAACGGCAACAAACAGCACAATATTTACAAACACTTACCGAACGAGAAGATTTGCCTCATCCCAAATGGATCCTAGACTATTTTTCTGAAAGTTATAGTAGCCCGAATTTGCCAAAATTGATTCCCTACTGGGATTGGCAGAAGAAGAGGGTACAGGTATTGCAAAAGTTACTCAAGCCACAACCAGTTCTGGTATTTACCCCTATTTTGACGCGCAATAATGAATGCGATGAATTATATGCGATGCATTTGCCACCATTACCATCGATAACTGAAGGAAATGAATTTGTTGAAAATGAATGAAAAGAAGGATAATAGCCAATGATGAAATTTGCAATTCTCATTTTTTTTGCTGCATTTACGTTACCATTGGTTTCAATGGAACCAAATATAACAATAGTAGAATATGAAAAAAAAGCATTAACTGGCGATGGTTTGGCAATGCTTAATCTTGCTCAGCATTATTCAGAAAAAAATAATTGTATCATTGCACTTCAGTGGCTCATGCGATTTGGTGTTGTGGTGATTCAAGAAACCACGTTGATCGAACAAGAAAAAAAAGATTCATCTGTTGTCGATTTTAATTTAGAGAAAATAAAAAATATGGTTAATCATAATAAAGAGTTGAATAAGGCACTTAAAGAAATGCAGCCTGTTTTGAGTGGGGCTTTAGCTTCTGAAGCAATATGGGTTCATCAAAGTGTCAAGTTTCATGGCAAACCTACTTGGTTAATGGTTAATTTTAAGTATGCAGCCACTGTCAAATTTATTGCTCAAGAGCGTTGGAATGAAGTTCGTCAAATTACCTTAGATTCATTGAAAAAAGGTGATCAACCGAGAAATGTCGTTCAATAAATATTAGGAGCATATGATGAATAAAATAACTATATTTTTGCTGGTGGTTTTTGCGCAAACGCTGCAAGGAATGGAAAAACTTCCTGTCCAAATGCTCGCGCATGAAGAATCGGCTCGCAGCAATGGCAGTGCAGTTGCAATGCTTGAACTGGGAGAGTTTTATGCAAATAAAGAATTGAATTATAAAGTAGCAGTTGGATGGCTTTTGGCTTATGGAATACGATCGATTCAAGATACATTGTTATTTTCTGGTAACGGGTTTAAAAAACTCAATCACTTACAAAACGAAATCGAAAAGCTTGCCTCAAAAAGCTCGTCATTAAAAAATTATTATATTGAGAACGAACGTGAATATGCTCCCGAGTTTGAGTTGCATCTCAATGAAATTCGCATTTTAACAAAAGAGAATAAACTCGAAAATCCAGATTGGATACACCGAGTATTAGGAAAAGATGAATCAGTTAATTTTATTGAGCCATCATTGTGGCAAGAGAAAAGAACAGTAGCGCTTGAAACCGTACATCAAATGTTATTACCTGGCCTTGCAAAAAAAGATTAAAAAAGAGCAGTGCATGTTTACGTTGCACTGCTCTTTTTTAATCTTTTTGTACGCGGAATTTATGAATTGCTTTCGCCGTTAGTTTTATTGTCACTGCCTTTTTTCTGAATTGATTCAAAAAACTCAGTGTTTGTTTTGTGCTTCTTCATTTTTTCAATGAGGAATTCCATTCCTTCTACCGTGTTCATGGTAGAAAGGAATTTGCGTAACACCCATGATTTATTGAGTTCATCATCAGAAAGCAATAACTCTTCGCGGCGTGTGCCCGAAATGAGCAAATCAAATGCAGGGAATACGCGACGGTTGGAAATTTTTCTGCTTAAATGCATTTCCATGTTACCGGTACCTTTAAATTCTTCGTAAATGACTTCGTCCATACGAGAACCGGTTTCAATCATGGCAGTTGCAATGATCGTGAGTGAACCACTTTCTTCGGTGTTACGTGCAGCACCAAAAAATCTTTTTGGGCGCTGCAATGCATTGGCATCGATACCGCCAGTTAATACTTTTCCTGATGCAGGAGCGGTTGTATTGTAGGCACGTGCTAAGCGTGTAATAGAATCAAGCAAGATAACCACATCTTTGCCGCCTTCAACCATGCGTTTTGCTTTTTCAAGCACAATTTCAGCAACTTGAACGTGGCGTTCTGCTGCTTCATCGAATGTTGAGCTAATCACTTCAGCATTTTTGTTTTTAATTGAACGGCGCATGTCCGAAACTTCTTCAGGTCGTTCATCAATAAGAAGAACTATTAAGAAAATTTCTGGGTGGTTGGTTAAAATGCTTTGCGCAATTTCTTTAAGTAAAACAGTTTTACCAGCTTTTGGTGGTGCAACAATCAGTCCGCGCTGTCCTTTACCAATTGGCGAAAAAATATCCATTAACCGGGTCGAAATATAGGAAGGATCCGACTCGAGAGTGAATTTTTTTTCTGGATGCAATGGTGTTAACCGGTCAAACATTGGCCGATCGCCCAAAATGCCCGGATCTGCATTGTTTACTTGGTTGATTTTAAGAAGCGCAAAATATTTTTCACCGTCTTTTGGTTTGCGAATGACACCGGTTACCGTATCACCCGTTCGCAAATTAAAGCGACGAATTTGTGATGGTGAAACATAAATGTCATCAGGCCCTGAAACGTAATCAAATTTATTTGAACGTAAAAAGCCAAATCCATCGGGTAATTTTTCTAATACTCCCCCTACTTCAATTTCTTTGTCAGGATTGTCTTGGAGCTCAATAATATGTTTGATGAGCTCGTCCTTGTTCATAAAACTGGTGCTAACTACACCAAGACGACGTGCTTGATGACACAAATCGATGAGACTTAACTGACGTAATTCTTCTGGTGTCATGAGATGAGATCTCCTTATGGAAAGAGTGTATAAATGTGTCCCTGAAATTTTCTAAAGTTATAAAATAGCTTATGACAATCTGTTTTTTCGTAATACAACAGATTATTATTACAATGCCAACTTACTAAAAGCATTTTTTCTTGATAGTGCTGATAATGATCAGTATTCAGTCAATTTCCAAAAATCTATTTCTCTTTATACAGCATTAACATAACGGGACTTGCAATGCAAATTGAAGAATAGGTCCCGAAAACAATACCAATAAAAAGAGCCAATGATAAATCGCGTAATGGCTCGCCGCCTAAAAATAGGAGTGCAATAACTACAAGTGCGGTTGCTGAGCTCAAAAGAAGCGATCTGCGTAACGTTTGGTTCATGCTTACATTGGTAATATGGGCGATTGATGAATTACGCATTGTTTTAATATTTTCACGAATTCGAGCAAAAATAACAATCGTGTCGTTAATCGAATAACCAAGAATTGCCATAATTGCACCAATTACGTTCATCGAAATTTCTTTGTTAGTGAGCAAGAAAAAAAGCAAAATAACAATTGCATCATGAAACAATGAAATAACTGCTCCAGTTGCAAAAGAAACTGACCAAAATCGCCATGCAATATAAATAAGCATCAAGATAAGACCAGCAATAACTGCTTTAATCGAATTCCAGCTTAATGCTGCACCTATTCCTTCACCAATACTGTCAACTTGCAACACTTTTACGGTGTTGTCAGGCAATTCACTTTGCACTGCTTGGCGAACTTTTTCACCAAGTTGGGCAATATCTTCAGGTGTTTCTTTTGTGCGTACTAAAATTTCTTTTGAGTTTGCAAATTCACGCGTGGTAATTCCTGTCCAACCAGCTTTTTCTAAAATAGCGACAATTTCACTGCTTTTTACCGGATTTTCAAATCCAAGAAGAAGTTGCGCGCCGCCAGTAAATTCAACGCTATAGTTAAAAACGTGACCCGTAGTGGTTTTTTTGTAAATTGCAGCACCAACAAACGAAATCATAATGACAGCTGAAAGTAGCGCATACAATGGGCGGAATTTAAGAAAATCAATCATGCAACTCTCCGATTAAATAAGAAATTTGCTCAACTTTGAAGCGATAAGAAATTATCTGCATTTATAACAAGATTTTTGAGAGAAATCAAATTGATGCTTATGAAGCTTTTGGCAAAATCGACACAAAGCGACGACCTTTTGGTCCAAAATGAAACTTTACGGTGCCGGTGCCAAGTGCAAATAATGTATCGTCACTGCCTATTCCGACGCTGCGGCCCGGGTGGAAACGCGTTCCGCGTTGACGAACGATAATTTCGCCACCTGAAACTTCTTGGCCATCAAATAATTTAACACCAAGACGCTTGCTTGCGCTATCGCGACCATTTGAAGTAGAACCGCCGGATTTACTAGTTGCCATCGTGAGTACCTCGTAAATATACTTAATTTTTTTGTTTTTTAAGAAAGATGGGCTTTAAAAGTCATTTTCTTAATGAGACATTTCTTACTCATTAGTATGCTCAAATGGCTCACAAAAGTCAATAATCACACTCCGAGTCATGCAATGTCGATAGAGAAAAGCAATCGATATAAAAAAAGCCATGTTTTTTATGTTCATTTCCTATTCTTGATAATTTGATTGAGTGATTGCCAGCAGATCAAATCTGGATGAGTTTTTGGTTGTGCGGCAGAACCTGCGTAAACCAAATAGCCGTTTTCGAGTTATTGCCATTTTGGTAAAAATTACCATTTGACATAATGGTGGGGGGTGATAAGCTGGTCTTGTAATTAATAATTATAGAATAAAAGAGACATTTATGAATTTAATAAAAAAAATAATGTGCGTACTTATAGTGTTGGGTGGATTAGCACAACAAACATTTGGATGGTTTGATAATTTTAAAAAAGTAATGAGCGATAATTACAGGCGCGGCGGCCGGAGCAGTTCTTGGATTAGGAATCTGTGCAAGTAAAAATGAAGTTCTTTCACATGGACTATCTACCAAAGAGCGAGCTAGACTTGAATTATTGACATGTCGCGGTCAAGCATGTATCGATCCACGACCCATTAATTCGGGAGAAATGAGCATTGATCGTTATGAAATTATACATGGTTATAAAATTGCATCCGGTACATTTACAACTTCGCGGTTTTATTCCTTGGCTTACAATGAAAAGTGTGTGACACGATTTGACGCAAGGGTTGAGCAAGATAAATTTGATCATATTGAAGTTGCCGATTCCTTCGCCGAACAAACATTAACCTTAGATCGTTCATGGCCACGAACATTTGCGGTTGTTGGTCTGCTCACAGGTATTGGTGGATTGATCGGGTATCAATTCAAGAAAAATTAAGTTTTTTAGCTATAATTTTAAAATGGCCGGGGCTGACAAGTCCGGCCATTTTTTTTATTTGTTTCCGCTCAAATTATTTACAAATTCTGCATCCCAATCGGGTGCTAATTCAGGCATTTCTAATTGTTTCCAGCAATCAAGCGAAATCGGAAAATGTGGCTGCGCAAGTTTAAGTACGGCGCGTGCAAATTGTTGAATTTCATATTGCGCACCTGCATGCAAACGCAATTTTAAAAAATGCATGAGTGAATGTAAATTGGTGGTGTAAATAAATTCGGTGTAGGTGCAGACGGGCAACAAACCGCGTGCTTGTTCTCGGCACACGCCGTTGTTGAGCAAGTGTTCATACGCGGCTACCGATTGTTCGATCGATTTTTTATAGATTGCTTGCAATTGTTCATTTTTGAATGAACCAACAGAACCTTGTTTGTTTACCGGGTCTTGTTGGCGCCAATTTGAAGGAATATAAAATTCAAGCGGTGCCTTTACATAGCGGTAACTAATTTCGTTATACGAATTCATGCGATGGCGCATCCATTGCCGTGCAACAAAAATGGGTGCTTTAATGCGAAATGAAAGTTGATTATGCTCAAACGGGCTTGTGTGTTTGTGTTGCATCAAATAATAGATCAATTTTTTGTCGCGCTCGGTGATTTGAGTGGCAACTTTTCCATACGAAACACGCGCTGCATTGACCACTTCAAGATCAGACCCTGAAACGCGGACCAATTCGACCGAACTGAGTGAATCGGCAAGCGGATCAAGCCGCTCGGCATGGTGCGTAGCTTCTGGTGCCGTATATTTTTCAACTTCAATCATGGTTTTTCCTTGAAAGCCGGTAATCAATTTTGATCAACTAGTTTATCGAGCGTAGTAAAAAAATGAAGTGCATTAGATTACGAAATTGTTCGAAAAAAATCTTGTTTGGGTAAAGTAGAATAAAATGTTTAAATTGAAAGAAAAAAAATGGTCAAACATTGGTATGCAGTGTTGGGAATGCTCATTTATATGTTCGCTTCATATGGTATGCAGCAGCCAACGGCAGAAACGCTTTGCAAAATGGTCATCCATCTGGATTTGAAGACCTATAGACTTGCTGATTATCAACCGATGAATATTGAGCAATTGCATGAATGCTTTGATACGTTGAAAGCAGCTGGAAAGAAAATTGGCATGCAGATACATGGCAAAAATACCGATTTTAAGACCTATTTACTTTTGAGATTGAAGGCGGCGAGATTTGCGGTAGATAACATAGATCCTGAATTACCCGTCGGCTTAATCGGAAAATTAATGATTCCCAAAAGCATTAACATTCAAACAGTTGATTTGAGCAATAATGAATTAACCCAACTGCCTGAAGAATTGCTCGAGTTTAAACAATTGAAAAGACTTTTAATGTCACGAAACAAAATTGCCAAGTTTCCTGATGAATTAGTGTTTATGAAATCGCTTGAAGAAGCTGATTTTTCATATAATTTAATCGAAACTGTTCAGGATAAGGCTGAATGGATTGGAAGAGACCCACAACTTACAAGATTTAATATTTCTCATAACAAATTAACGGTAACTGAACAAGAAAAGTTGCGTACCGAATGGAATAAAAACATAAAAAAGAAAAAAGAAGATTTAATTCTCGACCAAGCAAAAGAAAACAAAATGAGTACCACCATAGAAAATTCGTGCGGCGATCCAGTATAATTTTAAGTTAAGGGACAAGATCGATAAAAAAGGGGGATAGGTGTGGGAACTAAAATTATACGAATTTTAATGGTATTGGTTGTGCTTCAAATGTATCAACTAAGGTGCATGGAGGATGTGCAACCAAATTTTTCGCAAGCAATTACTCTGTATCTTAAGGCCGCGGATTTACATTTTCTATGCCAAATGGTTGGCTGCTTGACGGTGTGTGATCGCAAGGAAAATGATGAACTTGATGCCGATGACGCTTATGAAATGATCCGCACGCTCAATATGTCCGGTAGAAGTTTAAATGATCAAATTCCAATAAACAGTAAAGGAATGCGAGGTTATGCAAAGAATTTAATAAAACTTGCTGTTATACAACGTTCTGATATTAATTTTCTGTCGCAATTAGGTCATCGAGCACCACTGTTTAAAATAAAAAAACTGATATTGGATAATAATGAATTAACACAATTGCCAGCAGAATTAGTGCAATTCCCCCATCTTCAAGTATTCTCTGCAAAAAACAATCAATTCAAACAGTTTCCATCCGTGCTCTATGCAATTAATACGCTTGACGAAATCGATATGAGCCACAATCAAATTACTACAATTAACCCGCAAGCCATTGCGTCAATGAATAATTTGAAAATTTTGATATTACATCACAATAATGTACCAAACGATGACCAACAAGAAATTGAACAACTATGGATCGGCAAAGATAAAAATGCGCTAGCGCTCAAGTTTGGTGAATGAATCGAGTCGTGAGTTAAATAATAGGAGGGTGTATGAAAAAATTGAGCATGCTGCTTTTTTTGAACGTCCTGTGTAGTTATGCGATGGATAAGAATACCAACAGTACTAATTTTGAACTTCAATCGATCGCGATTGGTACTGACAATAGAAGGATAGCTCCTGAATTTGTCGAATTCGCTCAAGAGATACAAAACGAAAAAATTTCCAAAAATAATCACGCAGTCGAACTCTCTTTTTTGCAAAAATTGGTTCAAATTAAAGCAAGAACATTAGAAAAAAAATGTCTACTGAAGCATACACATTCAGAATTAATACATTTTTTTCAATCGATAGATTTTTCGGGACGAAAAATGATGGATTTAGAAGATTTTGTACAGTTGGAATGGCAGCATGGCAGTTTGATGAGTGATAAAGAACAGAACGAATTGCAAAAAAAATATGCTATGATGATTGTTGTTAATAGGCTGTATCTTTCAGTGAACAAATTGTGTTCTTTACCAGATGAATTACCTGCGTGGTTGCCAGCTTTGACCTCTATCAACCTCAGCTATAACCAGTTTACTGAAATCCCAGCAGCGGTTTTTGGTTTAACAGCATTAACCAAACTCAATTTTTCTCACAACGCTATTGAAAAAATTAACCCTGAAATTGGCAATTTAAAAAAATTAAAAAACTTTGATGTTTCACATAATAAATTAACGTTGTTACCAAAGGAACTATTGGAGCTTGAGGTAGATTGTAACTTTGAAGGCAATAAAATTAATCCATCGCTTTTAAAAAATAGTTCAGACAAACAACCAATTCAAAAAAAATTATCAATTTTGCAAAAATTAAAATTAAGAAAATAACTAATGTGGGTGGAGGGCAAATAATGAAACTTTCAGTGATAGTGGTTATGTTATCAAGTTCAATTGCGCTTGTTGCGATGGAAAAAGGCGGTTCGGTTGAGTACGATGCCATGCAACTACAACGCTATGGCAATCAAACGGCCGAGTTTCCACTCCTGAGTGAAGAATCCAATAATAATAATCAACCACAAGAAAATTTAAATGATACATTTGGCAAACAATTAGCTGAATTGCTTGTGCTCACAAATCGCATCAATAAGAATAATAGTACTGAAGACAAAGTTGGTTTGCTCACGCAGGTAGAATTAGAAAAATATCATCATGAACTTACACTCACGCAGAGAGAAATAGTCAATTTTAGTATATTTATTGATTTATTGCATTGTTATTTACGTTCTGCCTCGCCAGTCACTATTTCGTCGAATGATTTTACGTTAACGAGACTGGATCTTACAGGAAATCAACTACGCGATTTGCCACCAGAACTTGCTCAAGTTACTACATTGACCAGTATAACTCTTTGTACTAATCGATTTGAAAAGTTTCCTACAGCGTTATATGGCATGGCTGGGTTAAAAAAAATATTTGCCTGCTGTAATCAAATTTCACAGTTTACCGAGGAAGGTTTTGCGAAATTAAAAAATCTTGAAGTGATAGATTTATCGAATAATGGATTGCCATGTGTGCCTAAAACATTTTTTACCTTACAAAATCTTACTTCGTGTGTTCTTTCTAATAATCCAGAAATAAAAAAACTTTCACCGGCCGTGTATAAAACACCACCTTTTTATTTTGAAGAACCTAAAAAAGAGAATAAAATATCACGCCGAATTCCAGATAAAAATGCATCACGCTCATTTATTGGTTTTTTAAAATCATCAAATACTAAAAAATAATAAAAGGGCTATAAATGAAGAGAATAAAAACAATTATTTGGATGCTTTGTATTATCATGGGTGCATATCCAATGGAGGAAACGTCGGATAAAAAAGGTTCGCGTGTCGTTGAAGTAAGCAATAGTGAAAATTTCTATCTTCAAAGAATAGATACGACCCAACTCTTGAAACCAGGTAAGTTGGAAGAGCAAGCGAAGAAAAACGAAGAAAATAAAATAAAATTTTCATCTATGATTATGTGGCTGCAAGTTTTTATTAATTCAGAGCGACCGTCAGAAAAAGTTTTTACGGAAAAGCAACTCAATAATTTTTTTTATGAACTTTCATTAAAGGGCCGCACCATCACCGATTTATCAACTTTTATTAGATATTTGTACAACTATTATTTGTCAAAGAATGGTGGCGCACCAACGGAAGTGCATGAAAAATTTAATGCAAAAATGAAGTTAAGGCGACTTAACATTTCAGACAATCAATTGACTACATTACCAAAAGAATTTGGTGTCTTGAAAACGTTAAAAGAATTAAATCTAAGCCATAATCTTTTTACAGAATTTCCTGAAAGGATTTTTGAATTAAGCGAACTTGAAGCATGCAATCTTTCGAACAACCAAATTTCTTTTATAGATGAAGGCGGTATAAAAAAATTGCAAAAATTAAAATATCTTGATATCTCATTCAATCGTCTGACCAAAGTACCTCAAAACTTTAAAGAGATGCCATTTCTGGGGATGTGTAAATTGCACAATAATCCAATCGACACTCCGGTTTCTCAATTTTTTAAAGATCGTCCTCAGGTTTTTCTCTTAAAACCAGAAAAAGAGGGATCAAAAAGAGATAAAAAAGAAACTCAAAACCGAAGGCATATTACCACATTTTTTTATGATGATGAAAACTGAGAATGGAGGAATGATGAAGCACATATTAATAATTTTTTTATTTTTTTCTCAAATCTCCTGTGCAATGGAACAAGAAAATAATGAAATCTTCAAAACTGAATCCGGTTCAACTACCAGTAGCGATAAATTATTAGCCCGCTTTAATAGCCACGTAAATAGTTATTCAAGTTTTGGTGAGCTTTTACAAAAAAAAAAAGAGGCCTATGAAGGGAAAAAAGAAGCATTTGGTCCAACACTAGGTGTATTTCAAATATTGTGGAATCAAAAAACAATGCGCCATAAATGGAAACAAGCAGATGTGATTGATTTTTTTAATGGATTAAATTTAAGCAATTTGGAAATTAATGATTTGCCCACCTATGTTTATGATGCGTACGATCGATTGCTTGCAGATAATGGTGGAGAATTATCAGAGAAACAAAAAAACCATTTATCAAAAATGCTTTTGGTAAAATTAGATTTAGTAAATAACCGTTTATTGAGCTTGCCATTCGAGCTCAATCAGTTTAAAAAAACGCTCACAGAACTCAACCTTGGTAGTAATAACTTTACTGAAATTCCTTTAGTTATTTGGCAATTAGACAATTTGAAATATTTGAATGTTGAAAATAATCAAATTCAAAAAATTGAGAGTGGATTATTTGCGAAATTGACTCAATTACGTTTGCTTAATGTGGCGTATAATAATTTAGTGACACTACCTGATTCTGTTCAGAACTTACGATTTTTAGAGCGCTGTGAACTCTATGGCAATCAGTCAGAACTACTCACTCGCGTACGCTTGAGAAAATTAAATCCTGATATTTTTATTATTGTTGATCCCAGACAAAAACAATTGTCGCCAGTAAGTAGCGCAGCGAGCGTGCAGATTGAAGAAAAAAAAGAAAAAAAGGCGAAAAAAAAACTTACCAAGCGGTTATCAGCGCTTTTCAGTAATAAATCATCTGATGATGAAGGAATTATATAAAAATGCATAATTAAATAAAAAAGGGGGAATTGTTTATGCAGTATGGTTTATTTTTAATCTGTATCTTTGTGGTTTCAAGTAATGCGATGGAAAAAAATGAAGGAAAAAAAGAAGAATCAGAATCGCCTGTTACTATTGGACTGAGTGTAATTAACTATGAAAGTCGAAGTACCGAAGGTAATATAAATTTTCTTATACCACCGCCTATGGCTTCGATATCAAGTGTTGGCAGAAGAAGCAGTGCGGCAGATATTGAAGAAAAAGAAAATTCATCAGGTACGAGTTTGCCAACCTATACAAATTATTATATGGAAAGAGCGGAACTGGCTGAAAAAAATAAAAAATTATTCCGGGAAACATTTACCCAATTTATGCATTATTATTTGAGCATTCAATCCCTTTCGCTTAATCAACAAGATTTAATCATACGCTATCGCACCTTAGACCTGGGTTACAAAAATTACGCAATCGATAATTTGTTAGTTTATGCAACTCTTGCATTAGAAAGCATTCGTGAACATTTGGTTGCTGGAAACGTAAAGATGCTTCCTGTTAATGAAAACAATTTTTCCTTGCGTACACTCAACCTTGGGGGAAATTTATTAAAATCGTTACCCCATGAACTGAGCGAGTTTAAAGCGACACTTGTTGAGCTTAATTTGAATGATAATCAAATTGAGTATTTTCCCGGTGTCATTGATGATTTAGAGAATTTATGCGTTTTGCGATTACGAAATAATAGAATTAAGGAAATTGCGGAATATCATTTTAAGGATTATTTAAAACAACTGACACATTTAGATTTAGTTGATAATCAATTAAATTCGGTTCCGAGAGGACTTAAATTATTACCGAAGTTGAAGGAATGCTTATTATATGGCAATCCACACGAATCAATCGGGGCATTTATGTTTCGAAAAGATGATGACAAAAAAAATGTTTTCATTACTATTGACCCACGAAATAAAAAATTGCTGACGCGTGATCCATTGTTGCCCAAATTGGTAATTAAAAATGAAGAAGGCGAAAAAATGACCTTTAAAAAAAGAATTTCTAAATTTTTAAGCCGCCATAATTCAGATGAACAATAAGCAAAATTAATAGATTGTTATAAAATATGCCCATTTGATTTGACAAATAGTCATAATTTGTTACTCTTATAAAGAGACTAATAGCAGAAAAACTCTCGCTACATTTCTCTTTGGAGGTAACATGAAACTATTAACACGATTATTTTTACCGATTCTCATTTTAATGGGTACTTTTTCGCACCTTCATTGTGACACTAATTTAAGCAGTGGAACTCAATGGGGTATGTCAACTTTTGTGCCATCTTTTTTGATGTGGCCAACGGTTGGAGATATTTCAGTTGCCACATTGAACTATGGTTATAATACGGTTCAGTCGTTTGCGCAAAATCCAAAAATTGCTTGGTCAATTACTGCAGCAGCACTTGTTGGCGCTGGATTTTCATGGTGGAAAACAAAAAAATGTGAAGCTGACATGCGTGATATAAAATTGAGATATGCTTCATCGGCTGTTGTGGTCGGTAAGAAATTGTCAGTGGTTGCTGCCGAAAACTCAGCACTTAAAAAAGAAAATCAGATGTTTAAAGCATCCGTAATTGACATGACCAATAAGCTACCAATCAATGAAGATTTATTGAAACGATTTGAGAATCCAATGCTTAATTGGCGAATTTATCGCGATTAATTATTTACTTACCTCATCCCATGAATTGCCAACGCGAGTTGTCACTTCAAGTGGCACTTTCCATTTCACTACCGTTTCAAGCAAATGCTTTACCAATTTTTCTGTTTCTATGATTTCATTTTTCGGCACACTGAGTAATAATTCATCATGAATTTGCACAATCATTTTGCCATTTAAATGATTATTTTTGAGCGCACGTTCAAGATGTACCATTCCCAATTTCATGAGCTCTGCTGCTGTTCCTTGCACGCGTGTGTTGATTGCAACGCGGCGCGCTAAATCAAACAACACTTTGTTTTTTTCGTGAATACCAGGCAAATAACGTCGACGACCCCAATAGGTGGTCACGTAACCATGCGTTTTGGTATCTTCAACCGTTTGTTCCATCCAGCCAAGCACACGTGGATATTGTGCAAAATATTTCTCTATATATTTTTTTGCATCACCGAGCGGAATTTTGAGATCTTTTGACAATCCATACGGCGTGAGTCCATACAAAATACTGAAATTTATTCGTTTTCCAACTTGCCGTTGCTGGTGAGTAACTTGATCAAGTGGCACCTCAAAAATGCGTGAAGCAGTTCGCTGATGAATGTCGATTTTTTGCAAAAATGAATCGATCAACTGTTCATCCCGTGAAAATTCTGCCAAAACACGCAACTCAATTTGTGAATAATCTGCTGATAAATAAACATGGCCCGGTTCTGGTTTGAATGCGGCGCGAATTTTGAGTTGTGGAAATGCACTAGAATCGGTTGGAATATTTTGCAAATTTGGGTCAGAGCTTGCAAGTCGTCCAGTGGCAACTGCAGTTTGACTAAAAGTGCTGTGGATTCTTCCCGTTTGATTGTTTATGGCCAGTGGTAATGCATCAATGTAGGTAGTTTTTAGTTTAAAAAGTTCCCGGTACAATGAAATAAGGCCAGGAACTGGATGTAGATGCGACAAATATTCGAGTACTTCTTGATCAGTTGAATAGCCGGTTTTGCCGGTTGTTTTTTTCTGAGGTGGTAATTTTAAGTGTTCAAAAAGTAATTGTTCAAGTTGTTTTGGTGAATTTAGATTAATATCTTTAAATTCAGGCCCGATCAGCGACAGAATCTGTTCTTGTAGTTTTTGCAAATCATGTGTTACTTGTATATCAAGTTGTTCGATGGTTTTCAAATCCAGAATGATTCCTTCTTTTTGCATATCGGTCAAAATATGCACGAGCGGAAGTTCAATTTCATGATACAGTTTTTGCATGTCCTGTTTTTGTAACTCATGTTCTAATAATGCAGTTAATTGCCATGTTTGGTGTGAATCGGCTGCACCGTATTCTGTTGCAAGTGGTAAAGGAACATATGAAAAATCTTTGTAATTATTTGCAGTAACAACTTGGTTGAATGAAAGCATCGGTTCATTAAGAAAATGTTCTGACAAGGATTTCAATCCAACACGTTGCCAATCTGGTGTGACTAAATGTGCGGCAATATGTGTGTCAAATACCAATCCACGCACATTAATGCCCGCATGCCAAAAAACAAGCAAGTCAAATTTGCCGTGGTGCATTATTTTTTTTATTGTTTCATCTTCAAGCAACGGTTTCATTACATCAACTACCTGCTGCTTACTTAATTGATTTTCGTTTGTTTTGTGCGTGAGCGGAATGTAATAGGCAATTCCTTTTTCCAGACACAAAGAAAATCCGCACATTTCACCGCCCATTGGCAGTGGACCAAACCCTTCAGTATCAAGAGCTACCAACCGTTTAAGTTTGATTTGTTTTTCAATTTCAGAGAGCTGTTGCGGTGTTGTGACCGTGATAAATTGATAACCACCCGCTTGTGAAAGTGACAATTTTGATTCAGTTGCCGCTGTGCCGCTTTCGTTTATTTCTTTAATGAGCGACTTGAAATTCATCTCTTGAAAAAATGGTAATGCTTTGTTCCAATTTTGAGCATTAAATACAAGATCTGGTACTGAAGTGTGTAAGGGAACATAATGCAAACGAAATAATTTTTCACTCAAGAAAGCATCATTTTTGTGCTCAATAAGCAATTGTTGTGTGCGTTCTTTCTTGATGGTGTGAATGTTTTTATAGAGATCTTCAAGTGAATCAAATTGTTGCACAAGATCGGTGGCGCCTTTTGGACCAATTCCTTTTACTCCAGGAATGTTATCTGACGAATCACCCACAAGTGCAAAGTAGAAAGGTAATTTTTCGAGCGGAAAACCCATTTTCTGTTCAAGCGCTGCTTGGTCAACAACTGCATCTTTAAATGGATCAAAAAGCACGCAATTTTGCGTAATTGCTTGGCCCATATCTTTGTCGGAGGTGATAAGCACGGTTGTAACGCCCGCATTTTTTAATTCGTGGCATACCGAATACATCAGATCATCAGCTTCGACACCGGTTTGTTGCAGCTGCTTTAATTCAATGGATTGTGCAAAATCTTGAATCAGTTGTTTTTGCCCAAAAAGATCGCTTGGTGGTTCTTGTCTGGTTGCTTTGTATTCAGGAAAAAGTTCATGACGCACCGTTTTGCCGCGACTATCCCATACGAGTGCTAAATAATGTGGTTTGAAAGTGTCGATTACTTTTTTGAGCATGCGGCAAAAGCCGTAGACTGCGTTTACTGGCACGCCCGAAATGGTATGCAATGGTCGCAAGCTGTAATAGGCTCGATATAAAAAAGCAGAACCGTCAATTAAAAAAACTGTTTTTTGGGGATCAAAAGATGGTTGCGTCAAGAAAAATCCTTTCTGAGATGCTTCACAAAATCTCTCTTGAATTAAGTGTACCCCAAATTGATTTTATTGACTAGATGGAGTGGTGCGATCGATTGTCCTGCCAAAGTAAAATGCACACCAGCACACTTAGGAGCGCCCCAAAAAAACACCATATTGATGCAAATGCTTCAAAATAGACCACGTAACTTACTATCGATGCACCAAGTAAAAAGAATCCTGATAATTTCATCAGATACGAACGTTCGCACATAAATGGTCCAACGGTGGCAACTAAATAGCTAATCGTAGTGAGCCAGTACCATAATTGTGAATACGGATACTGGTAAACAATATGGTGATTACCCACCAGTACCGTCAGCGGCAATGTAAATAAATGAAAACCCAAAAAAATAGTTGTGCAAACACCGATCAGCACAAAAAACAATGAAAGATACCACACTCGCCAGCGACCAAGCTGAGCAAGTGAAACTGGAATCCACGTTGGCCAGACCATAAATGCAAAGAAAAGAAAAATATAAGCAGCGGGCATGCGCAAAAACAGCAAAGATTCATGCTTAAAACTGAGCCACACAATTCCTTCGGCTGCTTGCTGAACAGCAAAAAGTAACGGAATAGTAGCAAATAATCGTTGACGCGGGTGCTGCACTATTCGGTGTGCAATAAAAGCAAAAATGGCCAAGACGCCACTTGCGGTAAAACTAGCAGTTGCTGAAAAACACATGACATTTTCTCCTTATTTCTACTTTTTTATGCATGTACTCTAAATAAAAGGGGATTTGATTAGCAAGCGTGTAGTGCGCTATACTGCAATAATACGCGGCAACATCAAACTCTGCACGCAAAGGAATTTTGTGATTATTATTCGTGATGGACAGCTAGAACTGGGTACACATCGTATTTTTGACCATCTTAATTGTAGCTTTCAAGGCGATCAAAAAATTGGTATCGTTGGCCGCAACGGTGCTGGCAAATCTACACTACTTAAAGTAATTGCAGGCACCTTGCAGTTAACTGGTGGTTCAATACAGCGCGATAAAACGCAAAAAATTGCCTACATGCCCCAAGAAGTAGTTTTGCAGTCGTCAAAAGGGGTGTTTGATGAAGTATTTACGGTGTTTGATCGTTTTACTCAACTTGAGCAGCGAATCGCTGAGCTTGAAAAAATGCTTGAAGAGCAAAGCGAAAATGCATCAGACTATATTGAAGAGTATGTAAAATTGCAAGAGCAATTAGCACATTTTGATAAAATTGCCGCACAACGAAAAGCGCGCGAGATTTTAACCGGTCTTGGTTTTAAAACTGAAATGTTGCAAGCACCAGTTGATCAACTGAGTGTTGGTTGGAAAATGCGGGTTGTTTTAGCACAGCTGTTACTCCAGAATGCAAATTTTTATTTGTTTGATGAACCGACAAACCATTTGGATATTGTTGCAAAAGAATGGTTTTTTCATTTTTTAAAAAACGGTTCATTTGGCTATGCACTCGTAACTCATGATCGCTATTTTTTAGAACACGCATGCCCAGTTATTTTTGAGCTTGAGCGTGGTCGTGGAACGATGTACAACGGAAATTTATCATATTATTTAGAACAAAAAGAAGAACGTAGAGCACATGCACTTGCAGCTCGCACGCGGCAAGAAAAAGAAATTGATAAAAAACAACAAACAATTGAACGGTTTCGTGCAAGCGCATCCAAAGCAAAAATGGCGCAATCGATGATTAAGCAACTTGAACGAATAGAATTAGTTGAAGTTGAGCCGGTGTTGCCATCAATTCATCTTTCGTTTCCACCGGTTGATCAACCAGGTCAAATTGTGCTCACGCTGCGCAATGTGAAACATTCATTTGATGGTAAACAACTTTTTTGCCATGTAAATGGCGAAATTCGTCGCGGAGAAAAAGCTGCACTTATTGCACCAAATGGTGTTGGTAAAACAACGTTGTTTGAATTAATTCAAGGAAAATTAGCGTTGCAAGGTGGGTCAATTGAGTTTGGCCACAAAGTAAAAACTGCTTTTTTTGAACAAGATCAAACGCGTGTGCTTAATAATCATTCAACCGTTTTTGATGAAGTGCAGAACAGTTGTCCCGATGTTAACCAACAAACAATTCGCTCATTTTTAGGTTCATTTTTATTTTCCGGTGATGATGTTGAAAAAAAAATTGGAGTGCTGAGTGGTGGTGAGCGCAACCGCGTTGCAATGGTGAAAGTGCTGGTTAAAAAATCCAACTTTTTGCTTCTCGATGAGCCAACCAACCATCTTGATATGTATGCACAAGATATTTTGTTGCAAGCACTGCAGCAGTATCAGGGCACCATATTGATTGTGTGCCATGATCATGATTTTATTCAAAAATTAGCAACCCGAATTCTTGAACTGACACCGGAGGGATTGCAAAGTTTCAACGGCACCTACGAAGAATATTTATATTTCAAAAAAACCATGCAATCATCGCAATCGCAACCAGCAATTGCTCCAAAACCAGAAAAAAATGAACCGGCCAGTGAACATGTACAAAGTGGTAAAGAACTTTTTTTGTTACGAAAACAAGCAGCTCAATTAGAATCAAAAATTAATAAAATTGAAAAAGAGCTAAAAGAACTGACAGTGCAATTTGCAAACATGGAGTATGGTTCAGCAGTTTATCAAAAAGCAGAAAAACGATACAAAGAAGCGCAAAAAGAGTTATCGCATTTCTTGACTGAATGGGAAGAAGCGCAAAAAATAATAACTGAATAAAAAATAAAACTGTGCAAAGAGGTAGAAAGTGAAGAGAATACCATTAATTAGTATGACAATTGTTATTGCATTATGTTGTAGTAACAACAGTGCATTCGCGTACAAAAACAAATCATATTTTTCACATCAAAAAAAAGAATCGCGCGTTTCATGTGTTAAACTTGCCCTTAAACTGCTCATGTGCAGTGCAGGTGGCTACGCAGCATTTAATGGTATTCAAGCAGTTCGAGCCGATCAAAATAATTATGCGGGAATTGCATTCATAGTTGGCGGTGGTTTGGTGCTTACCAGTTTTGTGCCAGCGGTATATGATGATTTAAAAATTCTTCTCAATCAAGATCCGCCAGCAGTGCTGTTTGCCACGATCGATGCAATTGTGCGCAAAATTGGCGTTGCCGCTCGTCTTCTGGGTAAATTGGCACTCGGTGCATTTTTTGTTGAGCGCGCAGTTGATGGCATGCATGCAAACCAATGGCGCGCAGTGAAAGTCATTGGCAATGGCATCGTTGCTTATAAATTTTTGGAATCAGCAAACAGCGACTTTAATCAAATTTCGTGAAAAATTAATAATTTAT
>JAKJAQ010000004.1:38796-92340 GCA_022707425.1 Candidatus Babelota bacterium
GGCGCCGCCGATAAGTTGTTTGTAATACGGTGATCGTTCAAGCAATTGCGCTTGTGTGTAAAACGTCAGTTCTTTTTCTTGTGCAATCAATGAAAAATCTAAAATGCCAACAGCGCTTTCAAGTGTTTTTATGCGGTGAGCAATTACAATGGTGAGTGCAGAGCGGGACAGTTCAAAAATCATTGCAGTAATTGCTTGTTCACTCACTTCATCCAAACTGCTGGTTGGTTCGTCAATCAAAATCACTGAAGGTTTGTAGGCGTGTGAGCGCAAATACAAACTTGCAAAATTAAGTCGTTGACGTTGGCCACCTGAAAGAGTGAGGCCGCCTTCACCAATGAGCGTGTTGAGTCCTTTTTTTGGTTGGAAAATTGACCACAAACCGACGCGTTGCAACATATCAATTAAATACGCATCATTGTATGTTTTGCGATCTTTTTCCGGGAGCCCAAACAACAAATTGTAGCGCAAAGTGCCGCGCATGCTTGAGGCAACTTGGCCTTGCATTGCAATTAATGAACGGCGCATGAAGTCATCTATTGCATAAATATTAATGCCGTTAATGGTAACGGTCCCAGTTGTTGGGTTAAGTTGGCCACCGATGATTGAAATGAGGGTACTTTTGCCAACACCAGATGGCCCGATAATACCATACAATTTTGATTCTTGTTCATGCGGAATGGTGAGTGACAAATTATGATGATCAAAAATGGTAATCGCATTACCATATGAAAAAGAAATGTCGTGAGCATTGAGCGAAATGGTATCAGTTGCAGCAATTGGGGGAACTGGTTCTTCAAGCGATTCTTGCAGCACGGGAAACGTTTGTTTACCAAACGCAGGAATGAATGCAAAAAGATCTTTGATGCGCGTGATTGATTTGGTCATGGTACGCATTGGGCGCTCAAGACTGATAATGCCGTACGTTCCTTGAATGTACATAATCATGAGTGCAATTCCATCAACTGCGTTCATTGAACCGTGGTGAATCCCGCGTAAAATATAGGTACCAAGTACAAACACAGTAATTAAATACATAATTTTAATTACTGACCACATGGTAATATTGGCGTTCCACAAACTGCGTTCTTGTTTTACCAAATTTTGATCCCGTGTTCTCAACAGATCATCAATTTCATTACTTGCAAAATAGGAACGAATCAAATTAATTTGTGCAAGATTTTCTTGACCGGTTGATTTAACAATATCATCAGCACGAATTAAATCATTTTCTCGGGGAATAATAAAAAAGCGTGAAAGGGTGAGACTAAAAATGAGAATGACGCTCAACAAAAGAAACAAAAGCACCATGAGCCAGATGCTTTCATAGGCGAGTGAAATGAGCGCGGTAATAATTGCAGCTAAATATCCCAAAATGTCTATTAATACTGAATCGAGCAATGTTTCATAAGCACGTGAAGCGCGATCAATTTTACCAAGAACGGTACCGCTTTCTCGATGCGCATGATAAACGGGATCAACTTGCAACAAGTATTGATGCGCATTGAAATGAATACTGTGAATGCAGCGTAGTTGAAGCGTAGTGTTTAATTTACGCACAAAATCTTGAAACACGATTGAGCTGAGCCATGCAAGAGAAAAAAAAGCAAAATAATCGTACCGTTTTGCAGTAAACACCCACCCTAAAACAATCGGGCTGACGGTGTCGAAAATATTTATGCCCGCTTCACCGAGCATAATAAAAAAAACGCGCCATTTTTGTTGCCAGATTATCTGCCACCATGGTTGTTCAAAATCAACCGGAATGAGTAGTGAGTTGCGTTGCTTTTTTGGCATGTAATGAGCTCCTTCCCCCTTATTTTGTTGAACGCAGTATACTCCAAAAAGTAATTAATGAGCAATTTTTTTAATGATTTTATTCATATATGGTAGTGTTAACTCTATTAGAGGTGCCGTTTTTTTGTTACTATCAAAAGCATCATTAATTATTTTTGATTAAGATTATTTCGTCCATTTTATTTGCGATTCTATAAATCATGTATGCACAAGTTAAACTTCTCAACGGTTTTCAAGAATCATTATGGTACGAAATTCCGCACGAACTCAAAACGATTGTTCCTGGTTCAATTGTGGTGGTGCCGTTGCGCACGCGCACGCTCAGTGCCTATGTTGAAAAAGTTTCATCGCAGCCCCCGCGTGTTTCTTGGCAATTGCGTTCACTTATTGGATTAGAACCGTTTCCACATGATCCGCATTACGCAGAATTTATTCGTGTAGTAGCAAATTATTATCAATTGTCGCCACTTTATTTTGCAAAAAGGTTGCGTTCAATTTTAAAACAAGCAAACAGTGAAAGTGCATTAAATTACAGTAGTTCGACCGAGCATGAATCGCAGACAGTTACGTTGACACAAGAACAACAAGATGTGGTGGAAACCATAAACACTCAAATCACTCAACAATGTTTTGCGCCGTTGCTTTTGCATGGTTTAACTGGGTCAGGTAAAACTGAAGTATACAAAAAAGCGATCCTGCATGCATTAAGCCACAATAAATCGGTGATTGTGTTGCTTCCAGAAGTTTCATTGGCGGTACAATTTACTGCACTATTTGCGGCAACACTTTCTGGTGTTGAACTGTATGGCTTTCACAGTGCAACAAGTGTTAAAGAAAAACGAGCATTGTGGAATGCACTCATGCAGAATCGATCGATACTCATTGTTGGCGTGCATTTGCCAATCATGTTGCCGATTAATAATCTTGGCTTGATCATTGTTGACGAAGAACATGAAGTTGGGTATCAGGAAAAAAAACATCCGCGCATTAACAGTAAAGAAGCAGCGTTGATGCGTGCACAGACGGCAGCAATTCCCATTGTACTTGGTTCTGCAACACCATCAATTTCATCACTGTATGCGGTACGCACAAAAAAGTGGCGTTTACTGCAGCTCACAAAAAGATATGCGGGATCATTGCCACAGATTACGGTTGTTCCATTTACGATCGATCGAAAACGACCTCATTTTTGGATGAGCAAAGAATTGTGCCAAGCAATTGCTGATAGATTACAAAAAAAAGAACAAACAATTTTATTTTTAAACCGGCGCGGGCACAGTTTTTTTGTACAGTGCAAGCAGTGTGGTGCAAGCGAACGGTGTCCAAACTGTTCAGTAACACTTACGTTGCATGATTACAACCAGTTGCGCTGCCATTATTGTAATTTTGAAAAACAACTGCCACTTGCCTGTTCTGGATGCCGCAGTACTGATGATCCGTTTTTAAAAAAAGGAATTGGCACGCAACAGTTGGTATCAATTGTGCAGTCATTATTTCCTGCTGCGCGCATTGCACGCGCTGATGTTGATTCAACGGTAAACAAAAAAAAATGGAAAAAAACGGTCGATGATTTTCATTCAGGAGAAATTGATATTTTAATTGGCACACAGACAATTACCAAAGGGTATCATTTTCCTCGGGTAACCCTCGTTGGTGTAATTTGGGCAGATTTAAATTTGAATTTTCCGCATTTCAACGCCGCAGAAACTGCGCTTCAACAACTCATTCAAGTTGCAGGAAGAGCTGGCAGAGCATCCCACGAAAGTGAAGTCATTGTGCAAACAATGGCAGAGCATCAAATCTTTTCCTATTTATCAGAAACCGATTATATGAATTTTTATGATGCGGAAATTGAGGGTCGCGAGCTGGTTGGGTATCCACCGTGCATTCGTTTTGTGGAAATTGAACTCAAATCGACCGATTCCGTGGGGGTTGAACGTGAAGCGCATGAACTTGCCTCATTTTTACGAAGCAGGGTTGAGCGGAACAAAGAAACTATTACCGTGCTTGGTCCCGCGCGACCGCTTGTGCACATGATCAAGAATCTATCAAGTAGAAAAATTTATCTGAAATGTGTTTCAATGAACCCGCTCATTTCTTTATTTCAATCCATTGATCAATCTCATTACACCAGTTCAATTTATTTCACTCCCAATCCCTTGAGTTGAAATTTTTTTTTCAAAAGAATCAATCTTTTGAATTACTTCCGAGGCGTATTTAAACTCTTTTATTTCATTCATTTTTGATACTTTGAGTACCATTGAATACGGCGTATCTTGAGAACCGCTGACTTTTACTTTAAAATTAACTTTTTTTTCAAGGCAGTGTTCTAGAAGTTTTAGATTTCCGCTCGAAATAACAAGCTCGAGAATTTTATGTGCAATTGTATCATTCAATTCTTTATAGGTGATCATGATCGCATACGGATTTGCCTGAGCATCAAGTAATCCTGAAATAGTAATAATATCTTGCTGAGAAATTGTATTGGAGTTACGTAATGCTTGAATAGTTTGCATGAGTTTGTAAGTTGCTTGTTGCGGGTTTAAGGATTGATTGAAAATAGTTGAAACATGCGCAGTTGAGGCTTTTTTTCCCTGGGTGCGACCAATACTGAACGATGGACCTATTTGTTTTTGTTTCCATTTTCTGAGTTGCCCGGTGCTCATGGTAAGAAATTTTCGTTGGTCATCGTTTTCCATTGATTGCATTACCATTGCTTGGTTTAGTGCATATACCAGAATCGCACACAACATGCGATAATTCATTCATTACCCCTTTTTTAATTTTAAATCTGCAACGGTATGAAAAAATGCTTTCTGTAATGTTTGAGTTCGTCAATCGATTCTTGAATATCGGTAAGTGCGCGGTGCGTGTCTGTTTTTTTAAATTCAAGGTATTGGTTTGCTGGATACCAGCGGCGTAATACTTCCTTAATACTGGTAACATCAACAAGGCGATAATGAAAATAGTTCAAGAGGAGTGGCATATATTTTTGTAAAAAAATGCGGTCTTGCCACACTGAATTGCCACACAAACGTGCACTATTCGGTTTGCAAAATAATTTTATAAATTCGAGTGTTTCTTCTTGCGCTTGTTCAAGTGTGATTACAGATTCCAACACTGCTTTTGTCAAACCAGAAAGGCCGTGTTGTTTTTTGCACCATTCATTCATGGTTTGTAGCACAATTTCAGGTTGAGAAATGATTAAATGTGGTCCAGTAGCGACAACAGAAAGATTGTTGTCGGTAATGATAGTGGCAATTTCCAGAATAACATCTTGCTCAACCAGCAAGCCAGTCATTTCAAGATCAATCCACACTAAATAGTCATCTCGTTTAATAATTTGGTTGTTCATGGTATTTTTATTCGAGGGTTATTTTTTTCGTTTAAAATAGCTACTTCTTACTATAAAAAAAACCTGATGTGCAGAGCAAGGAGTTTCATGAAGAGGATTCGTGTCGGGGTATTAATGGGAGGCAAATCGATTGAACGCGAAGTGTCGTTTAATTCGGGACGTACCGTGTGCGATCACCTTGATGTTGAGCGTTATGACATAATTCCTTTGTATCAAATGATGAGTGGACAGTTATATATAATGCCCTGGTCATTTTTGTATCGCGGAAAAACAGTAGATTTTGAACATCGCCTTTCTGCGCAAGCACAAGCAATTATTTGGGACGATTTAAAAGAGTTAATTGATATACTGTACATAGCACTTCATGGCCGTTTTGCAGAAGATGGCACGTTGCAAGGATTGTTGGAAGTATTGGCAATTCCGTATGTGGGAACCAAACGATTCGGCAGTGCGCTTGGCATGGAAAAAATCATGCAAAAAAAGATTCTGCATGCTGCAGGCATTGCAGTGCCGCGTGGTATTGTGGTTGAACCTGAACAATTAGCAACGCTCGATGAAACAATTTTGTCCGCACAGTTAGTTGATGCTGGGGTTTCATTTCCGTGCATTGTCAAACCACACCAGGAAGGTTCAAGTCTAGGAGTTCAAGTTGTAACATGCGCTGCACAATTAATTTCGGCTATTAACAGTGCAGCTCATTGTGCACCAGGTTATGTGCAACGTGTGCTCATTGAAGAAAAAGTGAACGGTATGGAATTCACAACAATTATTATTACCGATTACAAAAAAAATAAGTTTCAACCACTTTCAGTCACCGAAGTAGTAGTTGATGATGCAATTCAATTTTTTGATTATGAACAAAAATATATGCCCGGAAAATCGATACAATTTACTCCTGCACGTTGCAATGAAGAACAACAAGAATTAATACAAGAAACGTGCTGCAACGTTATGGCTATTCTGGAATTTAAAAATATGGGCAGAATTGACGGAATTTTAACGAGCGATGGCCGAGTGGTAATTATAGATCCTAACAGTTTTTCGGGAGCAGGACCGGCCAGCTTTATGTTTAAACAGGCGGCGCAATGCAATATGAATCACACACAACTGATTAATCATTTGATTGAAACCGAACTCTATGCATGTGGTATGTTATCTGACGAGTTTATTGCGCAAAAAATGGAAATTGGCCAGATGAGTAGTCAAGAAAAAATTCGAGTTGCCGTTTTATTTGGTGGCAATTCTAATGAAAAAGAAATTTCGCTCGAATCGGGAAGAAATGTTATTTATAAGTTATCTCCACATAAATATGACCCGGTGCCCGTGTATGTAAATCAACAGTTAGAACTGTTTATTGTTGATTCTCAGCAATTAGTTTCGAGTTCTACCTTCGAACTTGAGAAAAAACTTAATTCTCAGCAGAAAATTTCGTGGGCAACATTGGGCAATTATGCCGATTTTGTGTTTATTGCGCTGCATGGTGGTGCTGGTGAAAATGGTTCAATTCAAGGAGCGCTTGAGATGGTCGGGTTACCGTACAACGGTTCTTCAGTGCTCACCAGTGCATTATGTATGGATAAATGGAAAACAACTTCATTTTTACGCACAGAGGGTTTCGATGTCCCACGCAACTATCTTTTAACGCGTTCCGCATGGCAAACTGATCGTGAAAATGCGCTGGAAGAGTTGCAAAACATTGGTCAATTTCCACTGATTGTCAAACCGCATGATGATGGCTGCAGTGTAATGGTGAGTAAAGTTGCCGATAACGAAGAACTTACTGCTGCAATTGAAACTATTTTTGCACATGAAAAAGAAGCAGTGCTTATTGAAGAATTTGTGCGTGGCATGGAACTGACGGTTGGTGTTCTTGGCAATGCGCACCCGCGTGCGTTACCACCAAGCCAGGCTGTTTCTACGCATGCAATTTTGTCGATTGCAGAAAAATTTTTGCCTGGTGCAGGTGAAAATCAAACACCGGCACCACTTCCAGAACACGCGTTGTGTTTTGTTCAAGAAACAATGGAAAAAGTGTATAAAGCAGTTGGTTGTAAAGGATATGCGCGCATTGATTGTTTTTATCAAAATGCGCAACAAAGCCCAACCGGAATAGAACGTGTTGTTACGTTAGAAATCAACACGTTACCTGGGCTAACCCCCGCAACATGCATTTTTCATCAAGCAGCAGAAGTTGGCATGAAACCGATGGATTTTATCGATGCAATTATAATGTTTGGTTTTGAGCAGCATGCGTCCGCGAAAAAACCGTTTACACAATTTGTTCAGCCAGTTCTGCACAATGAAGGAGAAAAAGCTGCATGAAATCAATCATATTTTTTGTGTGGTTTGTTCTTGCACATGAAAATGATGTTTCGCAGAGATTAAAAAAAGCATTGTGCATGAAAATACATAAAAAATTTGAACATAAAACTGATAAAAAAGCGCAATCGCCGGTTATTAATGATGCTTTGCCGCCGTGCATTCCCGAACCATTAATCTACAGTAATCAGGCCATTGCACTTGTACGCGGTCTTGAACGGTGCACCATGATTATGAAGCATGTGCATCCTGAAAAAAATAAATTTGATTAAAAAAAAAGCGGATACAATCGCATCCGCTTTTTTTACAATTCTTTTTTATATTAGTCTGGTTTCGAAGATTCATTTTTCTTAACTGCTAAATTAGCATTCCAACCACTGTAGAGCAAATAACTACCGCCAACAATTGCAGCTGTTTCAGGAGTATGATTAAAAATTGAATTCATTCGGGGGCTGCTGGTAAATCGAGTATTAACTTTTCCATACACAGGTACTGCTCCCGTATAGGCTGTCCATAGACCAACGCCGGTAAGGATAGATCCGGTTATTAATTTTACCATGTTGTGTTTTTTATAATCAAAATAATCTCTGATGTAAAATTCAGCTTGTGCTTGTTGTGTTCCGATCGAAAAAATAACAGCTAATAAAGTTGATTTTGCAAATAATTTCATGTACATCCCTTCTGATAAGAAAAAACAGTTTTCAAAAAACTCCTGGTTAAGCTACCACATGTATGAAAAAAAGTAAGTGATGATTCATGCTAATTATGTTTTTTAAAAAAGTGATGCAGAAATCCATTTTTCATTATCTGGCACGAACGCATTATCTACATAATTCAGATCAAATTGTGGATTGCGTCCAACAACCAATGCAACATCAAAGCGATAAATGCATTGGTATAATTTATTTTCTAAAATAAAAGCTGCTGCAGTTGCAACAATTTTGCGTTGTTTGGAGGGCACAATGAGTTGCGAAAGTTCAAAATAGTCGGTTGTGCGTGTTTTAACTTCGACAAAAACAATAAGATTTTTTTTGCGTGCAATAAGGTCAATTTCACCCATTTTTGTACGAAAATTGCGTGCAAGCACCGTATATTTTTGTTGTTCTAAAAATTGAGCAACAAATTGTTCACCCTGTGCACCGACCGTTGTTCGTTGCACATTTTTTTTAGAAACGTTGAACATGTTTATTGAGAGGTTTTGAAGCAGCAAGAGTGAGCGTGTAGGTTGGGAATTTTGCTTGGATTTCAGCTGTTTTTTTCGCGATAAGTTCAGTGTTTTTTTGTAATTGCGCTAAATACAGCTCAAGTTCTAAATAAACTGCATCAAATAAATGAACCGATTCAAACTGGTTTTTAATATTTTTTAAACGCGTTTCAGCAGCTTTGAAATTATGTTGTTTGCAGTAAAACTGAAAGATTCCTTTTTCATGCTCAAACAAATCTTCATAGCAAGCAGTTTGGATTTTTGCTATATCAGATCTAAATTCTTGTTCATCCGGTTCTTGTTTTAAGTAGGAAGCGGTAAGTTTAAGTGTTTTATTTGTGCGTGTTTGATCACGTGGAGGTTGTAGTTGTGCATAAAAATTGCACAAAATCTTTTTATATTCGGCGTAATCTCGCTCTTTACTACCGGGGTACAATTTTACATATTCGCGATAAAATTTTGCAGCATCTTTGAGTTTGCCCAGCTCAAAATAGAGATCGGCAATTTCCAAGCGTAATTGTTGTACTTCCGCCTCATCATCTTGATCGTTACATAGGGCAATTAATCGCTCAATTACCTTGATTGCATCTTCGATATAGCCCCGTTCACGGTCAATTGCAAGTCGCAAACGTAATTGGGTGAGATCTGTGAGATCTTTTACCGGTTTACCTAACAGTTCACGTTCATTCTGTACAATCGTTGTAGGCGCCTCTTTTTGGGGCTGAGCTTTTGCTGAACGTTCAACAACCGGTTTTTTGAGCGTAAGGCGATCTCTATTGGTTTTCGAGCAACCAGTTAAACCAGCAAGGAGAATGAGCGCATATGAAAAATTAATTTTTGAATTAGTATTCATTGTTTTTTTACGTAGTGTGGTACGATGCAATCTTTATAAAATAGGCTATCATAAAAGAGCGGTGGGGGCAATGGCAAAAAATGCGCATTACATGCGCATTGCCAAAAAGCCTATCAAGTAGAAAATAACTATGATATGGTGAAGGCAAGTAATGCTTAGTGCGTTGATAGAGGATCTGTTTTATTCATAAGGCATGTTCAATGGCGATCAAAAAAAATCTTAATGAAATTCTGATAGAACAGGGTGTTTTGAATGCTCAACAGCTTCAAGAAGCACAAACGGCAGCGCAGAGTGCTGGGCAAACCTTAATTAATTATCTTAAAGAAAATAAATTGATTACGCCTGCAGCTTTGGCACAAGCATATGCTACTTTTATTGGTGTTGAATATGTCACTAAAATTACCGAAAAAATGGCAGATCCTGCGTTGCTTGCCAAAGTACCGCTTCGGTTTTTACGAAAAAATTTGGTCATTCCTCTCATCATTAATGACCGTATTACGGTAGTCACCGCAAACCCACTTGAATATCAACCTATTGATGAATTGACGATGCTCCTTGGTGAAGAAATTTTAGTTGCAGTATCAACAAGTGACATGATCATCGATGCAATTAATAGGTATTATCCCCTTGAAGGTACCAAGCAAATGATCGAAGAGCTTGGTGAAGAAAAGGGTGCTCCTGAAGCGGTTGATTTTGCAGAAATTGAAGATAAAGATATTCTGTCAATGGCGACTGAAGCGCCAATTATTAAATTGGTTAACCATATTTTGGTACAAGCGGTTAAACGCGGTGCTTCTGATATTCATATTGAACCGTTTGAAAAAGAAGTTCGTGTGCGGTACCGCATTGATGGGGTGATGTACAATGCTTTTAACCCACCAAAAAGAGTGCAAGCAGCATTAACATCACGCATTAAAATTATGGCAAATCTCAATATTGCCGAAAAACGCATTCCGCAAGATGGGCGCATAGAAATTAAAGTGGCCGATAAAGCAATTGATATTCGTGTTTCGGTCCTACCGGTAACTTTTGGAGAACGAATTGTGCTGCGTTTACTTGATAAATCGCGCACTTTTGCAAAATTGCGTGATCTTGGTTTTAGTGATCGTGATTATCAAGTGATTGAGCGAAGCATTGAACGTCCAAATGGTATTATTTTTGTTTCAGGTCCTACCGGTTCTGGTAAAACATCGACGTTGTATGCAATTTTATCGCAACTCAATACACCCGATGTAAATATTGTCACCGTTGAAGATCCGGTTGAATATCAAATGCCTGGAATTGGACAAGTGCAAGTGCGTGAAAAAATTGGACTTACCTTTGCAGCTGCTTTGCGTTCAATTTTGCGCCAAGATCCTGATATTGTCATGATTGGTGAAATTCGTGATCAAGAAACAGCACAAATTGCAATTCAAGCAGCACTTACTGGCCACTTAGTTCTGAGCACAATTCACACCAATAATGCACCGGCAACCATTACTCGTTTGCTTGATATGGGAGTTGAGCCTTATTTAATCGCATCTTCAGTGGTTTCCATTTTAGCACAGCGGCTTGTACGCACTTTGTGCCCATTGTGCAAAAAGAAATACAAACCAACACCTGAAGAAATTGAAAGTTTGGGTATTACGCAAGCACAAGCTGACACAATTACTTTTTATCAAGCAGTTGGTTGCGAAGAGTGTGGCAACACTGGCTACAAAGGTCGCATTGCAATTTTCGAAGTCATGGAAATGACGAATGAAATCGCAAAACTGACCATGGAACGTGCTGATATGGCTCTTATTAGAAAAGAAGCGATCGCACAAGGAATGACCATGCTTGTTCAAGATGGTTTGCGCAAAATTAAAATGGGAATAACAACGATTCAAGAAGTAATTCGCGTTGCAGCAGCGGAAGAAGAAATGGTAGAATAAAACCGTTGTGATGATTGATGGGGGAGATAATGAAAACAATCCAGCGAACAGCCGGCAGTTTGTTGATTGAACTGCTCCTTGTGTGCGCTGTTGTTGCGATTGTTATGACCCTTTCGGTTTCACATTCGAATGGTATTAAACGGTTAACGGTTCGTGCAGAAATTGAAAAAATGCGTTCTCTTTTTTGGTATTTGCAACAACGGGCAGTTGTGCTTAATAAAGAAATGACTCTTACGTTTGATGTTGCAAAACAAACCTATTATTTTGATTCGGTTGTTGAAAAACTACCGCATGGCGTGCAGTTTGGTGTTATCAACGGAGTAAAAGGACCTCCTTCAGATCCAAAAACTGCCGTACAATTACCAACTACGTTTGAAAAACAACAAGTTATTTTTCGTCCTGATGGAACGATTTCTTCGGGTACCGTATACTTACATATGCAAACAAATTCTGTTGTATATGCACTTACTGCACCGGTGGGTGATATTAGTTTTTTGCGCATCTATCGATATGACATTGGGTGGAAATTGATTTCATGATTCGGCGTTCTTTTGTATTCAATTTGTTGATAGCGCTTCTGGTTGGCGGTTTTATTACACTTCTCGTTATGCAAAATGATGATCGGTTTAAGCAAAAATGCCAAGTTGCGCTTGTAAATTTGTTTGAACAAGCATTTGATTGTCATGTGCTGAGTGCGCATATCAACAAGCTCAATATTTTTTCTGGATCCATCATTATTGATTCGGTGTCTGTTGTTGCACAAGATTCTGTTTCATGGCGTTGGCAAGCGCATGAGGTGAAAATAAAAACATCCTGGTTATATCTCATTTTTAAGAAAAAAATTGGGCTGGAAATTACTCTCAACGAGATTTTTGCTTCTTCTTTGGTTGAAAAACAGCATCCCAAAATTGTTGATCATGTTTTGCGAATGATCGATGGCCCACCTGGTATGCCGATCGATCTGCGTTCGCTTAAAATTGCGCAAAGCACGTTGCAGTTAAATAACAGTGAATCATTTAATGCACAGCTCACGTTTAATGCACAACTGAGTAATGGTCCAGAACAAATAAAATTGGTTTGCTATATTGATGAAGGAATGTGTAGCGATAACTGTTTTGGGGCGATCGAAAATGTGCAAGCAACATGCATAGTAGAAAAATATGCAGGGAAGAAAATTCCACACATTACTTGTTCTGTGCAAGGACAATGCTTGCAATTGCCATCAGCGGCGCAACAAATTCTTGCACAAGTGCGAATAAACGATAAAGAATCAACCATTGTCATTGGTAGCAAATCGCACGGTGAATTAATCAAAGCGCGCGGACTCATTCGTGATCTTAATAACATGCAGATTGAAGTTGCTGGCGAAATGCCGCTTGAACTACTGACACGATTTTGTGGTCAGTATATTGATACTGATGCGATTCAAGGAATTGCGCAAGGAAAAATGGAAATCAAGGCTGTTCCTGGTAAAGAAATTGAGTTAAATGGATCAGTACAGTTGCGTGATTTAAATTATCGAGCAATGCGACTTGGAAGTTTTACATTAGATGTGCAACGAATGAACTGTGTATGGCAAGGAAACGTGCAAATGGATGCAGCGTTTGGTGGTTTATGGAAAGGAACTTACCATTTTGATGAAAAAAAAAAGCAGCAAGGTACTGGTACTCTTTTTTTAGATCAACCTCATCAACTTGGAACCACCGCATTTTATGTTCAATCACATGAAACAATGATCAACTGTTCCTATGATAATCAATCTGGAATGAACGGATCATACGCATTTAAAATGATGCATGATAAAAATGAATCAAGCTATCAAACACATGGTAATTTTCAATCAGATGGAAAAAAAATTCAACTTGATGGTGTATATAATAATGATACCTATCAAATCGTTACGTTGATTGATAACGAAGGCATAGTATGCACCGGATCATATGTTGATGAAAAAAATAAAACATTGGGAACAATTGAGCGGGCTGCAGATGGTGCGATAACAAGCACAATTGATTATTCTGTGTTGCGATTATTATTTGAACAGTTGTTCAATATAAGAGTGAAGGGACAAGGTTCAATTACATTGCACGGGTATTATCACGATTCTCGCTTTGATGGTTCGCTTGCAATGAATAATGGCACAATTCAATTAGTGCCAACGTATAATTTTATTAACGATTTTAAAACAGAAATGTGTCTTGATTTTTCTGCACGGAAGGTGACATTTCAAAATGCGTTCATGAAGCTCCATGAAGGAAGTATGAAATGTGCACGTGCAGTGTGCATGCTTGATAAAGATGGTGCGGTTTCGTTTGTACATATGCCATTGGTGATGGAAAAAATGTTTCTTAATTTTGAAAAAGATTGTTTCATGGTTGTGTCTGGTGCAACCATTTTTTCAAAAACCAATGATCATGCAGCGATTACGGGCCGCATTATTGTAGATAAAAGCCAATTAAAGAAAAATTTATTTTCATTAGTAACGTCAAAGCAATTTGTTGCTCCGTTCAAAATTCCGTTTGAGCAAACGGTGTTTGATGGAAAACTGGATGTGGCAGTAATGACACGAAAACCGATGAGTATTAAAACATCGTTTCTTGATTCTGATGCAGCAATTGATTTGCGCATCAAAGGAACGATTAAAGATCCGTTAGTTGCAGGAACGATTTCTTTGTCACGTGGAACTCTTGCATTTCCTTATAAACCACTTCATATTATGCACGGTAAATTATATTTTGTGCCACCTCACACGTTTGATCCTGAAATTACGCTTGTTGCAAAAGGGCGTGCGCGACACTTTGATCTTTCGTTGCGCATTGGCGGTTCGGTGCAACATCCTCATATTAGTTTTGAATCCACACCACCACTTACTGAGGAACAAATTATTACGTTATTATTAATTGGTTCTGAAAGTGGTTCATTTTCTCTCATCATGCCAACATTGATTATGAACAATATGCAACACATTCTTTTTGGTCCTGAACAATCAACTTCAAAATTAGAAACTTATTTTAAAAGTTTGTTAGCACCATTAAAAAATATTCGCATTGTGCCAAGTTTCACCGATCAATCAGGACGTGGTGGTTTGCGAGGCGCAATTGAAATTGATGTTAATGATCAATTACATGGTCTTATTCAGAAAAACTTTAGTCAACTTGAAGATACTAAATTTGAAGTTGAATATTTATTATCAGATGATTTGACCGTGCGCGGCATAAAAGATGAGCACAATGATTTGGGTGGTGAAGTGGAAATGCGTTGGAAATTTTAATATATTTTTAATGATTAATTTATTGCGCATAGCATTGCATTGTTAAAAAACTTTTAGTAAATTACTTCGTACTTTAAAGTACGTCTGGAGAGATATATGAAGTCAAGTCGATCATCTGTGACCTTTTTTGCGTCCACGCGTGTTTGTTGTCTTATTGTTTTTCTCTGTTCTACCGTTGCGAGCGCATTTATAGATGAAGATATCGAATTTGCGCGAACAATGCTCGTGCGCGAAACAGACAATAAAATTGAAAAAGCTTTTTTCTCACCTGGTCAATCAATTAAAAAAATGCTTCTTGGGTTGATTAAAAATGAAACGCAAGAAATTTGCGCCGCATTGTTTCGGTTGACCGATCCTGATGTTGCACAAGCATTGAGTGATGCATTTGCGCGGGGTGTTAAAATTAGTTTAATTACCGATTATGGTAATTTTGCAGAACGGTATGAAAAAGTAACGAAACTTTTCAATAGTGGTATTCCCATTCGTTATTATGTAGTTCCCTATTCAATTATGCATCATAAGTTTTATATTTTTATGAATAATTTTTTAGAAAACCCAATTTTAGTTGCCGGATCTGCAAATAGTACTAAAGGCGGCTTGGGAAGAAATTTTGAAGATTATATTGTAACAAATTCACCAGATCTTTTGGAAAGTTATCATCAACAGTTTGTCAAATTAGAAGATAACACACACAGTGGTATTCCAAAAATTAAAAAATATGTAACCAAAGTTATATTGCATACAACAAAAAATATACTGTGTACAAAATTTAAGAGATGAAAAAAGCTAAAAAGGAGATGCATGAATTTTATAAGAACGGCGTGCTTCACTACTACAATTCCTTCTTAGCTTGGCTTCAGACTATTTCCGTTTAGGAAAAAAATCAAGCAAAATTTGGAGCTTGTCAGATGAGCTCTTAGATCGTTTTTTTGAGTTGATTGATGAGCTGTTGCATGTCCATTGGCATCTCTTGATTAAAAACAAAAGGTTTGCCATTGAATGCAAAAGTGAGTGATGTTGCATGCAGTGCATGACGAGAAATGAGTGATGATTTGGTGCCATATAAATGATCACCAATGAGTGGATGACCAATTGCAGCACAATGAACACGAATTTGATGAGTGCGGCCAGTAATTGGTGATACTTCAATTAATGAACTGTTTTCAAAATATTCTTTTACCACAAAATGAGTGAGCGCGGGTCGGCCACTTTGATTGGTGTGGGTCATTTTATTACGATTTACGTTGTCACGGGCAATAGGAAATTCAATGGTACCGGTACGAGCTGGATGTCCATGAACAAGAGCGATATATTTTTTCTTTATTGCTCGTTGTTTAAAAAGATCGCTCATAATCATATGCGCATGATTAGTGCGCGGAATAATCATTAAGCCGGAAGTATCTTTATCGAGGCGATGCACAATTCCTGGTCGATCATGATGACCAACCAACGCTAACTGATGCCATTGAGAAAGCAACCAATCAACGAGCGTGATTTCGGTATTATAAGGTGATGGTTTATGGGTCATAAGACCGGCAGGTTTTGAAATAATCAAAAATTCCCGTTCTTCATGCACAATGTTAACATCAATTTCTCCTAATTTTTTTTTAATTTCAGGACTTGCTTCATAATTGATGGTTGGTACGGGGGGAATTTGAACCGTAATTTGATCAAATGGTTTGATAACCGTACTTGCTTTTGCTTTTTTATTGTTCACCATGACCAAGTTTTGATCTATGAGTGTTTGAAAAAAGGTACGAGAATAAAGCGGAAACTGCTGAGAAATAAATAAATCTGCTCGTTTTGGTTCTTCTTCTTGAGGTACGATCAAGGAATGAGTAGTATGAACAGACGCAGATAGATGATTCTCCATTTTTTATATCCCCAAATTAAAATGCAAAAGTAGTAAACCTGCGTTTTGTGTTGAAATAACAGGAAAAAACTACGTATATCTTTAGGTTAAAGAGAGAACTATTTAAAGTCAAATGGACAATAGTGTGTTGATGCCCTATGCTAAGGAAAAAACGTTGATTACAGCTGTCAAAATAACCACCAAATCCACTGTAAGGAGGTCGGCGCTATGAACTCTGAAATGCTGCTGCATGAAATGCAACAACACCTTGATGAGCTAATTGCAAAAGATACTCCCGAGGCTCAAGCTCGCTGGCAAGAATTTTTACTCCTGCATCCTGCCGATATTGCCCAGTTTTTAACCATGATTAGTCGAGAAGATGCACAAAAACTGTTTTTAGATTTATCTCAATCACTCAGGCTTGAGGTTTTTGCAGAGTTTATCACCCCCATGAAGGTCTTAGCTCTCTCATTTTTAACCGATCAAGACAAAGCTGGTATTTTGAACAATACCCCTATTGATGAATTGACTGATCTTTTTGATGAATTGTCAGATGAAGAACTTAAAGATTATCTGACGCTCCTCAGCACTCAAGACCGGCAAAAAGTGCTTTCATTGTTGAAATTTGACCCTGAATCGGCCGGCGGTATTATGAATACCGATGTTTTAACCTTGCTCCAAGACTTTACGGTGGAAAAGTGTATTCATGTTCTGCAGCGGCTGCAACCGCGACGCGATTTACATCAGCAAATTTATGTGACCGATCAAGATAATAGGCTTGTTGGACATATTCAGCTTGAAGATTTGGTATTGAAAAATCCAAAAGACCGCCTTTCCTCTTTTTTGCGCAAAAACGAGCTTGTTGTTCTTGCGACCGAAGATCGTGAAGAAGTTGCAAAAAAAATGATTCACTATGGTCTCATGACTGTTCCTGTTATTAATGATCAAGAGCTTTTTCTTGGGGTTATTTCAAGCGATACGTTGGTCGACGTTATCGAAAAAGAAGCAAGTGAAGACGTGTACAGAATTTCGGCAATGACGCCGATTAAATATCCCTATTTTGAGACTTCTTTTTTTAGAATCTTTTACGAACGAAGTTATATTTTAATTATTCTGCTTTTGGCACAATCATTTTCGAGCATAATTTTAAAATATTATGAATCTACCCTCTCAATGTGCGGTTTTCTTATTTATTTTATGACCATGTTGACGAGTACCGGAGGTAACTCAAGTAGCCAAACGTCTGCGCTCGTTATTCAGGGTATGGCAGCTGGTGAAATTAACCCAAACAATATTCATCGCTTTTTATTACGTGAATTAAGAATGGCATTTATGATTGCCGGTGTGTTGAGTATTTTTTCATTTTTACGGGTATACTTTACCTACGGACAATTACTGGGAAGCTTCGCGGTTAGTTTGTCTCTCTTTTTTATCGTGCTGCTCTCTGTTTTGCTTGGTGCAGGAATTCCTATTGTGCTTAAACGATTCAATGTTGACCCGGCCTATGCTGCTGGACCGTTCTTAGCGACATTGATGGATATTTTTGGATTATTGATTTATTGTTATATCAGTAAATTAATTTTGTATTAAATCAGGCTTTTTCTTGACAAACAAGGGCTAAATTTATACGATTTAAAAGTCTTATTTTTGAAATTTTTTCCGAGCCGCTAGCTCAGTCGGTAGAGCAACAGCCTTTTAAGCTGTGGGTCGTTGGTTCGAATCCAACGCGGCTCACCATTCGCCGTCGCGCATAGCGCTAAGGCGTAATGTCACGCTAAAGTTTTTAACGAAAGCGGACACGCTTCCAGCCGTTGCCTGGCTGCGCCATTCTTTGCCTCATCGGTTCTGTCTGGTACATGCCAGTTGTTAATGTGTGCGAAGCATGGTACAATTCGGTTCGCATAGTTCTTAGTCCCTATCGTCTAGCCTGGTCCAGGACACCGCCCTTTCACGGCGAAAACAGGGGTTCGAATCCCCTTAGGGACGCCAGTCATTTCCTTCAGAAATGCCTGGCAGGCCAGCTCCTCACGTTACAATTTAAAAATGAACATTTTTTGTATATGTTTTACGTTTATTATCTTCAATCGCAATCTTTTTCTAATAAAACTTATATAGGTTTTACGTCAAATTTAAAACAACGATTATTTGAACATAATGCAGGTAAATCTGTATATACCAAAGAATTTAAGCCATGGGTGCTAATAGGCTTTTTAGGATTTGATCAAGAATCTAAAGCTTTGCGATTTGAACGTTATTTGAAATCAAATGCGGGTAGAATTTTTTTAAAGCGCTATTTTAAAAATAATGAAGTTGGATAAATGTATAATGCAGGCTTGTCCGGCGTAACTTTATGTGAAGCCTGGATGGTTCGATTCATACTGCGCAGTATCGGCCATGGAAATTAGAAATGTATCTGGTATTTACTGCCCAAGCAAAAGCTAAAGAATTTGAGCGATATTTAAAATCTCAGTCGGGCAGAGCATTTGCACAAAAAAGATTTTGGTGAAATTTTTGTCTTAATAAGTCAGAGGATTATGTATGATCACTATTTTATTAACGGCGCTTTTGCTGCTTAACACGCACAGTTATGCCAACTCATTAGAAAAAACAAATGCTTTACATCAGGAAGTGGCAACACATAAAAATCCTAACATTACCGCAGAAACTCATCCAATCATCTATCGCATGATTGAAGAGTTAGCAATGAAAGCACATGTTGCAATGCCACGGTACATTACTCTTTATCCAGCAGAATACAAGATTGTTTCTGAAAATGGCGCAATAATAAAAGGAGAACATGAGATTGGTGCCTATGCAGATTGTTTTGGTGATTTGCATATTTGCCAGGAGCTTGTAGCCCATTTATCGTTTGAGGAAATTCAAGGTATCCTTGCCATTGCGATTGCAGAAAAAGCAATAAACAAACCGATGCGAGTTGCTCTAACAGGAATTACTACTTTTGGTGTGACCCTTGGTTTGATCTATTTTTTCAACCATGCGCACAATTCCAATTTAAAAAAACCTGAAATCAACGATCAAGAAAAGCGTGCATCAACTATGGTAGAAAAACTTTTCTTTCTCATGATCATGCCTGCATTAGCAACCAGTAAACTTGTTGCAAATTACTTACAAAAGACAATTGATTTAAAAGCAACAGAGTTATTAACGGTCAAAAATGTTATAGATGGTCTTAAAGGCATTGCAAAAACTAAAGAAGAATATTTTAAAGAAAATGCATTCAGCAGAATCGCCCAAATGCTTAAACTCAAAAAAATTGTTAATACTTTGTTGTATCCAATACGCGCTTTTACTTTAAAAGAAAGAATAGATTATTTAAATCAAGAACTTAAGCAATGCAATCATTTAGCATTATCCTAAAAAAAATAATGAAACCTATTTAAAAAATATTTTATATGTAGGACATGAATGATAACAGGTTGTTACAGTAAGTTATGAAAAGAAAAATTACAAGCATTATGCATGATCCACTCCTTGATACGATCAGAATCAACTTGCCATCGTCTATTGATTTTACGGAATATCCCTATTCATTACCTATTATAAGAAATCTTCACGAGATTAAATTTACTTCAAAGGTAACTTTTTTTGTGGGAGAAAACGGTACCGGTAAATCGACACTGGTAGAAGCCATCGCGCACAAAATTGGTTTTGGTGCAGAAGGTGGCAGTAAAAATATCTCATTTAAAACATCCGCAGATACGGTGTATTCAGGTGCACAGAAGTTAGCTGATCACACGACTCTTTCATGGCGACAGAAACCAAAAGATGGTTATTTTTTCAGGGCAGAGAGCTTTTATACGGTTGCAAATTATCTTGATTCCATTGAACGCGAATCTGGTGGTGCTTATGGATCTTACGGTGGAAAATCACTTCATCAGCAATCACATGGCGAAAGTTTTTTATCATTTTTTCAAAACAGAATCAAAGATGGATTTTTTATTCTTGATGAACCAGAAGGTGCATTGTCACCACAGCGACAACTTTCGTTATTGATAATTATTCAACAGTTGTGTAAAAAATTTAATACACAGTTTATTATTGCTACGCATTCGCCATTGTTGTTAGCCTATCCAGCAGCTACTATTTATTCGTTTGATAATAATTCGTTGGAAAAAATTAATTATACCCAAACATCGCATTATCAAATTACAAAACAGTTTCTGAATAATCCTGAGTTCTACTTAAAAAATTTGTTTGCAGATAACATGTAGTGTTAAATGAACCGTTGGTCGTTTGTTTACTTTTATCAAAAAAAAGACCACGAAAACATTGTTCTAATAATTTCCATAGATTGCATAGGTTGTATATTCTTCAAATCCTACTTTCTGTGCTAAAGGCAATCCTTCAGGTGAGGCCATTAAAAGGGCAGCATGATACCCCTGATCTTTTGCTAATAATAATGGAAGAGCAATTATTGCGCTCCCTACACCATTACGCCGAAATTGTTTTAATGTTCCTACAAAATGAATAGAGACATGATCTTCGTGATAAATAAGCATGCATGTAGAAGCTGGCTCACCATGATAATAACCTATATAGAATTTGATATTTTCTTGCGCTCGGTTTTTGAGAAACTGTAATGCTTTAATAAATTCTGCTTTGTTTTCTACATAATTATAAATTTGTGATGTGAGAGAAACCCAGATATTAAAGTCGTCCTTTTCTACAGCTTCTTTGACGGTAATGTCAGTTTGAGTTGCGCAGGATAGTTGCTGCAGATTAAGAAACAGTGCTGGAAAATATCCTTTAAAAAAGAAAGACGAATCTTCCAGTAACTGCCGATTTTGCCTATCTTGTGCATCGATAATCCAAGTGAAAGGCATGTTGTCAAAAAAAACTTTAATGTGTTCAATATCTGTTGGTGATAGAGGACCAGTATTAAACACGCGATTAAAGCGACCTATGTTGCCTTCTGTTTTCATTGCTAAACAGTTACCAACTTGGTAATCAATAAACTGATTATGACCAAAATTCATAAAAAGAAGGCTTTGCAAGAATAGTAGATGATTCATCCTTTTTTCCTTTTGCTAAAAAAAGATATTAGTAATAACATTTTTTATGTAATTCTATTTTTACAAATTTTTTAGGAGAGTTTGTATGTTGTACAAAAATCTTTTTTTGTTCATTTCATTTAATTGTCTCACTTTGTGCAATCAATCTAATTTTGAATCTGCCTGGAATGGCGAAAAATATGATAAAAATTCAGAACGGCAATATAACTGTGGCGTTGCTGCAATTGAATCGTTCAATTTGCGCGGTGACGAAAAAGTTTTAGATATTGGGTGTGGTAATGGAAAAATTACTGCCTTATGTGCACAGAGATTGCCTGCAGGATTTTTAACAGCAATAGATATTTCACCAAGCATGCTCGAATTTGCTAAAAACAATTATGGCGATGCAAACAATATCAATTTTTTGCTTCAAGATGTGACAACCATGAATTATGAAGAAGAGTTTGATTTTGTCTATTCAATTTTTTGTTTGCATTGGGTCAAAGAGCCAGAAACTGCGATGCACAATATTGCTCGTGCCCTGAAGCCCGGCGGCAAAGCAGTTTTATATATTTCATTACCAAATGACTTTAATATAAAGTTTAAAGAGGTGTTTGGTAATATAATGAACACGCCAGAGTGGAATCAATACAAAGAGAGCATATTCTATACTCATTTTCCAATAACCACTGAAACGTGGCTCAATTATGCAGAACAAAATAATTTAAAAACTAACTTCAACGCAACGTGCGATAACATTGTTTATGAAAATTATGATGCATTTAAAAAGCGTTTTACCGCGTTTGGTTTAGGTTCAGAAATATTGGGCGTTATGGGTAATGAAATTGGCAATTGTTTTATCGATGATTGCTTAGAACAATTTTATCGTGCGCTTGGGTTAAGACTTAATGATCCAATTGTCTGGCAATCAGACCGGTTAATTCTTACATTAACTAAATAAAAATTTTATTTTGGTAAGGCTTTTAAATATTCAATTCGAGCTTCGGGCGATGGATGAAGTCCAAAGAGAATCGAATTTGCTTTTGAAAAAAGATTGATCGGATTGAACCATGAATATTTAGTTTGTTCTTTAGGTAAATATTTTTCAAAGAACGAAATGCCTCCTTCGATTTGCCCAGTTTTTTCAGCGGCTCGCAAATCGGCCTGCTGTTCTTGATACCGAGAAAGAGCACAATAACCAAATTTGATGATGAAAAACCAAAGCAACGGATTTTCAATAATACTTTTATTAAGTTTTTTTGAAAGTTCAATTAATTTATAGAGCGTAGTTCCTGGCTTGGGAGCATATTTGATTTCAATAATTTTAATAAATGCTGCAAACAGCACTGGCGAAAGTGTAAGCAGGGCAGTAGATAAAGTTCTTTTAATTGCGTGATTTAGTTGCAAGTGAGCTATTTCATGACCAACAACAAATTCAGCTTGCTTTGGGCTATGATTTTCAAGAAATTTATCACCTAAATAAATAACGCCTTTGTGCGCACAAGCATGTGATACTTCTGGACTAATAATAATTTTATTAGGATCCAACTCGAATGACATTTTTCTGCAAGCATCTTCGATTGGTGATGGAACCGAAGATAAGGTTTTTCCTGAAGGTGCGTTGTTAAATGCATTAGTAGCAGAATAGGCAAAAAGAGTGGCCGCCGTTAACAGTTGACTTTCAAAAGAAAGAAGAGCCGACTTTATTTTTCCAAAAAAAGTGGTGCCAAAAGTTCTTTGTTTATCAGCAGGTACCGCTGTGTTATCTTGGGTAGATTCAACAAGTGACTGTGCGTTATTTTCAACCGATGTTGACTGCATTGCAAACGCTGCAGACTGTAAGAAGAGTAACCCTAAAACAAACGTTGATTTGACCAGTTTCTTAAAATAATTCATAACGAACCTCCAATAATATTCTATTATAAATTATTAATTAGTTTTGTCAAAAATAAGCTTTAAAATAAGCCATTGTTTATAATAAAGTATTAAATTTGTCCAAAGTATTGTATGTAGCGCTTAATTTATTTATATTCTCTTAAACATAAATTTAGGAATTATTAGAAAATATGAATCAAAGAACATTAACACAAGAAAAATTGAGCATTTTAACTGATGCCTTGTATTTTCTCAAAATGACTCAATTAAAAAGAGCATGTGATCTTTTTCAATTACCAACCGAGGGTAAAAAAATTGAACTGATTAAACGTATTTTGACATTTGTGCAAACAGGAAAAATCATTCACGCTCCTACCATTCCTGAAGAGTCGCATGCGCGAAACTATCCGGTTCAAGCAATAAGCAGTTCTGCGCTCATGCTCTATGGTTCATATAAAAATGACGCAGAAACCCGAGCATTTTTTAAAAAAATAATTGGACCACATTTTCATTTTACAGCATTTGGTATCGATTGGTTGAACGAACTTTGGCTCAATGGAAACCCGCCAACGTATCAAGAGTTTGCAGACTATTGGAGTGAAGAAACAGCGCGTCGAAAAGACAAAAGAGTTAAACCCAAAGATGAATGGCGCTATATAAATTTCTTGCAACACATGCAAAAAGAACAACCATCACTTTCTAAAACTGAATTAATGAAGAAATGGAAAAAGCTTCAAGCAGATAACGCGCGCACTGCTTTTGAAATTTTACAATCGATCAAAAATTAATTTTTTTGAAATATCTTTTTTACTTGACCGGTGGGATTATAAGCTAACTGTATGTGGCGAGTGATAGTGCCTTTTGCATCTATCAGATCAAGCTCTTGCAAGATCTTGCGTGATTGAAGATCAGATATTAGGTAATTCGGATTTTTTAATTTTTCTAAGAAATCATTTTTTGCCTGTTTATTTTCATCTTTTAATAATATTTGCAGAATATATGGTGCGGTTTTTTGAATATGCATTGCTCCAATAATTTGAGTACATAAACTTAATATGAGTATAAACATACATTTCTTCATAAAAATTATTCCTAACTAGTTCCATTGCTTCTTTTAATTGATCAATCATAATTATTGTTGAATTATATCTAAAAGATTTGGCTCTTGATACATTGGCGCAGTTCAATCACTGATGATTAAGGATTTTAGTATGAATATAATCGACATTTTTACAAAATGCTGGATTGTAGTTTTTTCAAAAAAAAGTATATTATTTTCAGTAATTTTTTTGGGGAGAAGTGGTCATGTATTTTCTTTTTTTGATGTTCTTAACCGTGTTCACGCTGGAAGCATCAGCTATGCAAAATTATACAGTTATTGATCTTACTCATAAAATTCATCCAGAAATACCAACATGGGATCTAACCTGTGGTTATTACATAAAAACTATGCGCGATTATCATCATTGCGAAGGTGAATTTAAATTTAGATCGCAAGCACTCGATATTCGTGCAAGTGCAGGAACGCACATTGATGCGCCGGCACACTGTTTTGAAGGCGCACGCGACGTAAGTGAGCTTACGCTTGAAGAATTAATTTGTCCCTGTGTGGTTGTTAATGTTTCAGATAAAGCACATGAACGGTACAAAGTTTCGGTTCAAGACATTGAAAATTTTGAAAATAAGTATGGAGTTATAAAACCAGGAACTTTTGTGATCTTTTACACAGGCTGGTCGCGTTTCTGGAGTCAACCCAAAAAATATCACAATTCTCTTGTTTTTCCGAGCATTTCAGCGGATGCTGCAAAGTTTCTTTTAGAAAGACAAATAACTGGAATTGGTATTGATACGTTATCACCAGATTGCGATGAAAAAGGCTCATTTGTGCATGCTCTTGTGCTTGGAGCAAATAAATATATTGTAGAAAATATTGCTCATGCTCAAGAAATGCCTGCAACTGGTGCCTCGATTTTTATTATGCCGTTGCGCGTTCAAGGGGCAGCCGAATCGCCGGTTCGCCTTGTTGCTGTTATTCAGCAATAAATGATTGAACAGGCTAATCTTTTTGCTGATTTATAATGATATTTATAAACATTATAACTTGGTCAGTGTATGAACCACCTACGGCTTTAGGCAACGCTTTAGTTGATGCACCGTGCGCAAGCAGGTAGCGAACAAATTGATCATCTTTCTGGAAATAACATTCATAGAATGGATGACGATCCTGTGAAATTTTAATTTCGTCTGGATTGATATTGTCTGTTTCAATCATTTTTTTGATAATTTGTTTTCGCTGTTCATAATATGGATCGCCAATTAAATAAGTTAACTTTTCTTGATTGGTTAACTGATCACCAGCATTCTTAACAATGGTAGCCAATGTGGTGTGAAGCCGATCACATATTTTTTTTTCTTCAGGGCAACAATGATAATTGCAACCATGTTGGTAATGTAATGCGGATTCTTTTTCAAATGCTTTTTCTGCTTTTGCAATTTGTTCTCGTGGTGAGAGCTCCATGCAATAGTTATTTGTGCTGCAAATAATTAATAGGTAAAAGAAGTATAATTTCATTGCCATCCTTTAAATTTTATTTATTTGAATCGAGCTCTATTAATTCTTTCAGTGCGGCGTCGTATTTTTTGATGAGTCGTCTTAATAATCGTAATTCCATATTATAGCGAATGAGTATCGATTTGATTCTTCTTGTCATAAGCTTGTTGTTCATGGGCATATTGAAAAGCTCATTTACGAAAAAATCTTTCGCATTTCGATTTAACACTGCTTGATCAAACCTATTTTCAAAATCAATAATCGTCTCAGAAAATTCTTTTTTCTCTTCCTCATTTTTTAACGAATGTTGCACTCTCCCCATAGCATCCACCATTTTATCAAACATCGATATTAGCAATTCTTCTTGTTGTTCAATTTCTTCTCCCAATTCTGATAACTGCAATTCTTTTTGCATCAATTCATCTTCTAATTGATGAATTTGTGCAAGCGTTTCGTTAGCTCCGCAGAGAGAAAAGGTGATTAAAAGGGTATTTAAAATGATGTATTTGTAATTCATGGCGTATCCTGATTTATTTTTGAATTTGGTGATTTCTCTATTAAAAAATATTCAATCATGATTGAGATAATCATGCCAACCAAAAATGAAACTGCGTAAAACATAAGAGAATGAGTATTTGAGTAAATAAAATCTGGAACTGTTGTTTTTCGATATAAAACATACTCGGTTAATGAATAAGAAGCGGTGCCGAGAATTATAAGTTTTAGAATGCGAATGATTTTTTGTTTAAAAAAATCTAAAAAGGACATGCTTTAATGTACTTTCATATTCATTTTTGTCTTTGCAATTTCTTCTCTGTGTAGGAGTTCCATCTTAAGAAGTAATAAATCAAAGACAATGGAACTACAATTTCATTTTTTCTAGTTGTTTTAATTCTGACATCAATTTTAAGGTTTCGTTTAAATATTCTTTAAAGGTTTCTTGCAATACCATTAAAATACCTACTGCAATAGTCCGGCGTATTATAGCGAATTTCATTCGTGCCATTGGACTTTTGTTTACGTTATCGTTTAAAATTTGCTGAAACAATAAATTGCAATCCGATGAATCAAAAGCCTCTTTACTCTGTTGCCCAAAAGCTATTAATTCTTCAGCATATTGTTTTCTTTCTTTTTCAGAAAGTGATGAAGCATATTTTTTTCCAATAATTATTGCATCTGCCAAAATAGAATCAACTATTTTTTCTTGTTTAGCAATTTCATCGCCCATTGTCGATAGATTCAACCATCTGCTGGATATTTCAATATTTAATTCTTGTTTTCGTGTTTCAGTAATATTGCAATAAATAGATGAATGACCTAAGAAAAATAACAAAATAAATATCTGTTTAAAGTTCATATAATTTCCTTAATAGATGTTGATTAAAAAAGTATGCGATCAATTACAAAAATTTTTGAACTGGGCACTAATTTGTTGAATGACGAAAGCACCTATAACAATACCCAGAAAAAATGTACTGTTCAAAACATTATTTAACTGATTTTCAAGACTTCTAAATTCCTCGGTGATTGTTTTTGGAGGTTCTTCATTTGTTTGCGTTGTTGGATCAATAATAATTGAACACAATTTTTTTGTTATGCTATCAACTTCCATTTTTGCGTCAGTTTTAATAATTTGGCTGTTTTCGATTAAAGACAATTTATGGTCCATTGGGTGAGTAGAAAATGTATTTGAACAAAGTAAGGTAAATATTAAAAATTTAGTTCTGTATTTATTGTGCATATTTTTTCTCTTTTTTTCTTGTTGGATTCTTTTTTTATGTATATCGATCTAAACAATGTGTATAGAATTTGTCGTTTAATGTGCTTATGTGAAAAAAGAAAGTCAAGAATAGATTTGCAGAATTAATCTGGTTTTTCTAACATTCGATTTCGTATTGTGCCTGCTGCAATTCCTATTGCGATCGACATAGCAGCAAAATCTTGCGGAGATAAAGGCGATCCAAGATAATTAAGTGTGTATTGAAAAGTACAAACAAAAATACCGATGCATGCATAGTAAGTGAATGAATCGGTAGGAAACCATCGCAAACTTTTTTTATCAAAAATGAATAAAAGTAAATGTGCACTCAGGATGATAAAAAAAAAATAATGTAATATCGTTCCATTCATCGACCCTTTTCTGCATAATTTCCACGCTTTGAACAGTTTAGTTTGTTATCAATCAATTTTTTGTCAATTGTATTGGCTAATTAATTGCATCAAATATAATAATGGATGCGGAATGTCTAGAATATTTTAATTAAATACGAGGAAGAATATGAAACAGGTTAAATCATTGTTATTGTCTGTATGCATTGGCAGTTCATTGATAACGCATGAATCATTAGCATCACACAAAAAACATGAATCAAGATTTTTTGAAAAGGCTTTGTATGGGACGGTGATGGTTGGCGCTGTGATTTCTGCTCTCTTTTGGTTACCAGGTACACTTGATACTATAAATAAGTATGGTGTTGAAGCAGCTATTAAATCAACTCAGATTCCGCGTGTCGCGCTTGATGGATTAACGGTTGCGGCATGTGCAGTAGCTTGGAACGAAGCGAACAAAAGTGAATCAAAGAGAGATCATAAAAAAGGGTATTAATAATGAAAATATTCAATCAATTATTGTTATTATGTACCATTCTTGGATTCTCATTTTCTATGAATGGAATGGACAACTTTTGTCGATATGATTTTACAAAGGTTACAGCGGTCAACAATGAGGGGCTAATGACGTACCGTGGTGATTCCGATAAAGGCGTTCAAATTTATGCTACATTTTCGGAAGATACAAAAAGTTTTTCTGGCCTACGCATCGAGAAGAGAAACGAAGGAACACGTTCCGTTGAATTGCAAAATGCAGAATTTTGGTTTCAGGTTTTAAAAGAAAAGCACGAAAAAGAGAACGAGGATTTTTAAATAAAAAAAGGGGGAGTAATGAAGTTCTTAATGAAGCGAAGTTGGTTTTCACGAGATCTTTTGGGTTTTAGCCTTACCAGTTTTTTTAATGATTTTAACCATGAAATGATCACTTCAATTTTACCGCTGTATATTTTTCAATTATTTGGTGCTGCGCACGCACCCCAATATTTGGGAATTATTGCTGGTTTTTCCAAATTTGCCTCAATGGGAGCAAATTTAATTTCAGGATGGTTGAGTGGAAAAATAAAAAATCAAAAAAAGCTTCTTATTGTTGGGTATGCCCTTACACCGTTATTTTCTTCGCTTATTGGTGCTGTACATCATGTTTTCTCAATAGTTTTATTTCGCACTATTGCATGGAGTGGGCGCGGTTTGCGTGAACCGGTGCGTGATGCATGGCTTTCTGCTATTACCCCAACACGAGATTATGGAAAAGTTTTTGGTGTTCAGCGTGCAATGGATACACTTGGTGCATTGTGTGGTCCTTTGGTTGCCTACTTTTTGCTTTCACAAGTGAGTGTTCGATCAATTTTTTTTATTGCGCTTATTCCTGGCTTTTTTTCAGTAATTTCACTCATGTATTTAGTGAAAAATTACACCGTAAAACAAATGAACACAAAATCAATTACGTTGCTGCATCATTTTATCCAATTACCAAAACAAGTAATTTTTTTCATTGGCATTCGTTTTTTATTTGGCATTGCATATTATGATCGCATGCTCATTATTTTACGCGCACAAGAAAGTATGACCGGGCAAACGGTATCCAGCATTGCTGCTGCAGGGTGGGCGATACTCTTGTATTCCTTTTTTAATTGCATTCGTTTGATAGGTGAAATTGCTATTGGATCATTGAGTGATCTGTATAAACTCAATAAAAAATATTTGCTTGCAGGGTGCGGGTGTGGCATTTTTGGGTTGTTAAATTGCGCATTGCTTATCAATGAATTGTCAATCTGGTATTGGTTGCTTATTTTTTTAGCTGCTGGATTAAGTGTTGCAACTATTACGGTGCTTGAAAAAGCATACCTGGCTCAACTGTTGCCGCATCAATTTGCAACACGCGCATACAGTTTTTTGGCAGCCGCTGATGGTGCAAGTGCACTGTGTTCTGGTTTGATTGTCGGTATGTTGTGGTCGCATGTTGGGGCGCAGAGCGCATTCATGTTTGCAGCTGTTATTAGTTTTGCTTCGTTAATTTCTTTAATATTAATACGTGATAAGTAAAAACAATTATGATGAATTTTATTGTGATCAAAAAATGTGCACTGTTAATTACTATTGCTGCTTTTGCATCTGTTCTGCACGCGATGGATCAAATTAAAAAAGATATTTATGAAACATATACAGAACAACTCAAGGATGGTAGCTGCATTATTGTTTTTTATAACAAAGAGAAAAATCACATAATGGGAACTAAATCTTTTTGCGATAATTTGGAAACGCTTACTTTTGAGCAAGCAAGAAATAAATTTTATGAACTTCGCGAGCGAAAAAAAATTGAAATGCAGAATCGCTACTAAGAATTAAAAAAACAAGTTCATATAAATAAATGACGAATTATTTTCGGTAAATCACTTTTGCACGAATCGCCTTGTTCAACGCGTTGCAAGAATTCATGCGGGGTTAACCAATAATATTCAACAAAATCGTCTGGGTTAAATTGGGGTACACTATTTGTGCGCAACACATAAACCTGCATGAACCCTGATGTGTTATGTTGATGTGGATTGAGTGCACCAATTTTTTCATAAGCATTGCGGGTTGCGTCGATTCGCAACTCTTCCATTAATTCACGCGAAAATGCTTGTTCATACGTTTCACCAGAAGCAACATGGCCACCCATGCTTGCATCAAGCGCTGATGGAAATAATTTTTTATGCGCCGTTCTGCGCGGAATCCATAATTGACTCTGCTGATTAATTAAAAACGCGTTTACAACACGAAAATTGCGCAAACCTTGTTCATGGACAACGGAGCGCCATTCTTGGCCAATAATTTGGTCATGTTCATTGACTAAATCTAAGAGTTCATCATCTATAGTTATTATTTTCATACTAATACTCTACTCGATTTTTTTTGATTAATTAATTAATTTAGATAGTGACAAGAGTAATGACATCAAATTTAAAAGTCGTATTGTGCGATCTTATTTAGATCCAGTAGGAAAATGAGAACAGTTTAAACCTTAAAAGGATACAAGTATGGTATACAAATTAATTGCTGCAACGTTCTTTTGTTCATTGGCAATGAATGTCTGTGCGCAAGATGTCCAAAAGGAAGAATTATACAATCAATTGCGTCAGGCGCATCGCATCATTGCTGATTCGTACAAACCGGATGCATTAAAGAATAATGAACAACTTGAAGAAGAACTGCTTGCACTTGCAGGTATTTATTTCTGCTTAAGAGCGGGTAGAATATCTGAAGAATTATTTAATAAGCATAATTGCGCTAAGAAAATAGCGGCATACGTTGAAAATACGGTAAAAAAAGAACTCACTGCTGAGCAACAATAAAATATAAGTGAATAAAAGAAATGATCTCTGTTCTTTTTATGTACGCATTTTTGGCACTGACTTTTATTGTCAGCAAAGATTTGTTGCTCACAATAGATCCCTATCTCATGATTGTGGTTCGTATGCTTGGTTGTAGCCTGTTATTTTTAACCTATGCATATTATTCAGGTGCGGTTAAAGCACTATCAAAAGCGTATGCTGTTTCAATCATTATTTTGGGTTTTTTTAATGTCTACAGTGCAAATATCTTGCAATTGATTGGGCTTAATTATATTGATCCGGTCAATGCGAGTTTATGGTACAACTCTATTCCGTTTGTAATTGCACTGCTCGATTATGTGCTGTATAAAACGCGTATTTCAAAAACAAAGATCATTTCTCTTATTCTTGGTTGGTTGGGGTTTCTGCCGCTTGTGGTGGGGCATGCATCGAGTACACATTATTTATATGGTGCATTTTTGTTTGTTTTATCGGCGATTGCAATGGCGATCAGTGCACTCCTGATGGAAAAAAATAAAGCGGTTGATATCTATCCTCTCAGTTTTACTAATGGATTAAGCATGGGAGTTGGCGGACTATTTGCGTTAATGCATTATTTTTTTAGTTGTTGTTCACACGATACCGCAATTGCTGCGCTGAGATCACATTATGGTATGTTGCTTGTTTTGATTGGTTCTACCGCTATTTGTGCCAGTTTATATATTTATTTTGTGAAAAAACATTCTGCATTGTTAGTTACTTTTGCCGGTTTTTCCTTGCCACTTTTTTCATTTCTGTTTGAGATCATTCTTGGTAATCCTGTTATCATTTCGGTCAATATGATTATTTCTGCGTTCATGATCACCGCTGCATTGTTTTTGTTTAGTGTAAAAAAATAACCGGATTTTATACAAAACGTTTCGTAATTCGTTTAAGCAATAAATGCATGGGAAGAATAATAAAAAGCGGAATACCTATTATTACGAATAAGAACCATGCAAATGGAGAAATGAATTGCCAGTTATTTTGCGATGGCATGAATACCCAATTAATATTTTCTGTCGGATCGGTAAAAAGATAAGTCCAGGAAAGTATCACCCATATTAAATATGTCATTAAACGTGCAGCTGAACGTGCATAGCCAAATTTCATCACACACCAGATCCAGATCAGTGGCAAACCAATATGAAAAAGAGAAAGTGCACGCAAAAAAAGAGGTAATTGTGCATCAAACATATAATTGGAAAGCCCGAGTAATTGAAACCCGGTTAAAAGCTGGATAATAAAATCAATATTCCATGCAATTTCTTGAGGCAAAATTCCCACACAAGCCATGCTTATGAGGATGGGTGCTTGCAACCAGAATGCACCAATGGTCAAAAACAGTCCAATATCAGAAAGCCACAAAAAATTTGCTGGCCCATAATAATACCAATAGATTGGCAACATAATTAGAAAAAAAATAGTAGCAGTAGAGCTCATTGTTGATGAAAAATAAATTTGTTTCATGACAACTCCTGTTAACTTCAATAATTTGATCGCAAGCATAGACAATTGTGACTACATTTGTGTACCTTTTTTTCACCATGAATATTTTTATTAAAGTTTGTTTTTTTGTTCTTTGCGCATCGCCTCGTGTGCATGCAATATCACTTGTTTATAACTTAAAAATTAGGCGTGCATTTAACTATCCAATTTCTCCGCTTTTAAAAAAAGACAAAAAAGCGTTGTGGGTTGCAAGTGCAGTTCCCATTGTGTATAAACGAGATCGGCATATTGTTGATCCTGCTTTTGGTATTGATGTTGTTGATAAACGTCTTACCAGTGGTTCATTGTTTAATGTGCGGTACATTCCGCGGCCTACTTGGTGGGCAGAACTATCTACTGGCTTTGAGCATGAACATGCACAGGTTTCGGGAACTTCAATTATCGATGCTTCTCGAACAGGGTTTGATGATATTGTTTTTTCTGTTGGGCATAATTTTTTCATAAAAAAAAATACACAGTTTGTGCTTTATGCACTTGGTGGTGTGCCATCACGGCTTAAAGTAACACCCAATGAAGCACAAGATACACTTGTGGGAACCCGCTTTTTTAGCGTTGGTGTTGGCTCAGAGTTTTCATACAGTTTCATTAATTCGTTGCCACAGTCACTTGTTGTTATTTTCCAAAATCGATTTTTACATTTTTTTAATCGTCGGTGGCCGATTTTGCCGCCCGGAAGTAGCATCCAACCCGGCAACGTAACCGATTTACTTTTTGCTATTGATTACCGTCATAAAAAAAATGCGTTTGAAATTGGTTACAACCCAACGATTTTTAGCAATCAAGCCGTTATTCTTCCAACACAAACTATTGGGACTCATGCTTTTGTGCGGCAAAGTGGTTTTGCAAGTTATTCGCGATTGTTTGAAAAATTACCGTTGCTTCATCGTCCCGGACTTATTGGTACCGGTTTACTGGTGAGCCGTGCACACCATCTTGATATTAAAATAGTTTCAATATGGGTAAATTTTACAACGGTGTTCTAAAAAATGAAGGGCCGACATTAAGTCGACCCCACCGAACTTAAAAAAAGTAACTTTTTAACGGCTTCTTTCTGGAACAAAATAGATAAATGCATAGGCTGCTAATGCACCACCTAAAAATGCACCAATTACGTACATGCCAAGATGTGACCACATAATTTCGCTCATACCACTGATTGCACCAAACAACGTAGAACCAATTGAAATTGCAGGATTAAATAATCCACCTGAAATTGGCCCGCCAAATGCCATTAGTGCAGGAATGGTGAACCCAATTGCAAACCCAAAAACGGTGCTTGCATGAAATCTTTTGGTCATTGCTACGTGCAATACAACTGATGCAAAAACGAATGCTAACAATATTTCAACAATAAATGCTTGAGCGAGTGAAACGCTTGCATTCGGTTCAGGAAAAACAACACGTGTGTGCAAATAAGCTGCTGCTGCATAAGCTAAAAATCCGCCAGCAATTTGTGCAAGCATATAATAGCCTGCATGCACAAGTGTAATGCCTTCTGTCAGCATAACAGCGAGGGTGACCATTGGGTTAAAATGACCACCCGACACATAAAATCCAATATAGAGCCAGGCCATGAGCATAGATGAAACTGCTATCGGACCAGCACCAATAGCAATAGTCAAAATGAAAAAAAATGTGCCAATAAACTCCATGAGTAGCTTTCTCATACTTTTCCTTTTTGGTTAAAAATTTATTAGAGAAGCTTTAACACAACATACCCTGTACATTTTGTTCGAGTAAAATCAAGAATTTGTGCAATCGTTGTAAAGAGAACGCGAAAGTAACGGTAAATTACAGCGATGCAATGTTTTTTTACTGGAGAGAAGAACCAATTTTTAAAAAATCGTAATTAATGAAGAGCTAAATCACGTTGAGTTAGATTAATTGCTAAATCATTGATTCAAGTAACATTTTTTTTCGATTAATTCCCCAACGGTAGCCACCGAGTGCGCCATTTTTTTGCACGATTCTGTGACAGGGAATGAAATAGGCAATTTTGTTGCGCGCTAAAGCTTGTGCAACGGCGCGATAGGAATGTGAATGACCGATTTTTTCTGCAAGCGCTTGATAGTGCATTGTTTTTACATTCATAGTTGTGAGCTCTTGCCACACTTTTATTTGAAACGGTGTACCTACCAAAATAAAAGATAAGGCAGTGAGATCATCAAGCTGAGAAAGTTGCGTTTCATGGATCTTCTCATCAATAAATGTGGCGCGATACATTCCAACGCTCGTTGATTCTGTACGCAGAATTCCTGCAGGTGTGTGAAAAAAACTTGTTGTTGTTTCAACCGTGCTTATATGTTTTTTAAAATCTGCAGGTGAAAAAATAGTATAATTCATAAGTGGCTTGATATCCAAGAAAAGTAGATGTGTTAATTAGATAGATCAATTGTAATGATTTTTTTTGTGTAAAGATATTAATTGAGATCTTTGGTGAGACCAAGGTGACCTTGTGGACGCGAAAAACTAATGCACCTTACTATGCAAAATAAGTTAATAGCTTGGCACACAACAATGAAATCAATCCAAAGAAATTAAGATTAGTTATTTCTTTTTTTTGCGTAACATTGGTAATCCGGTACGTTTGTTTTCCATGGTTTCATACCCTTTTGGAATTTCATCGATTGCATCTTTTCCGGCTTTACCAGCAAAATAGTAAATGGTTTGTTTACGGCCGCCAGCAAGTTTTACATCTTTTGAGTGAAGATGGTATGTTTTGCCACTTTTTTTAGATTTAATTGTAAATGCCATGGGTGTTCTACTCCTTTTTTGATAAACATTTATTTTTTTCAAACAATCATAAGCAACCTAATAAATTCATTTTATAAAATCTAGAAAATATCTGTTCTTCTGTTAAAGTGGCGTAAGAACAATACAAATTCAATTTTTAACAATGATATTTTCAATAAGGATACGGCATTTATGAAACAAGTAATTAATTTGTTTGTATTATTTTTTTTAAGCGTAAGTGTTTATCAAGAAATAAATTGTATGAATACCGACCAATCTAATAGCGATAAAAACAATTCGCTCGCACAAATGAATAAGCAGTTGAGTCAACTTTCTCCCAAAGATAAATGGGCACTAGTTTTTAAAATAGTTAAACAAAGAAACGGTAAAAATGCTAGTGGAACAATGATAGAAAAAGAAGGAAGCTGTGAAGACCTTAGTAACGAATAACGCAGAAGAAATTTGTTTTCCAAATATTGGAAAAGTATATCAACATTACAAAGGAAATAAGTACAAAATCGTAATGATTGTATTTAATAGCGAAACTGACCAATTAGAACCATGGGTGGTGTATCAAGGATTATACACCGACCCAAAACTTGGTGATCAACCATTATTTACACGTTCAGTTGCAGCTTTTATGGAAACAATTGCCATGAACGGTAAAACAATTAAACGATTTACGTTGCTGAGTGAGTAAAATGATTATTTGCCAACACAAAATTCTCTAAATACGGCGTCCATGCCCTGCTCAGAGATTGTTTTGCCTGTTAATTGAGTAATTATTTCAAGAATGTGTTGCAATTGTGCAGAAATTAATTCGTATGGGGCATGCTTTTGGTTGATCAATGGTAGTAATTCTTGTAGTTTTTTTTCTACATTAATCAGGACACGAAAATGTCGCTGATTAAGCAAAAATGGTGAATCAGTTCGCGCAAATAAATTGTTCATTTTATCATGAATTGCGTTTTTGAGTTGCTCAATGGTGACACTGTTTTTTTCAGTAACTTCTACAACGGTTGTGTGGTTGAATGATTGTTGATGAACTTGTGGCAAATCTGTTTTACTGTGAACCACAATAATTTTTGATGCATACGAGTTGAGTAATTCATTATACGTGTGCATTTCGTGTTCACTGAACGGTCGGGAAACATCGGTTACTAATAAAATAATATCTGCTTTGTGTGCTTCTTGTTGCGAACGCACAATTCCTTCTTGCTCAATGATATCATTGGTATTGCGTAATCCGGCAGTATCAATAAGGGTAACTTGCGAACCGTTGAGCGAAATAGTTGATTCGATCGAATCTCGTGTTGTGCCAGCAACGGGTGCAACAATAGCGCGGGCATGCCCAAGGAGCTGATTGAATAATGAAGATTTTCCTGCATTAACTGAGCCAATGAGTGCAATACGCACACCTTGACGCAACTGTTGTTGTTGATCAAAGGTGGTTTTAATGCGTACAATTGATTCAAGCACCTGAGTAAGTTGTTCATTGATAAATGGTGCAAACTCCATTTCATCATCAAGAAATTCAAAACTTGCTTCGCTGTAGGCCAAGCACGTGATTAATTTTTTTTCAAGTGATGCAATCCAATGCGAAAAGGTCCCACTTAATTGTGCAAGTGATTGTTTTAGTGATAACTGATTGGTTGCATGAATAAGTTCATTGATTGCTTCCGCTTGCAACAAATCAATTTTTCCGTTGGTAAATGCGCGACGTGTAAATTCACCCGGGTGTGCCATACGCGCACCGCACATGAGTGCACGGTTGAAAATGCTTTCAATTAAAAATGGATTGTTGTGGCAGGTGATTTCAATCGTATGTTCGCCCGTAAATGTTTTTGGCGCATGCATAACCAAAAAAAGAACCTGATCAATTTTATTACCAACTTCATCAATGATCCATCCATACTGAATAGTATGCGAAGGAACGGTTGACAAGAGTTGATTGTCTGGCAAACGACTCATGCGATCGATAATAGCAAATACATCGGCGCCAGAAAGACGCAGCAATGCAATTACACCGGTTCCGGTTGGTGTGCATTGAGCAATGATCGAGTCGTTTTCAATCGAAATCATGAGCGAATAAATACGATCTTATAGCCACGTAACGGACGCTTGAATGTTCGTTTGAGTGAACAAAGTAATAAAAATGAAAGTGAACGCAACAGTTGTTGTTCTTTTTCAGCGTGGTCAAGAAGTGGGCCAGAAAATGTAAAACGCAATTGATAATTGTCGGCTGCAACGGTAAAAGGCAGCGCTGCTTGATCAAGTGATTTGAGTGTACCGCGAATCCAATTGGTAGCCGCATCAATCATTTCATTGGTCCAAATTGCGCTTGTTGGCCGTAATTCTCTTTGCGGTTGTTCTTTTGGTCTTTCAACGCGCTGTTGTTGTTGCGGTTGTTGAGGAGCTGGCCGTTGAGGCTGATGTTGTTGGCGCATTTTTTGTTTTTGTTCATAATGAGCGCGTTCAGGCTTAAAAGCAACCGTTTCGTTGAAAAAAATCCCAACTTTTGCCGACTCAGTGGTCATGCCAATAAAATTTTTCTTTCCTTCTTCAAAGACTTTGATCGAAAACTCTTTCGGCTTGCCTGCAGCCTCCCACCCTTTTTCGATCGCTTTCATAATTGAAGAAGCTTCTTGCATAATTGATTTCATCGTTAACCTTTTTGGTTAAAAATAGAATAAAAACAGACTCATGTAATAATTGTGAGTATAAATAGTCCCAAGATGAGCATGTAACGATTATCGCTGATTTTGATTGAGCATTGGAAGGCAACCGGTTTTTCAAACGAACTACATTGCTTCTTTTGGAGCGGGAAACGGGATTCGAACCCGCGACCTTTGCCTTGGCAAGGCAACGCTCTACCGCTGAGCTATTCCCGCGTCACATAGCAATGAAAAATGTAACAAAAGGGAGACAATTGTCAATAAGGAGGTCTTAAAATCGAGTAAACTTATTGCCTTTGCTGTAGGGAAAAAGCGATAAAAATAGGCTTTTAAGCGTTGTTTTTTAAAAACTGTTATGAGTTTTAAAAAAATAGTATACGATCAAGAAATAATACCTTTCAAAAATAGGAAACAGTGCAATGATCAATTTTTTGCGCGGTAATGTGCACGCACTTGAACAAAACACTATTACGTTATTGGTTGGCGGAGTGGGCTATGAAGTGATGAGTCCTACAGCACAAATGCTTTCGGTCGGGAATGAAACGAGTTTGCATTGTTATTATCATTGGTCTGCAGAAAATGGTCCATCAATTTTCGGGTTTGCAACAGAACAGGAACGAGCAGTTTTTTTGCTTATTTTGAAGTGTCCTGGCATTGGGCCAAAAATTGCACTTTCAATTTTGGAGCAAATGAGTGTTGGACCATTTTTGCAAGCAATTTTGAACGGTTCAATCGAAACATTAACTGCGCTTCATGGAATTGGCACCCGAAAAGCGGAGCAAATGATTGTGCAATTGAAATCGCCGGCACAAACTTTAATTACCAGTGGCAAAATTGCGGTTGATGCGCAATCGGGTGGGTTGCAGTGGAAAGAGCTTGCCGAGGCGTTGCAATCACTCAACTATTCACGGTCAGAAATTGCACAGGTAGTTTCTACCTTGCGTCAACAAACAACGAACGACTCGTTTGACCAATTATTGCGAAAATCGCTTTCATTGCTGTCTAAATCACGGTAATAAAAAATGATGAATTTGTTAAAAAAACAATCTGAATTAACGCAGCGTATAATTACCGCTTTCTTTTTGGGAACTCTTTGTTTGGGTGTTTTTTTTTGGATGCCCCCAATTGTTTTTTCAATGTTCATTGGTGCAGTTATTGCTTATTGCGCATTCATTGAATTACCAAAATTAATGAATGTTGAGCGATTTTTTTTCTGGGTGGTATTGATAGGCTATTTAGTGATTCCCGCGTTTTTTTTAATAGTACTCAATCAATCTCACAATCGGATTTTTTTATTTTTTTTGTTCTGTGCAGTAGTGAGCTTTGATTCAGGCGCCTATTTTGTAGGTAAAAAATGGGGTAAACATAAATTAGCACCTAAAATTAGCCCCAAAAAATCATGGGAAGGTTTATTGGGTGGGTTTTTATGTGTTTTATTAGTCATTTTTATACTATTTACCTATTTTGAAATTTTTATTTCAAAAGGCATTATTTTTAGCATTTCACTGTTAATTTCAGTTGGGGCAACTCTTGGAGATTTTTTTGAATCATGGCTAAAAAGGCAAGCTGGTGTTAAAGACTCTGGAAAAATTCTCCCTGGACATGGTGGTATTTTGGACCGAATTGATAGCTTGTTAGGTGCTTTGCCTCTTTGGTACCTGATTACTATAAAATATTTCTATTAGAAAACATTAAATTGACTTAATTCTTCGATAAACTATACTAATAAAGACAATAAAATAATGGTTAAATGGAGGTTTTATTATGTCTTTATTCAAAAAATCTATGCTTGCACTTTTAGTTGCAGGAATTTCATTTGGAAATATTTTTTCGATGAATGATGGTCTTGATCCAATTTTGCTTCGTCAAATGCATGACGATTGTAATATAGAATGTGCAATGGTAAATACTGTTGCTGCTGCACAAGAACAAGCAGACTTGCTTGATTTGCAAAATTGGGAAGCAAGTAATCCAGCTGATTTTACTTTTCAAATTCCTGGTGTGCTTACCTATGCAAAACATTATGCGACAGTTGCTGCACGAAACATACAAACTCAAGCAACAAATTTCTGGTCGAAATTACCAAGTTTTAACACCGTTGCACAATCAGTAAAAGATGTCGGCTCTTTTGCAAAAGCAAAAGCAGTTGAAAAACCATACGTTGCTGCCGCAATTGTAACTGGAACTATTGCTGCACTTTGTGCTTCAAGACTTGCGTGGAAGAAATTCTGCAGTAAGCCCCAAGCACAATTGGTTGCACAAGATCGTGCACCACGCTTTAGAGTAACTAATTTAGATTAATCAATTTTTAATTTAATAAGAGGTTATATTGTATGAAGAAATTAATTAAATATGCTTTCTTAGCACTTTCTATCATCGGTTTTGGTTTAAATAATTCAGCACAAGCGATTGATGCTCGATCTGCTGCATGTTGCTTTGTTGCAAGTGCCGCAGTTGGTGGATTAACCGCACTGTATGCCAAAAAATTTGGTCAATGGTTATATAAAAACCCCCAAACAATGCTCATGGCAGCGCTTGGCTTTGCGACAGAATTAATTCCTGCTCAGAATGAATGTATCCATTCAGTTGCAGGTTCAGCTGCAGCATTAACGTGCGGCGTTGCGGTTGTTCAAAGCAAATCATATTTTACTGCAGCAGCTACAACATTGATTCCGTATTTGGTTGGTTCTGAACTTGCAAGACAAATTAGCTCATAATACTGAAAATAATGGTTGAAGGTTTTATGAAACAAATAAATAAATGCGCATTATTGGCAATCTTCATCTTAGGAGTAGCTCGATGCACTTTCGTTCATGCAGTTGAAAATACAAAAGTATATACATTTTCATCAGCCGATTTGCCAGAATGGAAACCGCATGAATCAACTTTTTCAGATTCTTTCTTTTTAGTTTCAGCTGGGTATGTTTTTTGTAAGTCTGCTCAGGTTATTTACACAAAGTTGAAGCAAAACCCGAAAGATTTTAAAGCGTACAAAGTGTTGGCTGCGTATGCAGTTCTATTGAGTGGGATTGCAGGTGCGGTTGGATTGCATTTGCTTACAGATTGTTATCGCAATTGAGCACAATTAAACTAAAACATTAAGTTATAACACAAAAAGCACTCATGCAAATTGAGTGCTTTTTTTTATGTTCATTTTTTCAAATAGTGCACTAAATCTCGTTGCGCAATTTTTTCTTCAGTTCCGGTCATCATTGTTTTTACGGTAATGGTTCCCGTTTCTTGTTCTGTTGGACCAATAATAAGTGCAAATTGTGCACCCAATTTATTTGCTTTGCGCATCATACTTTTAATTGAATCTTCTTCAAGCATTACTTCTACACAAATACCAGCATCAAACAATAAATCACCAATCAAGAGTGCTAAATTTTGTTGTTCCGTGCCAAGTGGCATAACAACACTTAATGCTTCCTTTTGTGGCAAATTAAGTTGATCAACTCGTTGTTCGAGCATTAACAATACTCGTTCGATCCCGATCGCGGCACCAATTGAAGGATAATCGGTTTTACTTCCCATGAGTGTTGCTAATTGATTGTAGCGACCACCTGAACAAAAAGCATTTTGTGCACCGAGTGAACTGGTAACAAATTCGAAAACTGTTTTATCGTAATAATCAAGCCCACGCACCAGTGTTGGTGAATGTGTGTACGTTACTGAAAGAATTTCGAGTTGATCTCGCAGTTGTTTCCATTCTTTGGTGCAGCGTGCGCATAAATGTTGTGTAATTTCTGGTGCCGTGCGGTACAACTCTTGGCAGGTGGGATTTTTGCAATCAAAAATCCGCATAATATTTTTTTCTTTACGTTCTTTACACGCAGAGCAAATAGCAGCTTCATGCATAGTTAAAAACGCATACAATTTTGGTTTATATTCTGCACGATCTTGTCCGCACCCTAAAAAATTAATTAAGAGCGCATAATCATCACATTTAAAAACATTTTGAAAAAGTTGATCAAGAAGGCCAAGCAAAAATGCATCTTGCGCAATGCTTTCAGTGCCAATTATTTCAAGGTTAAATTGATGAAATTCGCGGAATCTTCCTTTTTGTGGCCGTTCATGACGAAACATAGAACCGTAAGAAAACACTTTCCAGGGCAGTGACAAATTTCCCTGTTCTAAAAATGCGCGCATGGTAGATGCAGTTGCTTCCGGGCGTAAACAAATTAAATCACTCTCACTGCTTTGTTGAATAATAAACATTTCTTTGGTTATAACATCGGTGTGCACACCAAGTGAACGTTTAAAAAGTTCAAGTGGTTCTAAAATCGGCGTTATAATCTGTGTAAAATGTGCACGCTTGAAATGGTGTTGTGCAGAGTTTATTACAAAATCAAAAAGAGTAGTATCTAATAAATCATGTGTACCGCGAACTTTGGTAATCATCCTATTACCCTTACTAAGAATGGATCATTTTTTTTCAACGTAGCATAGTTCAAACATAAGGTATAGTCATTATTTTGTTGCATATTAAAATGCGGTTAAAATATGCTGTGCGATATCTGGTTTTGATTCAAGTGTAAAAAAATAGTTGACTTCTTTTTAAATGTCATGGTAGAAAGAGGTCAAATGTCTAAAAAAACAACAATTGTTGAATCAACAAGGAGGTGAAAAACACAAAAAAGATTGACTTATGTGTTTCCAACATGGTAAGACTCAAAATAAGTGTAAGGTAGAGTGTAAAGATGTTTAATGTTTTCAAAAAAGGAGTGTCCATGAGAAAACAATTTCTCATTCCTCTCTTGTTATTAGTAGCAAGCACATCAGTTCTTGCTAATGTTACAAGTCACACGTTCTTCTCTGTTCGTCCCGTTTTCCAATCTGCGTTTCCAGAAAAAATCACTATGTTCAGAAATAGTCGCGCAAAAGTGGGCGATGATAGCTGGATGGGTGCAATGCAAGCAGTTGTATTTGGTGGCAGATCAACTAACTCAAAAAAACTAGCACGTTTCTTCTTGCCTTTTGGTAAAGATACATTGGTGTTTGCTGAAAACGGTGCACCAGCTGCTGGTGGGTTAGTATTCCCTAACGTTGATCCACATTTTAGAGATGTTGCTGCAGAATTTTTTAATATTCAAACAACTGGTGACAACTTCCAAAGTACAGTTGCATTCAGACCGCGCCAAACCTACGTTGGTGGTGGATTTGATTGGATCCAATATTTTGGCTGGGGTTGCGATCCATGTGACAAACGCTGGTGGTTTGAAGTTTCATTCCCCGTTGTCAACGTGCGCAATGAAGTTAAGTTAACAGAATCTATCCAAAGCCAAGGAACTGCACTTAACGCTAGCGTAAATACAAGCGTTATCGAAGCGTTCGCAGGATTAAAACCATTCTTCAGCCCAAATGCTGGAGTTGCAGGTATTGTTACCGGTTCGCCAATCTTGTTTGGTAAAATTGATGGCCGCAAATCAAAAACTGGTGTAGCGGATGTCGAAATCAAACTTGGTTATGACTGGGCTTGCGAAGAATGCTACCATGCATACAGCTATATTGGTGTCGTTGTTCCAACTGGTAACAAACCAAAAGGTGAATTTGTGTTTGAACCAATCGTTGGTAACAATCACCATGTTGGTGTAATGTGGGGCGGCGCATTTGGATTTGAATTATGGCGCGGTTGTGATGGAAGTAAGAGCATTTGTTGGGAACTTGAAACCAATAGCCGCTACTTATTCCGTAACACACAAACACGTTCTTTTGATTTAATTAATAAAGAATGGAGTCGCTATCAATTGATATTCGTTAGCCAAGCTGATGCACAAGCTGCTGCAGCAACTGAAGGCATAAACGAATTCACACGAAGAGTGCGCGTTAAACCTCGCTTCTCATTCGACTTTAATAGCGGACTCGTGTTCACCACTGGTTGTGGATTTGAAGGTGAATTAGGGTATAACTTCTGGGCGCGTCAAGGTGAAAAAGTAACGCTCAGAGATCCATTCCCAACAACCATAGCACTTTCTTCACTTTTACCAGTTGCTGCTCCAGGTGCAATCAACCGTGCAATCACCATTCGTGAAGAATTTGATGGTGCCGATGTTTCATTAGCTGCAAACGCTGCTCAACGCTACACCAACAACCGCATTCAAGAACAAGATATTGACTTCGGTTCAGCAGCACATCCATGTGCACTTTCACATACCGTTTATGGCTCACTTGGCTTTAACTGGGATTGCATGTGCTGGCCAGTATTTGTTGGCGTTGGCGGATCATATGAATTTGCATCTTGCAATACCGCTCTTGAACGTTGGATGGTATGGGGCAAACTCGGCGTATCTATCTAAGTTAAGCTGAGGAGCAAAAATGATGAAACGTTCTTTATTAGTAATAGGATTTTTGCCATTGCTTGCAGTTAATCTGCAAGCAATGGAACGGCCCACACAGGGCTATCCTGGTGTCGCACAAGCAGTTAGTCAAATCAATCAGCTTATTTCAAAGCGATTTAGAGACCTTGTAACGTCGTACATTAGAGCATTAAATTCTAATCGTCCTGAATCAGAGCTGACAAAGATGCGCAATGAACTTTCGTCTGAAATGTCTAGTATGGACAATGAAAAAAGCCGAATTGAAGCAAGAATTGCGACAAGTACAGGCGAAGTACGGACGAGCAATTTAATAAAACAAGCATGGTCAAGATATAACGAATCACTTGATTCATTAAATGCAGGACGTAAAAAAGCTGAAGAAACTTATGGTTCAGGAATGAGACGTCCTGGTGAAGGTGGCGAAACTGATCGACCAGCCCGCTACACCATGGATTTTAATGGTGCAAAAGCTATAGCTGGCGATATCAAAACGCAGTTGGCATCTGTTCGCGAAGCAGGTAAGGTTTTGTCGTCAGATCAAAAAAAACAGCTTAATGATGCAGCTGGTATAATGATTTTCTGATTATCTAGTAATCAAATCTTTAACAAGAAGAGAGTTAGCAATAACTCTCTTCTTTCTTATAAAGGTAATTTTGTATGGACAAACGCACGGTGTTAATTACCGGAGGTGCCGGATACATTGGTTCGCATATTGCGTATCTTTGTGCACTATCAGGTTATCAAGTTATTGTACTTGATTCGTTTGTTCATAATAATTATTTTGCTCCAAGTTGGGCAACAGTGATCAAGAGCGATTATGCTAATGCTCATGTGTTGGATTCAATTTTTTCATTACATAAAATCGATGCAGTTATTCATTGTGCTGCTTTCATTGAAGTTGGTGAATCTGTGCGCGATCCACTGGCATTTTATGACAACAATGTAACTAAAACAGTAACGCTTTTGCAGAAGATGATGCAATGGGGTGTGCATAATTTTATATTTTCCTCAAGTTGTGCTGTTTATGGTCAACCGCATTATCTTCCATTAACCGAATCACATCCACAGCAACCAATGAGCCCTTATGGCCACACAAAAGCGATGATTGAAAAAATTGTAGAGGATGTGGCACAAGCGCATGGCTTACGTTTTATTGCACTCAGGTATTTTAATGCAGCAGGTGCGTTTCCTGAACAGGGACTTGGTGAGCTGCATACAAACGAAACACATTTAATACCATTGATGCTTGATGCATTGCTTATGCGCAAACCGTTTACGATTTTTGGAATTGATTATCAAACCAAAGATGGTACTGCGATTAGAGATTTTGTACATGTGCGCGATATTGCACACGCGCATTTATTAGCACTTGAACACCTTCATCAAGGAAATCCGTCAGACTGTTTTAATTTAGGAACCGGTGTTGGCTATTCAATTAAAGAAGTTGTTGAAATGATGCAACGCATTTCAGGTATTATGCTTAAAACAATTGTAGCACCGCGCCGCTTGGGCGATCCTGCTCTATTAATTGCCGATCCACAAAAAGCATTCATGATTCTTAAATGGAAACCACATTATTCACAATTAGAGTTCATTCTCAAATCGGCGCTTATTTTTCATAAAGAGTTGTTGCATAAAAAAGAAATGTATTATTCAAGTGCCACTGCATTTTGAGAAAAATAATATATTCAATTTTGGTGCAATTTTGCGTGATACAGCAGCTTTCAAGTCGTTGTGCCCACCATTGACTTTTATTAATTTATTTTCTTAAAGTTAAATTTAAGTTCAGGTTTGTACGGAAAACAAAAAGGATTAAGAACTATGAAGAGAGTGCTATTATTAACTTTCTTGGCTATTTGTGCCATTGATGCACACGCAATGGAAAAAAAGACACAACCATTTATCAGTGTAAAACAAGTTGTAGGTGCCTATGGTCAAATTTATTCAAAAACATTTCGCGATACGGTTAATGAATTTGTGCGTAAATTAAAAATGAATGCTCCGGAATCAGAATTACGCAAATTTTCACAAAGATTTCGTGAAGAAGTAGAAGACGCGGACAAAATGGAAAGCGAAATTGCAGCACGCATAAGAGTTTCTCGCAAAGAAATTGCTGAAAGCCCGCTAATTATGAGCGCAGAAGAGAGATTGAAAGAAAATATTCAAAATGCAACAACTCAAATAGAACGTGCCATGGAAGCTTATAAAAAAAGAAATCCTGGTTCTAAATTAGGTGCAGAAGAACGTGGTTACACCATGGATTTTACACGAGCAAAAAAAGAAGCTGGCCAAATTAATCAAAAATTAGCTGCTGTCCGCGATGCAGGTAAAACCTTCAGCAAACAACAGTGTGATGAACTTAACGCGGTTGCGCAAATCGCCATCTTTTAATCACCGTTAAGCTATTAATAAGAGAGAGAGTAAAGAAACTCTCTCTCTTTTATTTTTTTATGGCAGGCAATACATGCATTTACTTTCAAGCGCTTCCTATCTTAGGGTAACAGAGATTTGAAAAAGTTTTTTATAACACCGATGTGCAATAAAGGAAACATGATGAACAAAATGTGTGTTGGTATTGTTTGCATGTTAATTGCAGTAAGTAATAGTGCATATTGCAGCAGTCAAGATGTTAACAGTCATTCTTTCTTTTCTATTCGTTCGCCATTTCAATCAGCTTCACCTGAACGAGTAACTTTGTTTCGTGATGCACCATTGCTTAATTGCGATCGATATCAAGGTGGCTTACAAGCAGTTGTATTTGGTGGCGAGTCAACTAATTCAAAAGCGTTGGCCCGTTATTTTCTGCCATTTGATAAAGACACATTAATTTTTGCTAATGACAATGCACCAGGGAGCACGATCGGTGGATTAGAGAATCCGAATTTTAGAGATGTGAATGCATTTTTTTTCAATATCCAAACTGTTGCAAACGATTTTAAAAGTACAGTAAAATTCAGCCCACGGCACACGTATGTTGGGCTCGGTCTTGATTGGAAACAATATGTTGGCAGTTGCGAATGTGGGCCCAAACGTTGGTGGCTTGAAATTTCATTTCCGATTTTGCATGTACGCAATGAAATCAACTGTATTGAAACAGTTCTAAATCAAGGTGTCGCGGGAGCTTTCTTGGGGGATGATTTGGGTAATCCACCAGTTGGAGCTAATGAAGTAAATACGAGTGTGTGTGAAGCGTTTAAGGGACTGAAACCTTTTTTTGTTGGCGCAGCCAGTGGCGGTGCTGTTACTGGTTCAGGTTTTAAGTTTGGAAAAATTGACGGAGCAAAAAGCAAAACAGGATTAGCAGATATTGAATTTAAAGTTGGTTATGATTTTGCACAAGAAGAATGTTACCATGGTGATCTTTATGCAGGTATGGTAATTCCTACCGGGAACAAACCGAAAGGTGAATTTGTTTTTGAACCAATTGTGGGGAACAATCGTCACTTTGCTTTAATGTGGGGCGGTTCGTTTGGATATGAATTGTGGCGCAGCTGTGATGATGTGCAAGATCTCCGTTTTGAATTTGAAGTTAATGGGCGTTATTTATTTAGAAACACACAAATACGTTCATTTGATTTAGTTGATAAATCGTGGAGCCGGTACATGCTCGTGTATCGCGCTTTTGCAAATTCACAAAATGTTACTCCTGAAGAGGGGATCAATGTATTCACTCAAAAATTGCACATTACACCGCGCTATGCGCAAGATTTCAATTTCGGTTTAGTATACGATATTTGTAATTGGCAAGCAGAAATTGGGTATAATTTCTGGGCACGTCAATCTGAAAAAGCAAAATTAAAAGAACCGTTCAGCACAACAATAACTTTTCCTGAAGTATCAGCTTCCATAATTTCTGCTGATACCATCAATCGGGCAATCACGATCAAAGAAAACTTTGCAGGAGCAAATCTTCCTTTAGGTGGTAGTGAATCGTTGTATAATTTAAATGCATGGCAAGAATCTGATCTTAATTTGCATTCAGCAGTAGCGCCCTGTGCAATTTCTCATATTGTATATGGTTCACTTGGCAGCTACAGCGACCATTGGTGTGATTGCTGGTCGCTCTTTGCAGGAATGGGTGGTTCGTATGAATTTTCATCGGTCAACACAGCAATCAATCGTTGGATGGTATGGGCAAAAGTTGGTGTATCGGTGTAAGAATTATTAACAAAAATATGCAGCTATTGAAATCGATGTTTTGAAAGTTAAAATATATAAAAAATGAATATAAAAAAATTAAAAAAAACCATCGTTGACATTCAGCTCATGCTATCGTAGGTTAAAAAACGCACTTTAGAAAAAACTGTGTATTGCCGCTTATACATAAAAAAGGAGTTAGTATGAATAAGCTACGGATGAGTATGGTACTATATGCACTTGCTATGCTTTGTGGAGTTGCATATGGTGGCAGCCAAGATGTTAACAGCCATTCATTTTTTTCTATTCGTTCGCCTTTTCAATCAGCTTCACCTGAGCGAGTGACGCTCTTTCGTGATGCACCGCTAAAAAATTGTGATGGTTATCAAGGTGGATTGCAGGCAGTTGTATTTGGTGGTAAATCAACAAATTCAAAAGCATTAGCCCGTTATTTCTTGCCATTTGATAAAGATACGTTAATTTTTGCAAACGATGATGCACCAGGAAGTTTGGTAAATGGATTAGCAAACCCAAACTTTAGAGATGTGAATGCATTCTTTTTCAATATTCAAACGGTTAACAACGATTTCAAAAGTACTGTAAAATTCAGACCGCATCATAGTTACGTTGGATTGGGTCTAGATTGGAAGCAATATGTTGGCAATTGCGAATGCGGACCCAAAAGATGGTGGTTTGAGGTTTCATTTCCCATTTTGCATGTACGCAATGAAATAAAATGCACCGAAACAATTCAAAATCAAGGTATTACTGGGTTTGGCGTTGAAGGCGAACTGGTACCAGGAACTGAGCTTTTGGTGAATGACAGTGTGTGTGAAGCTTTCAAAGGGTTAAAACCATTTTTTGATGGTAGTGGTAATGTTGTTACGGGTTCTGGTTTCAAATTTGGTAAAATTGATGGCGCAAAAAGCAGAACTGGTGTTGCAGATATTGAACTGAAAGTTGGCTACGATTTTGCCCAAGAAGAGTGTTACCACGGTGACCTGTACGTAGGTGTGGTAATTCCAACAGGTAATAAACCAAAAGGTGAGTTTGTTTTCGAACCAATTGTTGGTAATAATCGTCACTTTGCATTAATGTGGGGTGGTTCGTTTGGGTATGAATTGTGGCGCAGCTGTGATGACACGCGAGACTTGCGTTTTGAATTTGAAATAAATGGTCGTTATTTATTCCGTAATACACAAACACGCTCATTTGATTTAGTAGATAAATCATGGAGCCGGTACATGCTCGTGTTTCGTGAATTTGCAAATTCGCAAAACGGTACAGCAGAAGAAGGTATCAACGTATTTACTCAAAAATTGCACATTACACCACGCTATGCACAAGATTTCAATTTTGGTCTAGTATATGACTGGTGTGACTGGCAAGCAGAACTTGGATATAATTTCTGGGCACGGCAATCTGAAAAAGCAAAATTAAAAGAGCCATTCAGCACAACCATTACCTTCCCAGATGTATCAGGTGGTACGATTGCACAAGCAATTAATCGCGCAATTACCATTAAGGAAAACTTTGCAGGAGCAATTCTTAATATTGGTGCAGGAGATCAGGCATTGTATAACTTAAATGCTTGGCAAGAATCGGATCTTAACTTGCACTCAGCGGTAGCTCCATGCGCAATTTCTCATATTGTGTATGGTTCTCTTGGTAGATCATGGGACAACTGGTGCGGATGCTGGCCATTGTTTGCTGGAATTGGCGGTTCATATGAATTTTCATCAGTTAATACCGCAATCAATCGCTGGATGGTATGGGGCAAAGTTGGCATATCGATCTAAGATTGATAGAATTAACGGAGAACAAAGATGTTAAAGACAACTTTAGTTTTGGCAGGTGTATTGGCGATGCTTTCAGGCATCGCCAATGGCATGAATTTTGAAACGGCAAAACAAGCACAAGTACAGCTACAAATGTTTGTCATCGATGAAAAAGATGAAAAAAAAGCGATGGATAAGTGGGCCCTTTTTACACAACGCTTATCGAATATGTCAGATAAATTTATAGAGCGAGTAACAGAGAGCAACGAATTTAAATCTGCACGAGAAAGAATAGATAAATCATTACGAAGAACGCCAAACGCAGATATTAGATTTGAACCCGATTATATTATATTAATGGTTGCACACAAAAGATTGCCATCAATGGCAAATAAGCCATCTGATCTACAAAAATTTGTGCATTATTATGAAAAATTAAAAGAGAAAGTTGATAATAAAGAACTTACTGATTCTAAGAAGGTCCTCAGAAAATATGATCGCGATTACAAAAAAGTAAAAAATCGTTTAAAAGCAGAATTCAATATTACCATGAATGAAGTTGCAAAACAACTTGATGCAATGAGTTTTCAAATTGAACAACTGCGCATGGTGATTGAAGATTCATCAACTTCGTGGCGAAAACCAACTGCAAAACTTAACTAACTATTTTTAGTTAAACTTGATCTAATAAAAAGGCCCTCGTAATTGAGGGCCTTTTTATTTACCGTGACATTTTTTGTACTTTTTACCTGAGCCGCATGGACATAAGTCATTGCGTCCAACTTCGGGCTGCGATTTGCGCACTGGAGTTTGCGCAACAGCACCAGTTGGTTCCTGCGGTCCTGATTCACCAGAAATTAAATTAATTTGATTCAGTTCACGTTGGCGTTTTTGCTCAAGCTCTGTTTGATTGAATCGCTCAAGATTAAGATGGAAAATATGATTGATAATTTCAAAGCGTACGCTTTTCATCATATCTTGGAACATATAAAATGCTTCTCGCTTGTATTCAATGAGCGGGTTCTTTTGGCCCCAGCCACGTAAACCTATTCCTTCTTTGAGATTATCCAAATTGAGCATGTGTTGTTTCCAAGCTTGATCGATGGTTTCTAACATGAGCCATTTTTCAGCTTGGTGCAATGCTTCATCGGGCGTGCGATTGTGATAGAGATCATATTTTAATAATAAGAAATCAATTATTTGCGTTTGCAGTGCATCGCTATTTGTTTTATTAAACGATTCTTTTTCGATTGCATCTTGTGCAAGACCAGTGATTGCACTAATAATGTGCATAATATGGTCATATCCTTCCTTAGCAAGAGTGCGGCCTTGGCTAAATTCTGCAACTAAATCTTGCACAGTTGTAGCTATTAAATCTCGGACTAATAATGTAATTTGTTCTTCGCCTTCTAAAATTGAACGGCGGTAACCATAAACAACTAATCGTTGCTGATTGAGTACATCATCATACTCTAAAAGTTGGCGACGAATTTCAAAATTATGCTTCTCAACTTTTTCTTGTGAACGTTCAATTGTTTTTGAAATGAACTTTGATTCAATTTGTTCATCTTCGGTCATGCCAAAACGTTGCATATTTTTTTTGATACCATCGCCGGCAAAAATGCGAATGAGATCATCTTCTAATGAAATATAAAAACGTGACTCACCAGGATCACCTTGGCGACCAGAGCGTCCACGAAGCTGATTGTCAATGCGACGACTTTCATGCCGTTCTGTACCTAAAATGTACAGACCGCCAGTTTCTACCGATTGCGGAGTTAGTTTGATATCAGTACCGCGTCCTGCCATGTTTGTTGCAATAGTAACATGACCAACTTCTCCAGCATGTGCAACAATATCTGCTTCGCGTGCATGTTGTTTTGCGTTGAGAACATCGTGCGGAATATGACTTGCAGATAAAATTGAACTTAATAGTTCAGATGTTTCAATTGCAATCGTACCAATTAAAACAGGTTGGCCTTTTTTGTGCCGTTCTTTAATATCTTCAACAATAGCTTTGTATTTTGCTGTTTTTGTTAAAAAGATTATATCAGGTTTATCAAGACGAATCATTGCACGGTGAGTTGGCACACTAATAACATCAAGTTTATAAATTTTGTGAAATTCTTCTGATTCGGTCATTGCTGTACCGGTCATGCCAGCTAATTTTTTGTACATGCGGAAATAATTTTGCAAGGTAATCGAAGCAAGTGTTTGTGTTTCACGTTCAATCGTGACACCTTCTTTTGCTTCAAGTGCTTGATGCAAACCATCGCTGTAGCGTCTGCCAGACAAAATGCGACCGGTAAACTCATCAACAATTAATACTTCATCATCTTTTACAACATAATCAACATCGCGCTTGAAAAGCACATGTGCTCGCAGAGCTTGATTGACATGATGGAGTAAGTTAAGGTTTTTAATATCGTATAAATTTTCCACGCCAAGAGCAGATTCAACTTTATCAATACCAGCTTCGGTTAGTTGTGTTGTGCGTTGTTTTTCATCGACTTCGTAATCAGTAGTTGCTTTAAGGCGGGGAATAATAGTATTTACTTCAATATATAAATTGCTTGATTTATCAGCTGCACCAGAAATAATAAGCGGTGTGCGAGCTTCGTCGATTAAAATTGAGTCAACTTCATCAACGATTCCATAAAACAGTTCACCTTGCACATAATCTTCAAGGCGAAACTTCATATTATCACGTAAATAATCAAACCCAAATTCGTTATTGGTGCCGTAGGTAATATCACAAGCATATGCTTTTTTGCGTTCAACATCGGTCATCTTATTTTGAATAATGCCAATGGTAAGCCCGAGACTTTCATAAATGGGTGACATCCATTCAGCATCGCGACGTGCTAAATAATCGTTCACGGTAATTAAATGAGCACCTTTGCCCGGAAGTGAATTCAAATATAATGCAAG
>JAKJAQ010000005.1:0-9525 GCA_022707425.1 Candidatus Babelota bacterium
CTGTTCCTAGTACGAGAGGACCGGAATGGGCAAACCTCTGGTGTGCCAATTGTTTAACAAAAGCAACGTTGGGTAGCTAGGTTTGTAAGAGATAACCGCTGAAAGCATCTAAGTGGGAAACTCGCCCTAAGATAAGATACCCCGTACTAACTTCGGTTAGTACATAAGATCCCTTGAAGACTACAAGGTTGATAGGCTGGGTGTGTAAGCGCAGTAATGCGTTCAGCTAACCAGTACTAATAGATCGAATGTTTTAATCACGCTCAAATTCTTCTTTTATAAATATTCTGTTGAAAATCTTCAGATTGCTTAGATCACCTATAGTGCATAACACAAGAAAAAATTTTGTTATTTTGACATAATAAATTTCCTGGTAGGTATAGTCATAGGGCCACACCCGTTCCCATCCCGAACACGGAAGTTAAGTCTATGACGCCGACAATACTTGGCTGGTAACGGCCTGGAAATCTAGGTACTGCCAGGGTTAAATTAAAAAAGTCTCGCATTAAAAACGCGAGACTTTTTTTTTGCTTAAAAAAATAAGTATATTTGATGAGTATTGTAGCTAGTGATGATTTTTTTTGAAAGAAAAAATGAGATACCGCTTCCTGCTTTTATTGTGTTGTTTTTTACATTCTGCCTGGGCTAGCAAATTGGTAATAACCGATTATGTTCAAAAAAAAATTTGTTTAGGTGCTGAGGAATTTTATGTTAATGGTTTGTTGAAAGCAGATGAAGAAATCACCATTGATGATACACATATATTGCTTGGATCTGGCACCATTGAAGCGCCTACAATTGTGATAGAGGTTAATCGATTTAATTTTACGGGAAAAATTGTGTGCGAAAATGAATGTAAAATTTCTACCGTACATATTGTAGATCCGTCTTTATTTACCATGCAAGGATCAGGAACTTTTAATTTTATCGTAAAAAAAATAATTGATGACGAAGGAAATGAATACTAATTTTTCACAATGTGGGAAATACTCATGAAGCATTATTTATTACTATTAGTTTGTTTGCATTCAGCCTCAACGATTTCAATGGAAAAAAGAAAAAAAAAAGCAGCACCGTATGCTGCTTATTATATAGTTCATCATAAAACTTCTTGTGAAAAATCAGATGGGGAAAAAACATGGTTTTTGGAATGTTCAAAAAATGAGTGTCCATACCACGACCAAATAATAAGTAACATAGAATATAAGCAAGCACTGTCTGAAGGAATGGTTGTTGCTGCATTGTATAGAGAAAATGGGGCAGTCCTGGGGCACCCTTTGATAAGTGAACGTACCAATGCAATTTATCAAACTCTAAACAATAAATTAATAAAATTTCAGAAGATGTTGAATGAACTTAATGAAAATAAACAGTGATCAGTTATATTTTATAACGAAATGGCCAGTCAAACCAAAATGATCTTTTCATAACCGATTTAAAATGTGAAAAAGCATCAAAAGTTTTTTTGCTATGATAAGAACCAAACCCGCTCATGCCAACGCCCCCAAAAGGCAAATGAGGATTGGCATAATGCACTCCAACATCATTAATGCACACACCACCAGAAACTGTTGTTTCCAGTATTTTTTTTTGCAAAATTTCATTATTGCTAAATAAATACACGGCTAGAGGTTGATTATGGATGCGGGCAATTGCTTTATCAATATGTTGATAACTAATAATGGGTAAAATTGGACCAAATATTTCGCTTCTTAAAATCTGGTCATTGTGGTCGGTTTCAATTACCGTGGGTTCGATGCGCAGATTGGCACGATCAAAATTGCCACCGTGCAGTATTTTTTTATTTCCAAGCAATTGTATAAGACGCTCAAAATGAAATTGATTTATTATTGAACCAATCTTTGTCGGATCATGATAGATATTTTTTAGTGCGTGGATGAGATATTCAATAAACTTTTTTTCTATTTTTTCATCTACTGCAACAAAGTTTGGAGCGAGACAGCTCTGCCCAGCATTATGAAATTTACCCCACGCAATTCGTTTAGCAGCAATTTTCAAATCAATTTCAGTATCAACAAAACAGGGATTGCAACCACCCAATTCTAAGGTGAGCGGTGTTAAATGTTGTGCTGCTGCTTGCATGACCAGTGTGCCAATAGTGGTACTTCCGGTAAAAAAAATGTAATCAAAACGATGGGTGAGAATTTCTTGTGCTACTTGTGCATCACCTTGCATGACCGCAATGTAATTTTCACTAAACGTCGAATTGATTAATTGGGCAATTACTTGTGAACTATGGGGTGAAAATTCAGAAGGCTTTAAAAGTGCGCAATTGCCGGCACTGATTGCGCCAATAAGCGGACGTAAAGTGAGTGAAAATGGAAAATTCCAGGGACTGATAATGAGCACGACACCACGCGGCTGTGCAACAGTAAAACTTGTTGTTGGAAAAAAAATGAACGGTGTTCTAACTTTTTTTGCTTTAACCCACTGGTTCAACTGGCTCGAATGGAGGTCAATTTCTGTGATAATTTGATCAATTTCAACTTTTTTTGATGAAATTGCTGATTTTTTTAAATCAAGAGAAAGCGCATTAATAATATTTTCTTCATGCAATAAAATTGCTTTTCTCAAATTCTTGAGTGCATTCAGGCGCCATTCAAGTGAATGAGTTTTTCCAGAATTAAAAAACATACGTTGATTATTAATGAGCTGTTTAATCATATGATTATTTATCATTGAGTTGTTTTTGATTTATGGAATGAAGTTCTGCGAATAAACGTAGTACCTCACGCTCCTCGCCAAAATAGCCACTCGTTCTTCCCAGTTCTTCATTTTTTTCCTGGGATGCCACGCGTGCTAGTCGATTCCAGGGGCACTTATTATCATCAAAATCAAGATTAACTTTTTGCGTATTTTCTGCATGAGTATTATTATTATTCTTTTTTAATGAATTATTCATGCTGTTAATTAGATTATGAGATGAAATAACAAGAGCAAAAAAAAACAGGGTGTTGTTCTTCATTGTTCCCCCAATCTTAATTACGTGTTTATTGATTTCATAATACACTGTTAAGGTTTAGCAATTGAATCGTTAATTGTTAACAATTTTTTTAATTATTCTAATTTTTTATACCACCAATAAGCGAGAATTCCAACTAAAATTGTAGATAACAATGAACCAACGATCGCTCCTGGGTATGCATTAAATATTGCTTGTTGAATAATGAAAAGAATTGTTGTTGTTGCAACAAAAAGTGGAATGAGGGCATGTTGATGGCGAATGATAAAATAATAAAGAAGCGTGAACGTAACGCTTGCTATGGTGCCAGAAACTAACCATGAACTTATACTGTCAATTTGCATCCCAGCTACTGCGATAATAATAGTAACTAATGAAATGCATCCCATCATTTTTCTTGATTTCCAATTATGAGTAAAGAGGTCAATAACGCGCGAAATGAGTAACCAAATAACGGTTGCTGAGATATAAGAAGTAAAAATGGCCAAAGCAAAACCAATTGTCGGAAAAACTGCTCCTGCATACGTATATTCTGCAAAAAGTGGTTTTGGTAATGGTACAATAAATTGAGCAATAGCGCGAGTTGCTGCAAATATGAGCCCACATGGGATTGCTAATAATAATGATGTGCGCAATGACATTGGCCGATCAAATGTTCTTCTAACGCCACTTGCAACTGCAGCACCTGCAGAAAGTCCAATCACTTGAAAAAGAATTTGAAAAATGAGTGTTCCAATAAGGCTAAATAGTTGATGTTCATAAGGTTCACTTGTTTCAAATGTTGCTACAAGCATGGGCCAAATGTTGAACGCTTGAACAACCGCTTTGCTAGTTAGAATAATGCAAAAGATGCCAAAAAGTTTGAGCGGCAATTTGAAGCGGCGCCATGATTTTGCGAGCATGAAACCGAATATTACGAGGAAAAATAAGAGCACGAGACGACAAATCATGCTGAAAATGGTGAGTACTGTTTGATATTGTTTATCTGCACGTTGCCATTCTTCAGGAACAAATACGAATCGTTCATAATCTCCCAATTGATCACCATGTAAGGTAATTGAAATACGTGCCTCGATTTCTGGCAATGTAACGGTTGTATCTTTGAACGTAAATTGCCAATCAAGACGACCAGGTTGTTTGTGATTTATCGCTGAAATTTCATTCAGCGTTGTGGGATTGATATTGAAAAGTGCTTTAATGAAAGCATACGATTTTGTGCGCGCTTCTTGTTCAGTAAGAGATGCACCGGCGCGTGATTCAGGAATTTGGTGAACTTCACGAGAAATGAATCCATTGGTTTGCACAAGTGCCCCATATTCTTCAGCTCGCTCAACCAAATCACCTTCAAATTGTGCAAAACGTATTTTCCAAACTGCAGGTGTAATGTAGGTCCCTAACAGTTGCATGTAACCGCCTTTTCCCACTTTCTGCCATACAAATCGTTCATGTTCATCTATTGTTGCTTCGATCGTTGAAAGCGGTTGCCATGGTGGTTGCGGCAGTTGCACACCTTCGTTTTGCAATTTTTGTTTAAATAATTCGACTGCTGCTGGACGCGTAACTTTCAACGTAAGATTATTTTGTTTAAAAGGCGTTAATGCCAACCAGAGTGCGAATGCTGCCGCACCGAGAGCTGCCATGAGCAATAACGTCCTTTTTTTAAAATCGTAACGCGTTTCAGTCAACGTTTCTTCTTCATGATGTTCATGATCATGCGGTGTCGATTGCCAGGCATGATTGTATGCAGACTTTGGTGCATCAGTAATGCCACCAGTTAGAAACAATCCACGTACAACCATCCATAGTGGGATAAGACTTAATCCTATCACGAGAGCTTTATCAATTAAAAAACCGGGTGCTGTTGAAATAAAGAGAGGAAGCGCAAACCAAAAAACATCAAAAATGGTGTGAGAAATAATTGCTGGCAATAAGCCGTAAAATAAATAAATGCCACCAAATACAAATGATGGAATGATTAATTCTATAACGCGCGCATAAGCTGGTTGTGCAGGGTAATTAGCGTGCGCTGCACCAAAAATAAGTGCTTGAACAATAAATGCCACACTCATAATTATAAATGGATGCTTAAATCTTCGCGCAAGAAGTGCAGCACCTGCAAGCGGCAGTGCCCGAAATAGACATTCTTCCATAAAACCTGCTTGCAATGATTGTGCAAGTGAACTAAACCAGGGAAAATGAGTTGCTAATATATTTGGATTGAAGAGGGTTTCGGAAGGTGTCCACCATCCTAAATAGTGTGATGCAAAAGCGTACATTGCTGTAACAAATGCAAGATCAAAACCAATAATGAGGTAGCCACCAATTGTTCTACCAATAACTTGTATGGATGAAGATGTTTTACGATTCCACAGATACCAAAATTGAAGATGATAACCAAATGCTAAACGCGTAAGTCCTTCTGCAACCGCAAAAATTAAAGTAAATAAGGCGGTGTATAAGAATAACGATGAAATCATGCTCGTAAGCAGATGAATATAAAACGAATTTTTGCTCAATGCGGTTTCATATTCAATCCATTCAAGCGGTAACTGGTTAAATTTATTCAAGATTTGCAATAATGAAATAATCAGCGCCACTATAAATGCTGGTCGCCAACAAAGTGCGTGTCGGCGTAATAGAAAAGCAAGCCCGGCAAAGCATCCAATTACTAGATATAAAATCCCAATTAAAAAAAGAGCGCCAAAAGCAATGGTATTATTTGCAGAACGCATGTGTTCATAGCGGCGTTTAAAGGCCTCGGGAACTTTAATGGAATGTGTTAGTTTGCTCAAGTGATCACCACTCACACCAATTTCGAGCCTAAATGGTGCATCAGCAATTGTTCGGTCGCTGCGTTCATAAGTAAATAAATGATCAACTCTCCCACTTGATACTATTTCTTGTGATGATTCGACCAGTTTATATGCTGTTAAATTTGTGTGCCATTGTTCAAGGATTTGACGTTCGGCCAAAGCACGTGCTTGATCAGTTGACAGTGCAGCTCCCGGCTCTTCTTGTGCAAATTTTTCGATGAATCCATAGGGAATACCAGCAGGGGTAAAGTTAATTATTGTTTCGTGCGCATTCAGTTCTTTAAAATGACGTACTTTCCAAAAATAGGGTGTATACCATTTTTCTTGAATAATTTCATTAAGGGCCGATACACCACCGCCTTCAAGTTCAATAAAATTTTTGGTTTCATCATCTGTTTCAAAAACCGCAACTTGTTGATAATCGGTGGGTCCCCATTGATAGTTGGTAGCTAACGTTTTTGCTTGTGCGAGTGCTTGTTGGCGATCCATTGAAATCGTAATATTCAGGATTGCGAACGCTTTAGGAAAATAATGATAAGAAAAAAATAAACCGCTAATTGAAATTAGTGTTAACACAATCCAAAATAACGGTGTTCGTGACCAAGAAATCGATTTGACCATTGTACCCTCGAAAAAATTATTTTTACTGTACTAGTATACGAAAATTAATGGGTACACCCAAGATTAACGTGATTAGCCAACATCCATTTCGAAATAATGTTCTAAAATTTTTTCGACAAGTTTAATTTTTTTATCTGCTTTTAATATAAGTGAATGTGAATTTGTTGAAGCAGCATGATTTTTTAATGTTAACAGCTGCTCACGTAAATCTTGATACTGTTCGATTTGTGCTGGCGTAATCACTAATTTTTTTGAATATTTTTGTGGAAGAAATGTATTGATTTTTTCATACGTATTTTCCAACTGTGCCCATGCTACAAATGATCCCATCCCTTGAGCGCAAAATGGAAAATTAATGATGAAAAAAAAAATTAGTAGATGAAGCCCCAAAAAAATTTTCATTTTTTAATCATCCTCCTTTTTTATTAGTACTCTACTCAAACTCATAAGGAGACAAAAAGATTTTACTGAATTTTTTTTGGGGCTTGCAGTATTTATTAATCGACGTTCATATAATAACCGTTTTGGCACAAAAATTGCTCGATTCGTGCTGCTTTTCGTTTTGCTTCATAAGCAACAAGACGGTCTGCTGATTCATTTGATTGATTAGCACGATCTGCTAATAATAGTAATTGTTTTTTGTGATCAAATAGTTTGTGTCCAAATTCTGGGGAAAACTTTGCTTGTGGATTTAAACGAGGCATAACATAGTTAAGATGTGCTAAACATTCATCCAACGTTGGTGCATCGGACATTTTGTCATCCATCGCATTGATCGATGCTGCGATACAGAAGAAAAAAATAATCGTACGCAATATGGAATTCATAGAAAGCCCCCTCCAAATTCCTAAATTTATTCTTGTCGCCAACTTTTATCAGGATTGGTTTTACATTGTTCGATCAATATAATTCTGAACTTGACCCACCTTTTTTTTCAAATCAAGGGCAATTGTTATTTCGCCAACATTGTCTGCTTGATCAGCCAGTTGTGTACATTCAATAATAAAAAGTTCCATGTCTTCTAGAGAACTTGCATTGGATTGATTTAGCGAGGGCTTATCTTGCATTAATGCTTTGTATTGTTCACGAACATGATTTTGATTGGAATTATTATTGTCCATAGCATTGGCGCATGATGAAACAAATAATAGAGAACACAATGAACATTTTTGTACAAAAGAATAAAAATTCATAAAAATCCCCCTAAAGAATTACGTTTAGCTATAAAAGATTATTTCGGTCTAAGAACATTCTAATTTGACCAATTTTCTTATTCATCTCTGAGGCAATTTCTTGTTCACCTTTGACAATTGCACTTCTTTTGAATTCTTCACAACGCTGCATGTAATTTTTTAAATGTAGGTGATTTAAAGGGGTGAGGCGAGGGCATGAACTTTTAAGTACCATATAACGCGATTGAATAGTTGCAGGTTGATTATGTTGACCATTACCATGATCCATTGCGTTTAAATGGGCTGTTGCAGATAAAATTAAATAAAACGAAAATGATTTTATCAAAGAATAAAGATTCATTGAAAATGTCGCTCCACGATTATTAATAATAAAGATGTTGACGTTTCAAAAAATTTGTTATTTGCCCTATTTTCTTATTCATAGACCAAGCTATTGTGCTGTAACATTGATTTCGAGCATCAATTTGAAGTTGCCGACAAAGGGCGAGATGATTTTTCAAAGCAATTGAATTAGCAGGTATAAACCGCGGTTCAATATGGTTTAATACTATAAATCGTCGTTCAATCATAGGAACAGTGTTGGAATTATTATTTTCCATTCCTGCTGTTTGTAAAGATACAAACAGGATTGAGAAAAGCATTAACGAATGAGCAAAAAAATTCACGATAATCTCCAAAAAAATTGATATGCAAAAAGTTTTATCAAGTGAAAAAATACAATAAAATATATTATTTTCACAACACTATTTATTATATTAAGATTTGCTTATTTGTCAATTTGATCATCAAATAATTCTAATAGTTGATATACTGATTGCATTCTAATAATAGTGGAAAAATGTTTATCGATTTTTTGGTTATGCGCAACAATAAGCGTTTTAATGCCAAATTTATGTGCTTCGTGTAGATGCATACTAATTTGGTTAATTGGTTTAATCTGTCCGGTGAGATTGATTTCACCCAAGATAATCGATTTTTCTGGCAGTGGTTTTTGAAAATAACTCGAAAGAAGTGCAAGTGCAATTCCCAAGTCGCTTCCACTTTCTTTTATTTTGAAACCACCACTCACTTTAAAAAAAATGTCGAATGTGTTGAGTTTGATGTGCAAATATTTTTCGAGAATTGCAGCCATCAAAATTACTTGTTTCGGATCAACGCCCGATACAACTCGCTGAGGTATACCAAATTTTGTCGGAACAATGAGAGCCTGTAACTCGATGAGCAATGGGCGTGAACCTTCAAGATAACTAATGAGTGCCGAACCCGGGCTATAGGTAGCTTCCTCAAGCAAATATTTATTAATATTAGGCACTTCTTGTAATCCAGCTTCATGCATTTCAAAAAAACCAAGTTCACCAATTGCACCAAATCGGTTTTTAACACCGCGCAAGATTCTTGTTTGCCAGCGATCTTCACCTTGCAAATAAAACACCGCATCGACCATGTGTTCAAGCATTTTTGGGCCAGCGATGGTGCCTTCTTTGGTGATGTGTCCAGTTAAAATGACCGCGCAATTATGTTCTTTTGCCAAACGCATGAGCCGAAATCCAGATTCTCGAAGTTGGCCGATGCTACCAGGAAGAACTTGGCTTTCTGATGAATAACAATTTTGAATCGAGTCAATAATAATAATTTCTGGTTTGTGTTCTTCGCACAATGCAATGATTGATTCAAGTTGCGCTTGATCAGAACACAATAATGTGTTGGTAAGGCAGCCAAGTCGTTCAGCACGCAATCTAATTTGTTCAAGCGATTCTTCAGAAGAAATATAAATGACACGATGCTTACCAGCAAGATCGTGCGCAATTTGCAGTAAGAGGGTTGATTTTCCAATGCCAGGATCGCCGGTTAAAATTAAAAAGGAACCGGGCATAATACCACCACCAAGAACGCGATCCCATTCTCCAACGCCGCT
>JAKJAQ010000005.1:9535-75874 GCA_022707425.1 Candidatus Babelota bacterium
AACGTCTTCAAGCGCGACTAACTTTGTTGGCACTTTTACAAATAATGCATCTTTTGTTGTCATTGATGGAGCAAGTTCAGCAACGCTTCCCCATTCTTTACACGAAGGACAACAACCAACCCATTTTGGTGGTCGGTAACCGCACAAAGAACAGTTAAATTCTATTTTTTGTTTTGCCATTTGTTTCCATTAGATACCGATTGAATGACAATTGCGGCATCGTGCTTGATATTGTTCTTGCGCACCAACCAGAATAAGTGGATCATCATAACGTGCTGGGTTGCCATTGACCAATCGTTGAGTACATTGCGCTTCGCTTCCACAGTCCATGCAGATTGCTTTTAATTTAGTAACATGATCAGCAATAGCAAGGAGTAGTGGCATACAGCCAAACGGGTTATTTTTAAAATCTAAATCGAGCCCCGAAACAATAACTCGTTTTCCTGAGTCAATTAATTGGCATACAATTGGTACAATGTCATTTGAAAAAAATTGGATTTCGTCAATTGCTACAACCAGCGTAGTTGAAGTTACATAATCAAAAAATTGTTGTGGGTTATCAACGGCGTGTGCAGGAGACAATCTGCCATCATGAGAACGCACATGTTGCAACGTAGAACGATTGTCAAAACGATGTTTAAAAACTACAACCGATAATTTTGCAAGTTGTGCACGTTTAATGCGGCGAATAAGTTCTTCTGATTTTCCAGAAAACATTGGTCCGCAAATTACTTCTAATGAACCTTTGTTGGGTGATGATGCAATTTTCATAATTAATTACTTTCGTTGTGCAAAATTCTTTTTATTAGAGTAATTTTTTTTTTCAGTTAAGATAAGTACCAATTTTCAGATTTTTGCATAAGGAAGCCCCGTGAGCATTGTAATCGGTAATAAACAGTTCGCTGCACAAGAATGGCAAACACTCCAATCGCATTTTTTTTCACATGATGTTGATCCTGAATTTATTTGTGTGGAGCAATCACTTGATTTACAAGGGGAAGTTTCATTAGTTGGTGCAAAAAATGCGGTGTTGGTAATCATGGCATCGCTTCTTTTGGCTGAAGGAAAGTCGGTGTTACATAATGTACCGTTTTCTGCTGATGTGGTGCAAATGGTTGCACTTCTTGAAGAACTCGGTGCACAAGTTATGTTCTATCCTGAATTAAATGTTCTTGAAGTTGATACAACGAATATTGGTTCATGCCAGGTGCCTCCTTCAATTATGAAAAAAATGCGTGCATCGGTGCTCGTTATGGGTCCACTATTAGCGCGTTTTGGCAAAGCAGATATTGCGCTCCCGGGTGGTTGTTTAATTGGTGCGCGTCCAATCGATTTCCATTTAAAAAATTTTGCAAAAATGGGTGTTTCTCTTGAAGTTGACGGTGAATTTTTGCGTGCCCATGCAGCGCAACTGAAATGTGCAAATTTAATTTTAGAATATCCAAGTATTGGTGCAACCGAAAATTTGCTCATGGCAGCAACATTAACACAAGGTAAAACGCGCATTGTCAATGCAGCATTGGAACCTGAAGTTATTGATCTTATAGCATTATTACGTTCAATGGGTGCACGCATTACCGTTCATGCCCCGGCTACCATTGAGATAGAAGGTGTTGAGCAATTACGTCCAGTTGAACATACTGTGATGATGGATAGACTTGAAGCGGGAAGTTTATTGTTGGCGGCAGCAATTACTGGCGGCTCAATTCGATTGCCGCACGCGGTTGCAACTGATATGGAAGTATTTTTGCTAAAATTGCAAGAAATGGGGCACGAAATAGAAATTGGTGTTAATGGCCGTGGTGTGACCTTGTGTGCCACCAAACAACCACAAGCAGTTTCATTTGCAACGGCACCCTATCCAGGGTTTCCAACCGATTTGCAAGCGCCGATGATGGCCGCTTTGTGTTTGGCACAAGGAAAAAGTGTTATTCACGAAACCGTATTTGAAAATCGTTTTTTGCATGTTCGTGAATTCCAAAAAATGGGTGCACAAATTTCGATCGAAGGTGATCGTGCCAAAATAACCGGTGTTGAAGAACTCTATGGCACTTCGGTAATTGCAACCGACATTCGATCATCATGTGCCTTGGTTATTGCAGGATTAGCTGCCAAAGGTACAACAGCAATTACTGGTGTTCATCATTGGCGACGTGGCTACCAAGCACTGGAAAAAAAATTGATGCACTTAGGTGCAAAAATTGTCATGAATTAAAAAAAGCTGCCAACAAGATCAGTGAGTTCGCGTGTGATTTTTGCTTGACGCAATTTGTTGTAGTTGATGCGCATTTCATCAAGCATGGTTGACGCATTTCTGGTTGAACTATCCATTGCAATAAAACGTGCACTTTGTTCAGCAATTAATGAGTTGAGTAATGTTTCATGAAACGTTATTTCGATCTGTTTTTTTACTAATGCATCAAGCAACTCTTTTGGGTCGTGCTCCCAGCGATACGGTTCTAGTTGTTCCTGTTGTGAACCATCACTCACCGATTGCGTGAGATTATAAAGTGAAGGTCGCTGTGCGAAAAAAGTTTTTGGATATTGATAGTAGATAGTAATAGATCGGTAACGATTGCCTTCCGCCAGAACATAATCGGTGATTTTGCGAGCAATTCCTGCAAGTGTATTTATAGTAAATGCTTTGAACTCCATAAGGAGACTACCTTGTTTTTTGGTGAGCAGATCGACTGCTTTTTTTCCAATAACAATGGTGTCGAGGTTATGAGGGTCATTTTGTTCGGTGCTGCGTGCAAAAAAAGCAATCAATGCATTATTAAAATTGCCACACAAACCTTTTTGAGAGCCAATAACAATTGCCAAATCTCGCGTTGCATCAAGGTTTGGTTGAAGAGGGTAATGCCAATCATGCTGTGTTGCTTGAATAGTTTTGATCATGCGAATGAGCTCGCTCTGATAGTGTTCAAGTAATCCACGTTTTGAACGCAAACGGGCATGGCTGGACATTGAAATGAGGCGCATTGCATGAGTAACTTTTTTAATCGTTTCGATTGCTTTCATGCGCTGGCGCATTTGAATTAATTCTGACATTTTTCGCCTGCTCCCTCGTGCGGAGATTGTATAAAGGACCTTCTCTTTGATAGTATAAAACAAAAATCAATAAAACAAAGAAGTGAAATAATGATTCTCGTCATCGATGGTTATAATGTGCTTAAATATGGTGAAACTGGAGGGAAACACAGTGAGCACGATCGTGAGCGATTTATTGAAATCCTCAACCGGTACGCAACAGCCAAAAAGTTAAACATTATTTTAGTATTTGATAGTGGCCCTACCATTTGGCCTTTTCGTGAAAAACATGGCCGCGTGTTAGTTATTTATGTAGGACAAGGAGAGAGCGCAGATCATTTTATTATAGATTATGTGCAGGAACACAAAGAAAAAGACCTTGTGGTGGTATCATCTGATCGTGAGATTGTACAAGGTGTGAGTTCATTCAGGATTGAGACGATTTCGGCGGCTGATTTTTATCAGTTATTAAAGCATGCGTTGATACCGTCAGTTAATATAATAAAAAAAAGCTCGCCCAGAAAATTTGCACATGTGCCCGATCAACCTGAGGTTGACCAACTGATGCTCTACGGAAGTTCATTACCAATAAAAAAAATGCAGGAAAAAGAAGCAGAAACACGCGAGCGAGAAAAACAACAACAATCGAAAAAAGAAAAAAAACGAGAACAAAAATTAAAAAAACTATAACCAAGTGGCATCAATGCAGACAAATTCAATCGTTATGACACCCGATACAATCAAAAAAGTTGCTCAACAGCTCTTTCAGTTAAAAGATCAATGTGCTGTGTATACATTTACTGGGTCACTTGGTGCTGGTAAAACAACCCTTATAAAAGAACTATGTGAATTATGGGGTGTGCGTGAGCCAATCACGAGTCCAACATTCAATTATGTGAATGCATATAAATTAAACAATGATCAACTGCTCTATCATTTTGATTTATATCGCCTTTCTTCAATCGATCAGTTTATTCAGGCTGGGTTTGACGAATTTCTCTACTTGCCTAAGAGCTGGGCATTTATTGAATGGCCTGAAATAATTTTGCCATTACTTAAGCATCATGTATGCCACGTTGCGATTGAGTATTCGTTGAATCAAAATGAACGCATTGTTGTATATCGTACCGTTTTGTAATTGCTTTTATTTTAATTTATCTTGGATTGCTTTGTTGATTGCACGCAATGTAGCATTTTCCTGCTCATAAATGCGGATTTTTTTTCCCAGTTCTATGATGCGGTCATTAAATTGTTTTGTAGCATCTGCGGTTAATTTTGCAAGATCTTGCTGTTGGACGCGTAATTTTTCTTCAAGTTTGGTAATCGTATTTCCAGCTTTTGATTTTGCCAGCGCTTTTAAATTTTTTATTTGTTGATCATTTAATCTCGATTTTATATTTACTTGCGATTTAACGGAATCCCATGCTTCTTTAATTTCGTTCTTGGTTTTTTCTAGCGCTGTTCCCATTTGAGCAGTAATTTGAGCAATTACTTTATTTTTCTGATCTATCAAGTTTTTTAGCTCTTGTGAGTCAGGCATTTTTTTTCGTTCATCTGATTGCATTTTTGCCAGACTTTCAAGGGAAAGGTTTTTAAAATTGGTTGAAGTTTGTTGTGCAAATATATTTGAACTAATGATGAGGAAGATAAGTGAGAGTATTAACTTTTTCATAAGAATGTCCTTTGTTCTTTAATTTGTTAATTATGATGGAGATGGATAATAATCATAAATAATGTTTAATGTTCTAAAGTCATCGGTTACTGGAAGCGTTACTCGTACATCTTGATATGATGGATGAAACATATCCGAACCTACATAGTCATAATTAAGATTGATCGCATTAATTTTGATCGGAGGAGAGCCGGCACCAGAAACATCAATAGTAAAATTGAGTGTTATTTGGTTAAAAATAAGACTATAGCCAGATGAAGCAGTGAGCAAATTTGATTTTAAAACTTGGCTTGGATTAGTTCTTGCAAGTTGTATCAACAAATTGCGTGGATTGTTAAGATCTAAAATATTTTGTAGTAATCGTGCAAGATCAAAGCGCAATGTATAAGGAAGCGGGGCAACTTGTGGTCCGGTACCATTGAAAGTGATTGATGCGCCAATTAGAAATTGAGATGCATCAACGCTGGAATTAAAATTAGCTGTGACTTGATAATAATTTGCAGTATCAATGGTTGATGAAATAGTGAGTGGTTTACCATTATCAAAAATATTAGGATTAAGATTAGCACCAAGAGGAAGTAATCCCGCCGTTAGATCATTATTTCCTAGAACGTTAGCTCCGGAAAGTAATGAAATGCTCGGATAAGCTGATAGTGAAAAAAGAGGTACGCTACTACCAGTACCATTTTCTAAGGTAATAGTACCAATACCAAATGAAGGAACGTGGGTAATAGTTATCGCTTGCAGTGAAGCTTGCATCGCAACCAGAGCTAATAAAATACGTAATAACTTCATAATTCCCCTTTTTTTGGATCGCAACTGTCATTTTTTAATAAGTATGGCAGATTTATGGAACATGGTTCAATATTTTATATTTGTATTTGGTTTGGGGGTGCTGGCATGGTTAAATTGTATTGAGTTTGAACTACTGAAGAATAAAGTTGAAATTTCGCCAAAAAAGCTCTACTCTATTTCCAATTGTGGCGAGATTCCCGAGCGGTCAAAGGGGACGGACTGTAAATCCGTTGGCTTATGTCTTCGTAGGTTCGAATCCTACTCTCGCCACCATTTTGATGGCGCAAATAAGCAATAATCCTAGAAATCGATTAAAGTTTTTCTAAAACTTGCTTATGATATCTGAAATGTATGTGCGGGAGTAGCTCAATTGGTAGAGCGACAGCCTTCCAAGCTGTAGGTTGCGGGTTCGAGCCCCGTTTCCCGCTCCATTTTAATAACGCTGGCGTAGCTCAGTTGGTAGAGCAGCTGATTTGTAATCAGCAGGTCGCTGGTTCGAATCCAGTCGCCAGCTCCAAAGACAACGCGTAATAGCGCAAAAACGGGTTGTTTTTTTTCTTTTTTTTATTTAACCTTAATACTAGGTTTGTGAAATATGTGCCCACGTAGCTCAGTGGCAGAGCACTTCCTTGGTAAGGAAGAGGTCACCGGTTCAATCCCGGTCGCGGGCTCCAAGCAAAAAAATAACGTAGTTTTAACATAAATTTAAGAGAACACTATGGCCAAAAAGAAACGTGTAATTACCGCTCTCGCTTGTGAAAAATGTAAAGAACGTAATTATTCACAGCTTGTTGCGGGACAAAGATCGGCAGGTTCTTTGCACTTAAATAAGTATTGTTCTCGTTGTCGTAATCATACGATGCACAAAGAAACAAAATAGATTCATCGGAGGCCAGTAGCTCGAATTGGTAGAGCGGCAGACTCCAAATCTGCGGGTTGGGGGTTCGAGTCCCTCCTGGCCTGCCAATGAACACGAAGGTGTAGCTGATGAAAAATTTTTTTTTCCATCTCTCATTAAAAGAGGTGTTTGAGTGGTAAAAAGCGCGATTCGTTTTGTACAAGAAGTTCAACTTGAGCTTGCTAAGATTGTATGGCCTAGCTTGAACGAGTTAATTGGATCGGTAATTATTGTACTTATTTTAGTATGTTTTTTTTCGGTTTATATTGGCTCAATTGATGTGGTATTTTATAAAATTGCTGGGCAAATTTTTTAGGGCATCGGATAATTCATGAAGCGTTGGTATGTTGTTCAAATTTATGCTGGCTATGAAGAAGCAATAAAGACTGACCTTTCGCGCCGTATTAAAGAAACTGGGTTGCAAGAACAATTTGGTGAAGTATTAATTCCATCGGCTAAAGTGAAAAACATGTTTTCTGCGGAAGCAAAAGATGAGCAACAGTTGTTTCCTGGGTATCTTTTGATTGAAATGGAATTGACGCAAGAAACAATGCGTTTGGTGCAAGCAACGCCACGCGTTATTCGGTTTTTGGGGGGTAAGGAACCGATGCCGATTTCGCAAAAAGAGATTAGTCGCATTGTTTCGCAGATGAAGGGTGAAGTTGCTCTCGTTCCTAAGAAGAGTGACTTTGTTTCAGGTAGCGAAGTTGATATCTCTGAAGGGCCATTTGCGGGATTTGTTGGAGTAATTGAGAAAGTTGATGAAGCTAATGAGCGTCTGACATTGATGGTAAGCATCTTTGGAAGAATGACGCCTATTGAGCTTGGGTTTGATCAGGTAAAACGGTAATTACGGTAGGTTTACACTATGGCAAAAACAGTTAAAGCAAAAGTAAAATTAAAAGTTCCTGCGGGAGCAGCAACGCCTGCGCCGCCGGTTGGTTCTGCGCTGGGTCAGCAAGGTGTTAATATTATGGATTTTTGCAAACAATTTAATGCAAAAACTGCCCATGCGAAAGGTGAGATGTTGCCGGTAATTGTTACCGTTTATATCGATAAGTCATTTGACTTTGTAGTCAAAACGCCTGAAACATCAGCACTTCTAAAGAAAAAAATTAAATTGGAAAAAGGTTCCTCCAAACCTAATACGGATAAAATTGGCAAATTAACATGGAAAGATATTGAAGATATCGCATCGGTAAAAATGCCAGATCTCAATGCGCTTGATTTGGAGCAGGCAAAAAAGATTGTAGCTGGTACTGCTCGAAGTATGGGAATTGATATCGTTTGATTGATCGGGGTTTGATATGGCAACGCATGGTAAAAAATTTAGAGCGGCAAGTGAAAAAATGAATAAAGAAACACTCTATTCATTCAATGAAGGACTTGCACAAGTTAAAAATTTAGCATTTGCAAAGTTTGACGAATCGGTAGATGTTCATGTCAATCTTGGCATTGATGCATCTAAGGGTGAGCAAGCAGTTCGCGGATCGGTAGTTTTGCCTAATAGCATCGGCAAAAAGGTTCGCATTATTGTTTTTGCAAAGGGTGATCAGGCTGAAGCTGCACGAAATGCTGGTGCTGACTTTGTAGGCGCTGAAGATCTTGTTGAAAAAATCGAGGGAGGTTGGCTCGATTTTGAATATGCAGTTGCAACACCCGATTTAATGGGCATGGTAGGTAAGCTAGCAAAAATTTTGGGGCCTCGTGGTTTATTGCCTAACAAAAAAGTAGGTACTGTTACTTTCGATGTTGCTTCTGTAGTAAATGATTTGAAAAAAGGTCGCCAGTTTTTCAAAAATGATAAAAGTGGTTTGATTCATTTTTCAATCGGACGAGTTTCATTTGATGTAGCAAAGTTACAAGAGAATTTGGTTGCATTTTTGCGAGCACTCTCTACTACCAAGCCTTCAACATCAAAAGGCAAATTTATTAGAAAGTTGACGGTTGCTTCCACTATGGGAGTTGGCAGATGATATAGTAAACGCTTAGTGATCGGATAAAGGTATAACAATGAATCGTCAAAATAAAGAACAAGTCGTCCAAGCCTTGCAAAACGAGTTGAAGACAAGTCAGGCTTCGTTTTTGGTTGGCTATAAAGGAATGACGGTTGCACAACTGACAGATCTAAGACGTAAATTGCATGATGTTAATGGATCCTTTCAAGTGGCAAAAGTTACCTTAATGGAACGTGCTATTAATCAAACGCCATCAGTTGATGGATTGCAATCTTATTTGGGTGACCAAATTGCGCTGGTTTTTGCTCATAAAGAGTCGCCAGTTGTAGCAAAAATTTTATTTACCTTTGCAAAAAGTAACGAGCAGCTCAAGTTAATTGCTGGATGCTTTGAGCAAACGGTGTTTGCACCTGATAAAATCAAAGTGCTTGCTTCGTTGCCGCCTCGAGAAATTTTGCTCGCGCAAGTATGTGGTACATTAAAAGCGCCTACGCATAAACTGGTGATGATGCTCAACCTTATGCGCGTGCGTTTGTTCTATGTGTTGCAGCAAGCGGCTGAAAAGAAAAAAGCTGCGTGAGGTAGTTTTTCGGTACGTAAATACGTATGTGTTGTATAATCTATTGTTAATCGTAAGTTGGGGAATGCTATGGCATCTAAATCATACGAAAAATTGATCGAAGAAATTGGTAATTTATCAGTGCTTGAATTGAATGATTTTATTAAAGCACTTGAAACAGCATGGGGTGTCTCTGCTGCAATGCCTATGGCGGCCGCTGCTCCAGCAGCAGGCGCACAAGCTGATGCAGGCGCTGCTAAATCAGAAGAAAAATCAACTTATAAAGTAACGTTGGTTGAATCATCTGATAAGCTCAAAGCAATAAAAGCACTTCGTCAAGTATTGCCAAATTTGGGACTTGGTGATGCAAAAGCAGCTGTTGAAGGTTTGCCATATGTCGTTGGTGAATCAGTAGCTAAAGCTGACGCAGACAAAATGAAAAAGACTTTAGAAGAAGCTGGTGCTAAAGTTACATTGTCATAATTGACACATTTTTTGGTGTAGTAGTCTGTTCTTATTTTGTGAGTGTTGCCAGAGAATAAGAGCAAATATGGTTTTGCAATAGGGAGGAACAGCTGCATGTCTAACATGCGCATGGATAACGGTGTTGTTCGCAAATCGTTTGGCCAAATTAAAGATATTGTACCAGTTCCTGATCTGATAGCGATTCAGTCAAGGTCATTTAATGATTTTGTGCAGTTAGATTGTCTTCCTGCTGAAAGAAAATTAATTGGCTTAGAAAAAGTATTGCGCGATATTTTTCCGATTGATTATGAAGATAAAATGTCGTTGGAATATGTAAGCTATGAGTTAGGTGAATGGTCTTGTACATGCGGCAAGCTGAAAGGCATTGCCAATCGTTATACATGGAGCTGTTCTTCGTGTAAAAAGTCTGATTGTTCACGATTAAATGATCAATTGGAATGTACATTTTGCAAGAAAAAAACTGCACGTTACAAGACGTGTTCAAACTGTTTAGCACGGGTTACTGTGCAAATGGCTATGAGTTTAGAAGAATGTCGATCAAGTGGTCAGACATTCTCTATGCCATTAAAAATCAAAGTTCAGTTGATGACTTGGGATGTTGATGGATCGGGCAACAAAGTTGTTCGCGACATCAAAGAACAAGATATTTTCTTTGCTGATGTACCAGTAATGGCAGATCTTTATGAAGAAAATGGTGTTTATAAGCTTGGAAATGCCGGTACGTTCCTTATCAACGGTGTTGATCGTGTTGTTGTAAGCCAGTTACATCGTTCGCCAGGTGTGGTCTTTACTCAAAGCAAAAAAGTAAAAGACGTACGTGGACGACCTTATTATGTTGCTCGTCTTATTCCAATGCGTGGTTCATGGCTTGACTTTGAATTTGATAGTAACGACTATCTGTATGTAAGAATTGATAAAAAGAAGAAAATGTTAGTGACGACGTTCTTGCAAGCGCTTGGCGTAGCACGAGAAAACATTATCAAGCTTTTTTATCCGTTCGATCATGTCTATTTTGCAAAAGATGAATTTTATCGCACGGTTGATATGAATTTAATTGGCCAACGACTTGAAAAGGGAATGATCCCGGACAACGTAGCCGATGAGTTTGTAGGAACACGTGTTAATGCTGCGTTGTTAGAACGATTAAAAAAAGCTGGCATTGATAAAATTTATCTTAAAAAATCAAGCTTAATTAATCGTGTATTTGGTGCCGATGTTGTTGATTCTGAAACGGGTGAAATCTTGGCAGAACAAGGACAATCGTTTACTGAAGAGCACTATGAACAGTTTAAAAAATTAAAAAAATTAGAATTTGATATTATCAGTGCATCTGGGTATGTTTTGCAACCAACTGTTGCAATGACACTTACGCAAGATCGTTGCTATACGCAAGATGATGCATTGAAAGAATTGCATTCTAAAATTTGGCCTGGCGATAGTTCGTCTCTCAAAGAGATTAATGAGCGACTTGAAGCAATGTTGTTTAGCAGTCGTTTATACGATCTGACTCGTGTTGGCCGAATTAGAATGAACAGAAAATTGGGCATCAATGTACCTGAAGATGTTCATGTACTGTCTCGTGAAGATATTTATGCTACCGTTAAATATCTTATAAATTTACGTGAACTTGGCGAAGGTGAACTTGATGATATTGATCACTTGGGCAATCGCCGTGTTCGTTTGGTGGGTGAACTTCTTACTAACCAAATTTATATCGGCTTTTTGCGTATTGAGCGCATTATTAGAGAGCGATTCAGAACGCAAGATACTCATGCAGGATTAATGCCTCAAGATTTACTCAATATTAAGCCACTTGGTGCGGTATTGCGTGAATTCTTCGGTACTGGTCAATTGTCACAGTTTATGGATCAGACAAATCCTCTTTCAGAAATTGCACATAAACGTCGTCTTTCAGCCCTCGGGCCCGGCGGTGTATTAAAAGATCGTGCTACCTATGAAATTCGTGACGTTCATACATCTCACTATGGCCGTATTTGTCCGATTGAAACACCAGAAGGTCAAACTATTGGTTTGATTTCTTCATTAGCAACCTATGCTTTAGTTAATGACCTTGGGTTTATCGAAACTGCTTACCGACCTGTTCAAAAAGGCAAAGTAAAAGATGAAGTTGTGTTCCTTGATGCATTCCAGGAACAAGACAAATACATTGCACAAGCCGATTTTGGAACGCATACAACTAAATATAATGAAAATAAAATTGTAGCGCGTCATGAAGGTAATTTTCTTTATGAAGAGCCAAGCAAAATTGATTATGCAGATCTTTCACCGAAGCAATTAGTATCTGTTTCAACAGCGCTTATTCCATTTTTAGAACATGATGACGCAACACGTGCATTGATGGGTTCAAACATGCAACGTCAAGCAGTGCCGATTGTTCGTTGTCAGGCGCCACTTGTTGGCACTGGCATGGAAAAGGAGATTTGTAAATCTTCTGGAGCTGCCATAATTGCACAACGGCCGGGCATTGTTGAATATGTTTCTTCAGAGAAAATTATTGTTCGTGCAGACGAAAATAGTTTTGCAAATACTGAAGATTGGATTGCAAATGGTATTGATTCATATCATTTAAAAAAATATCAGCGTTCAAGCTACAGCACATGGATTCATAATACGCCGATCGTTGAGCGCGGAAGACGCGTTAATGCAGGAGACATTTTGTCTAATGCGCAAGCAATTCGCGAAGGTGAATTGGCATTGGGTACTAATCTTCTTGTTGGCTTTATGCCATGGCATGGATACAATTTTGAGGACGCAATCGTTGTAAGTAAACGACTGGTTGCACAAGAAGTGTTATCATCTGTCCACATTGATGAATATATTGTAGATGCTCGCGATACAAAACTTGGGCCTGAAGAAATCACTAAAGATATTCCAAACGTGAGTGAAGCGGCACTTGCTTGTCTTGATGAAGATGGGATTGTGCGCATTGGTACTCGTGTTAAAGCTGGTGATATCTTAGTTGGTAAAGTAACGCTCAAGGGAGATATTCAATATTCTCCTGAAGAGAAACTTTTGCGTGCAATTTTTGGTGAAAAATCTCGTGAAGTACGTGATACTTCATTGCGTGTACCACCTGGGGTTGAAGGCACAGTAATCGATGTTAAAGTGTTTTCGCGCAGCGGTATTCGCAAAGATAAACGATACAAGGATATGGTTACTAAGCTAACTGAAAAACTTGAATCTGAGTCGCGCGAACACCAAGAGTTCTTACGCTTAATGATTGCTGACAAAGTAATTGCTCTCTTAGCAGGGCAGGCTGCCGAAGGCAAAGTCGCTGCTAAATTAGTCAAAAACAAGAAATATGATCTTTCAGCGCTTAAAGAAATTTCATTTGATGAATTGATTGTATTGAAAACAGATGACAAAAAAATTAATGAAATGATTGAGCACCTGCAACACTCGTTTGAAAACCAAAAACGAATTCTTGCTGGTTTGAAAGAAGAGCGAATCAATAAATTGAAACGAGGCGACCCATTACCATCTGGTGTTATTAAGATGGTGAAAGTGTACATTGCAAGCAAACGCCACGTTGCAGTTGGTGATAAACTCGCCGGTCGTCATGGAAACAAGGGTGTTGTTTCTATTATTGTCCCTCGTGAAGATATGCCTTATTTGGAAGATGGTACACCTGTAGATATTGTACTTAATCCACTTGGTATCGTATCTCGTATGAACGTTGGTCAAATTTTGGAAACGGCTCTTGGGCTTGTGGGGCGTGAAGTTGGTAAGAAATTTACCAAATTACTTGCCGATACACAGGATGGGCTCGTCAAAAAAGAATTGATTGAGTTTTATGGACAAGCATTAGTTGATTCATATGAAAATCTGTATGGTAACGAAGGATTAAAGCAGCTAGCTGAAAAAACAGCACGTGAAGGTATGCATTATCAAACACCAGTGTTTGACGGCGCTTCACTTGATACTGATATTAAGCCACTGTTGAAATCGTTGAATTTACCAGATTTAGGTTCATTTAGATTGCTTGATGGTAGATCTGGTGACTATTTTGATCAGCCAGTAACCGTTGGCGCAATTTATATGATGAAACTTAATCATATGGTTGAAGATAAGTTACATGCTCGTTCTGTTGGACCATACTCATTAGTAACTCAGCAACCACTTGGCGGTAAAGCGCAAATGGGTGGCCAGCGCTTGGGTGAAATGGAAGTATGGGCATTGGAAGCATATGGTGCAGCGTATACCTTACAAGAATTGCTCACCTATAAATCTGATGACGTGAATGGTAGACCAAAAGTGTACGATGCGATCGTGCGTGGCGAAAGAATACCTGAGCCAGGGTTGCCAGAAGCGTTCAATGTGTTAATTAAAGAACTTCAAAGTGTTGGATTACGGGTAGATCTATTTAAGGCGGGCAAGGAGGAAATCGGTGAGTAATCAGGTTTTAGAGCGCTTTCGCGAATACATCAGTGCCACTCATTTCAATGCGATGAAACTTGGTCTTTCATCGCCTGAGAAAATACGTTCGCTTTCATATGGTGAAGTAAAGAAAATCGAAACGATTAACTACCGAACCTTGAAACCAGAACGTGATGGTCTCTTTTGTGCGCGTATCTTTGGCCCAGTAAAAGACTGGGAATGTAACTGCGGTAAATATAAGCGTATGAAACACCGTGGTGTTACCTGTGAAAAATGTGGTGTTGAAGTAATTCAATCTCGCGTTCGTCGTGAACGGATGGGACACATTGAATTAATCGCGCCTGTTGTTCACATTTGGTTCCTCAAAGGAATTCCAAGCTATCTAAGTCTCGTATTGGATATGCCTGTTAAAGATCTTGAACGCGTTATTTACTTTGATGCGTACTTAGTTATTAAGCAAGGTAAGTCTCCGTATCCTCTTAAAACATTATTGAGCAGTGCTGATTATGAGCGCTATATTGATGCACACCCAGAAGATACCGAATTCAGGGCAGATATGGGTGCAGATGCAATTAAAGAAGTGCTTTCAATTTTTGACCTCAATATTGAGATTTCTAAGTTAAAGCAAGAATACGTTAAAGCATCATCAGTTGCATTGCGTCATAAAATTATGCGTCGAGTAAAGGTATTGACTGGATTAATACAAGCAGATATACGTCCTGAATGGATGGTATTTACCGTATTGCCAGTACTGCCACCTGATTTACGCCCATTGGTACCACTTGAAGGTGGTCGATTTGCAAGCTCTGATCTTAATGAATTATATCGACGCGTTCTAAACCGAAATATTCGCTTAATGCGTTTAATCGAAATTGAAGCACCTTCGGTGATTATCAAAAACGAAAAACGTATGTTGCAAGAATCTGTTGATGCGTTGATCGATAATGGTCGCCGTGGACAACCTGTTCGTGGAACCAATCGTCGACCACTTAAATCATTGAGCGAAATGCTTCGTGGTAAACAAGGTCGTTTCCGTCAAAACTTGCTTGGTAAACGTGTTGATTATTCAGGTCGATCAGTGATTGTTGTTGATCCTGAATTGAAAATGGATCGTTGCGGTTTGCCTAAAATTATGGCATTAGAACTGTTCAAACCATATATTTATGCAGGATTAATGGAGCGAGAATTAGCTCCAAATTTGCGTATTGCTAAACGAATGGTTGAAGAAAGTGCGCCAGAAATTTGGGACGTATTGGAAGAAGTTGTAAAAAATCGTCCAGTACTACTTAACCGTGCACCTACATTGCATAGACTTGGTATTCAAGCGTTCTATCCAATTTTGGTTGATGGTAAAGCAATTAAGATTCATCCGCTCGTTTGTTCTGCATTTAACGCGGACTTTGACGGTGACCAAATGGCTGTTCATATTCCATTGAGTGATAAAGCTCAAGAAGAATCAAAAACATTAATGTTATCAACACGAAACATCTTGTCTGCAGCTAATGGAAGATCGGTTGCGGTTCCAAGTCAGGATATGGTTCTTGGTTTGCATTACATCACAAAAGTTCGTTGTGGTGCACAGGGTGAAGGAACTGTTTTTTCTAACGTTGCTCAAGTTGTCACTGCTTATCAGCATAGTCAAGTAGCGCTTCATGCAAAAATTAAAGTGCGACTTGCATCTGGTGAAGTGGTGGAAACAACAACTGGTCGCGTTATTCTTTATAACGCACTTCCTGTTGGTTCTGATTTTAATTGGATCAACAAAGTAGTTAAAAGTAGCGATTTGACTAAGTTAGTTGAGCGGATCTATTACCGATTTGGTAACCAGGCGACAATAGAATGTCTCGATAGAATTAAAAAATTAGGTTTTTATTATTCAACCCAAGGTGGTATTTCGTTCTCTCTTGGAAATCTAATTGTGCCAACCGTTAAAGATGAGATTGTCAAAAAAGCGGAAAAAAGTGTTGCCCGCGTTGAAAATCTTTATATGGATGGTGTAATTACCAATGGTGAACGTTACAACCAAGTTATTAGTGTCTGGGGACATGCTACTGCAGATGTTGCAGGCGCAGTAACTCGTGATCTTGAACAAGAAAACGAAGCGGCTTTTAATAACAAAGATGATGCATTCAAACCGTTTAACCCAATTTTTATGATGCTTGAATCTGGTGCTCGTGGTTCTAAAGACCAAATTAAACAGTTGGTTGGTATGCGTGGATTGATGGCAACACCAACTGGTGAGATTATGGAAACGCCAGTTAAGAGTAATTTTAAAGATGGCTTGAACGTATTTGAATATTTCATTTCTACTCACGGTGCTCGTAAAGGTCAATCTGATACCGCGCTTAAAACAGCAAACTCTGGTTATTTAACAAGACGTTTAGTTGATGTAGCGCAAGATGTTGTTATTTCAATGACCGATTGCAAAACGCTCGGTTACGTTGAACTTGAAGATCTTAAAGAAGGTGGCGACACCTTACTTTCACTCGCAGGTCGTTCATTTGGGCGCGTTGTTGCTGCCGATTTGAAAGATCCAGTAAGTGGACAAGTATTGTTCAAACAAGGTGATTTGATTCGTCGTGATGATGTTGATAAAGTTGCTCATTCGGCATTAAGTAAATTACCTGTTCGATCAGTGCTTACCTGTCAAGCAAAACGCGGCGTTTGTGCGTTGTGTTATGGTCTTGATCTTTCTAAGGGTCAAATTGTTGATTCAGGTACAACGGTTGGTATCATTGCAGCACAATCGATTGGTGAACCTGGTACGCAGCTTACCATGAAAACTTTCCACGTTGGAGGTATTGCATCTGGTACCGGTGAACAATCATCATATGTTGCAAAACATGCAGGTATGATCCAATTGCGTGGTGTGCGTACGGTACAGAACCGCGATGGTAAATCGGTAAACTTGAGCCGTAAATCGCGCCTTGTAATCGTTTCGCCCGATGGACGAGAATTGCAGCAACATGATCTGGAGTATGGTTGTGTTCTGTTGGTTGAAGATAGACAAGAAGTTAAGGTTGGCGCTGTTTTAGCAGTGTGGGATGCAACCAGCCGCGTTATTTTAACTGAACGCGCAGGTTCGGTACAGTATGTTGATTTGGTTGAAAACATTACCATTCAAAATGTTTTTGATGATGCAACAAATAAATCATCAAAAATGATTCTTGAACATAAAAATGACAAATATCAACCGTCAATAGACATTATCGATAATTCAGGAAATGAAATTGCACAATATCATTTACCACCAGGATCATATCTTGTGGTTGATGATGGCCAAAAAGTAAGCGTTGGCGATGTTCTTGTTAAAATGCCGCGTGAAATTTCTAAAACCAAAGATATCGCAAGTGGTTTACCACGTATTGCTGAATTGTTCGAAGCACGTGTTCCGAAAGATCCAGCAATTATTTCCGATATCGATGGTGAAGTAGTGTTTGGTGGATTACACCGTGGATTGCGTAAAATTACCGTTTCTAACGGTTATGAATCGTACGATTATTTTGTACCACGTGGTAAACAGATCATGGTTATGAGTGGTGACAAAGTAAATGCTGGTGATCCATTAACTACCGGTGCTCTAGTGCTGCATGATATTTTACGTATCATGGGGCCTGAAGTATTGCAAAAATATTTGGTAAATCAAGTTCAAGAAATTTACCTGTTGCAAGGAATTGACATTAACGATCGACATATTGAGTTGATCGTGCGTCAAATGTTGCGTAAGGTTCGTGTTGTTGAACCTGGTGATTCCGATTTCTTGATTGGTGATCGAGTTGATCGCATCCATTTCAAATCGGTCAATGCGTTATTGCAAGCTGAAGGCAAAAAAGTGGCGAGTGCTAAACCGACACTTATGGGCCTTACTCTTGCTTCGCTTGATACAGAAAGCTTCATCTCTGCTGCATCGTTCCAAGAAACAACTAAGATCTTGGCATCAGCAGCAATTGAAGGACAAGTTGATCATCTGTATGGATTAAAAGAAAATGTGATCATCGGTAAATTGATACCTGCAGGTACCGGTATGAAAACATTTAAAGAAAAATATCTTGGCACTGACGAGTCGGATCTCGAGCGTCAAGCACGCATTGAAGAAATGCAAGAATTGCAACGAATTAAAGAGGCATAAAGGGGCAGGCGCGTAGCTCAGTGGCAGAGCATTGCTTTGACGTAGCAGGGGTCAGCGGTTCAATCCCGCTCGCGCCTACCAGTAAAACGTATTATACTATTAGAGGTTTTGGTTATGGCAGAACAAGTTACAAAAAAAACGATTATTGAAAAATTTAGTCAACATGCTCAAGATACAGGGTCAGTAGAAGTGCAAATTGCATTGCTTACTGAACACATGAATCGTTTAACTGAGCATTTTGAGAAAAATCCGAAAGACTTTTCATCTAAACGTGGATTGCTTAAGATAGTCAATAAGCGTCGTCAATTTTTAAAATATTTAGAAAAATCAAATGAAGAACAATATAAAGTGGTTACAAAGCGTCTACAAATCTAACACAATGCTTTGGAATGCCCTTTATCATCCTATAAGGATCAATATTAATGGTAAAAAAATTTCGTCTCGATGAATTTGGATACGAAGTAGTCCTCAATAAATATGCTCAGCAAGCTGATGGTGCAGTATGGTTTCAACAAGGTGGTACAGTAGTTTTAGCTACTGTTGTTTCAGCTCCATCTCCTGAGTTTCCTGGTTTTTTACCATTGACTATTGATTATCGTGAGCAGTTCGCTGCTGCAGGTAAAATTCCCGGTGGTTATTTCAAACGGGAAGGTAAATTTACCGACAAAGAAGTTTTAACCGGTCGCCTGATTGACCGAGCAATACGACCTTTGTTCCCTGAAAATTATTTTCATCAAATTCAAGGGTTGGCAACGGTCTATTCTGTTGATAAAGAGCATTCTCCACATATTTCAGCACTTGTTGGAATGTCGTTAGCTCTTACAATTTCAAAAATTCCTTTTATGGGTCCGGTTGGTGCAATTGAAGTAGCGCGTGTTAATGGTGAATGGATTTTCAATCCAACCTACAGTCAATCACTTGCATCTGACGTTAAAATTATCGTTGCTGGTACTGCTGAAGGTATTTGCATGGTAGAAGGATGCACAAACGAAATTTCTGAAGAACAGTTTGTGGATATTCTCTTCCGTGCACATGAAAAAATTAAAAAACAAGTAGCATGGCAAGAAGAAATCGCACGTGAAGTACATGTGCCAAAAGAAGCTATTGAAGATCTTGCGCAATGGAATGAGTGGAAAGAAAAAATTAAATCTTTCTTAACGCTCGATAAAGTTTCTGCCATTTTTATGACAGATAAAATTAAGCGCGATGAAACGATGGAAAAACTTCATGATGAAATGAAAAAACATTTTGAAGCAGCAGCCACTGAAGAAAAAATGTCGATGTCTGTGATCGACTATATTTACGATTCTGTCTTAAAAGAAAAAATTACTTCCCATATTTTTGAAACGGGTAAACGAATTGATGAACGTGGGTTCGATCAAGTTCGAAAAATTTCTGTTGAAGTTGGGTTGTTGCCATTTACTCATGGATCAGCATTATTCACTCGTGGACGCACGCAAGTTCTTGCAAGCGTAACAATGGGTGGAGGGCAAGATGAGCAAAAAATTGAAGATTTAATGGGCAATACGATTGAAAAATCGTTTATGCTTCACTATAATTTCCCGCCATTTTCGGCTGGTGATGTTCGCCCAATGCGTGGACCAGGTCGTCGCGAAGTTGGCCATGGCTATTTAGCTGCATCTGCTTTGCATTTTATATTGCCAACTAAAGAACAATTTCCCTATACCGTTCGTGTTGTTGCTGACGTTTTAGAATCGGATGGCTCAACCTCTATGGGTACTGTTTGTAGTTCTGTTATGGCTCTGATGAATGCTGGTGTGCCAATTCGCAAAATGGTGAGCGGTACTGCAATGGGATTATTGCGTAGCTCAACCGGCACTTTCCAAGCATTGACCGATATTAGTGGAACTGAAGATGCCTACGGATTAATGGACTTCAAAGTTGCTGGTACTGCTGATGGTATTACCGCAATTCAAATGGATATTAAATACAAAGGTGGATTACCACGTTCGGTTTTTGAAAAAGCATTAGAACAAGCAAAACGCGGTCGTTTGCACATTTTGGGTGAAATGCAAAAAGTGATGACTGCACCAAATCCAACCTTATCAGATTTGGTACCAAAAATTGTTACTTTCAAAGTTGAAACCGATAAGATCGGTGCAATTATTGGAACGGGTGGCAAAGTTATTCGTGAAATCATCGAAAAAACCGGCACTATGATTGATATTGAAGGTGATGGAACAGTCAAAATCTTTGGTGGCCCAGAAGCTAAGATTGATGAAGCGGTTAATTGGGTAAAACTACTTGGTGGTTTAATTGACCGTGGTTCGATTTATCGCGGTAAAATTAGACGCATTGCCGATTTTGGTATTTTTGTTGAATTGGTTCCTGGCCAAGATGGCTTAGTTCACATTTCAATGATTCCACGCGAAAAACAGCGTAATCTTTCACAAGAATATCCGATTGATAGCGATGTGATGGTTGAAGTTATTGATTACGATCCAGTAACTGGCAGAATCAGATTACGCATGGTAGATCAATAGGCTTTATACATGCAACGTTCATACAATCGCCAAGTGCATGAATTGAGACCAATTCGACTCGTGTATAACATTTTTGAGTATGCTGATGGTTCAACATTATTTGAAATTGGTAAAACGCGGGTCGTTTGTGCGATCACTCTTGCTCCTGGAGTTCCGCATTTTCTAAAAGGAAAACAGCAGGGCTGGCTGAGTGCATCATATTCACTCTTGCCAGCTTCAACTAAATCGCGCATAGAACGTGATTCTGTTGCAAAACGGAATGAACGTTCGGTCGAAATCTCTCGTCTTATTGGGCGCGTATTGCGCACGATTGTAAAATTACCCCTTATTGGTGAACGTACCATTTACGTTGATTGTGATGTGCTGCAAGCGGATGGTGGCACCAGAACTGGTTGCATTACTGCTGCGGGTGCGGCGCTGAGAATGGCGCAGGACAAATGGTTGAAAAACGGTTTGATTAATGAGCCAATTTTGGTTGATGACGTTGCTGCCGTTTCTATTGGTGTAGTTGATGAAACCTGTTTAGTGGATTTAGATTTTGCTGAAGATAGTCAAGCAGATGCCGATTTCAATTTTGTATTTACTAAATCGGGAAAAATTTTAGAAGTACAAGGTACTGCTGAACGAACTGCAATTTCGTGGCAAGCGGTTGAAAAAATGGGTACACTTGCATTTAATGCAACACAAAAACTTTTCGATTACTGTTTAGCGCAGCCGTACAAAAATCAATCACCAATGATCAACAATAGCGTAGACCGTATCGATCAACATCCAGCAGTATTATGAATATTTCAACATTCTTGAAAGCGGTGCACGAACCCAACTGGGCTTCGCGCTTTGCTGTTGTATGCCTAAAAAGTAAACATTATCCTCTCTTGGCTAGTTCATTTTTGTTGAACAAGCTTAAAATTATCAGTGGATTACAAACAATTTCGCTTGACGTTGGACAACTTGAAGATGGTGAACTCAAAGCACAATTGGCAGTGTCATTTCTCGGGCAACGAATGCTCTATTGCCTTGGTGATTTGTCATTACTTGATGCAAAACGGCACAAAGCACTCATTGCATTTTTGCAATCATATCGCGGCCCGCATGCTCTTTATTTTTATAGTGATCAATTTGATTCAAAAAATGAACAACACAGTACCATTGATCTTCTTGAAACAATAGTGTGTGATGAGTTAAAAATTATTGCTGCACAGGTGCTTGATGCGCAACAAGTGGCAGTGCTCGATCTTTTATTGACTGCACAATCGTACCAATTGGAAAATGCATTCTTATTATTGTCATATGTTGAAATTATGAGCAAACCAATGGTTACTGAATTTAAAAAATCATGGTTTCACAAATTGATTAGTCCTGAAAGTTCATTGTTTACCTTAAGCAGTTTGTTTTTTGCACGGCAAGAAAAACAATTTTTTTTACAATGGCACATCATCAAAGATGATTATCCACCTGCATTTTGGACTACTTTTTGGTCAGAGCAACTATTTCGTGCATCATCATTTATTGCACTGATGCGTGCAGGACAAACAGCGCAAGCGAAAAAAATTGCATTCAGATTACCATTTACTTTTTTAAAAAAAGAATGGCAACAATACAAACAGACACAATTAGCTTGTGCGCATGATTTTTTGTATCGTATCGATTGCTCACTGAAAAACGGTGGAGAACCATTTAGTCTCGAGTTGTTTTATCTCAAATTTTTTCTTGATGAATTTAAGTTAGCTCCGGTGATGAGCCATGCAAAAAATCTCATGCATTGAAAGAAATAATGATTGATTAATCGTTCGCGCGATGGTTCCATCATTATTTTTTAATTTTATCAACTGATTATTATGTTGCGCATCAAATAATTGTTCAAATGTTTCAATTCCCACAAACAATTCGTTTAATTTTTTTTCAAAGACTGAGCCGTAACCATATTGATAGCCAAGAACACTAATTACTTTATTGCGCGCAAGATTACTGACTGCAAAAAGAGCTCCGGGCACCCAAAGTAAATCGCCTCTCTTTAAATCATCAATCGAAGTTATTGGTGACATGCTGTTTTTTGCAGTAAGAGTATTTTTAAAAAAATAGGGAATCTGACAAATTTGCGCTGCACGCAAAATTAATCCGGAGCAATCAAAACCAGAAAGTGGATATTCTTCATTTTCTAAGAACCAAAAAAATCCTCTATTGTCACCTTTTTTTTCTTTAAGCGAAAACTGAATACGTTTATAGATTTGCGCAAACGATACGCCACCCCAAACGAATGGAATCGCGCCATTTGGCAGATGAGCCCACAGAGTAAGTAAATCAACAAATGCAGCAATTTGTTCTGAATGGTTTTTATAGGTAGTTGCGGCACAATATTTTTTGGGTAACTCAATTTTTTTAAAATTATGCTCTGACGGAGTGTACATATATACCCGATACGATTCGTGAGATTCGCTTTTGGCAATAAATCGTGTTCCAGCTGAAAAGGTGCGACGAGTAAGTGGATCAAAAAAAGGCAATTTAAGTGTAACGGTTAGTTGGAATGAAGAAAGTTCATTTTTTTGTGATGAAATCGGTTTTGGTACATGACTGGTTATAAAATGTGCATTACCTAATTGATCCAATGGTAAAAGATATTTTTTGAGTGTCCAGCACATAGTTCTTTTATCATGAGTTTCAGAATCAAGATAAAACATAGTTGGCAATTGAATGAGCACTTGACCATCAGTTTGTTCTTTAATAATGGTTACAATTTCATTAAATAATAGTTGATGTAATCGTGGACAAACTACTTTATCAGTTTTGTGCGGGCCCCATGAAGCTGGAATCTTATTGTATTGGCTTGAACTGCTCAAATGTTCGAATGGTTCACCAATTGCATTAGCAACTGGTACTACAACAAGCGCTTTTTTTGAATAGGGATATAACGAAAAATAATTAGCCATTAAAAAAAGTAGAATGAACAGATTTTTTTTCATGCTGTCTCCTTGGTAAACAGTGCTCTTGAAAAATAGCCTACCAAAAATCAGGAGATCGATACAAAAGGCAATTACTGAGTGGTGCTTATTTTTTACTAAAACGTTCTGGTTGAATGATCCCACCAGAAATAATAAGTGACATTGCTTCTTGGCGAGTCAGATCGATCGAAATGATTTCGTTTTCAGGAACCGCTACTAAAAATCCGGTTGTTGGATTTGGCGTTGTAGGAATAAATACTTTAAAATACCGTTTGTCTTGTTGTGGCGAGATAGCTGAAGGAACTTCACTTGTAAGAAAACCAACACTGTACAAACCAGAACGCGGAAACTCAACAAACACTACTTTTTGAAACGTTAGTTTATCAGGCACGGTGAACGCTTGCACCAGTTGTTTGATTCCTGAATATACGGGGCTGAACAATGGAATTTTTGAAGCAATTCTTTCAATCATATGTAAAAATCGTTGCAAGAAAAAAAGTCTAAAAATTGCACCAGTAAGCAAAATTAAGATTAACACTAAAATAAATTCTGAATGAGGTATTGCTTGTAAATAGAGCGGCTCAAGTCGGTAAAGCGGAGCGAGCCAACTTTTGAGTAATCGAAAGAAAAAGGCAAATACGGCAATGGTGAATGTGATGGGCAATATGATTAATAACCCATTAAAAAAAATTGATTTTATACCGTCAAAAAAACGTCTAAGCCATCCGTGTTGCATAGGTGCCTTTCTTTTATGAAATCGCTTTTTGCAATGTTTGCGATAATAACGTACCAAGTGTCTGTGCGTGATCGCAATCATCATCTTCGATCATGATTCGAAGAAGTGGCTCAGTACCAGAATAGCGCACCAGTAGTCGCCCATTGTGCAGTTGTTTCAATGTTGTTTCAATAATATCACTCAATGGTGGAAGCGCAAGATCTTTTTTGTTTTTAACGGGGATATTGATAATGATTTGAGGAAATTTTACAAACGTGCTCATTTCCCAATTATGAGTGCGTATCAATGTTTGTATAACACGCAACGCCGTAAAAATGCCATCACCAGTTGGTAAATAATCGTTCAGAATAATGTGCCCTGATGGTTCACCACCAAGTAATAAGTTGTGTTGATTGAGATGCTCAGCTATATATTTATCACCAACTGCGGTGCGCACTAATCCAATACCGTGTTTGCGCAGATGCAGTTCAAATCCTTGGTTGGTCATTACGGTTCCAACCATTGTTTTTGTTGATTGATAGAGATGATGATCAAGCAATAATGCCAATAAATCATCGCCGTTTTTAAGTTGTCCGTACATATTCACTGCAATGACACGATCACCATCACCGTCAAACGCAAAACCAATATCGGCATGTTCATCAATAACTGCTTTTTGAAGTGCTTGTGTGTGCAATGCACCACATTGTTTGTTGATATTCATACCATTTGGATTATTAAACAATGTTATTACCGTTGCACCTAATTGTTGAAAAATTGTTGGAGCAATTGAACTTGTTGCACCATGTGCACAATCAAGTACTACTTTTTTTCCTCGCATTAAATCTGCTGGAAAATGATCAATAATAATTCTTTGATATTGATCTTGTGCATCAGCCATAATTTTTTCGCAACCCAAACTTGTATAGTGAAAATCTTTTTCTTGAGCAAGTAATGAACTAATTAATTGTTCATCATATAGATTGAGTTTGCCTGACGCTGCATCAATAATTTTAATACCATTATCATGGTACGGATTGTGTGAAGCTGAAATGATAATCGCCGCATCAAAAAAAGTGTGTTTACGCATGAGTGCTAAAAGTGCTGGCGAAGGAAGTACGCCCGCATCATGGACCGTAATTGGATGAGTAAAAAGTGCACTTTTTAGAATCGATTTTACTAAAGCGCATGAGGCTCGTGTGTCATGTGCCAATAATAATGTTGGTGTTGGGCCATACCGCTCGAGCGCCCACAACGCAAGTGCATTACCAATGTTTAATAATGAAGACATAACAAACGGTTCGCCGCCCATTGCGCCGCGAATCCCGTCAGTACCGAAAATCGATTTCATGCTTTTTTTTCCTGAACATAAACATCTACTGAAAGTAATGATGGAGTACAGTGTACCAATTTTATATCAGCAGGTACAAAAAAATGATCTTTGGTGAGTGCGATACTATTTTTACCAAGTGTTAATTGTTGTGCATTTATGTGAACTGCTTGCAAAGCAGTGGACAAATAATTTGCTTGATTGCGTTTATGGCATACCGTGACTGAAATATCTTTTTGATTTTTAATGATCATTCCTTCAGGAACATCATACCACACAACTGGCACCTGCACTGTTTGTTCAACAACTTGTGTTTGACTTAGTAAAAACCATAATGAATAACCCGCAAGTAGCGAAGCGGTTTTAAGAATGAAGTTGCTCGTGATTGTTTGTTTGATCAGGTTTGATTTCATAATGATCTCCTTGTGTGTGCACCGGTTTCTGGTTATTGAGTACCTGTTGTTTAATGAGAGTGACTAATTGTTTTGCCGTTATTTGTTCTATGAGCGAATTGTTCACAATAAAAGTAAAACCTGCGTGTGTTGGATTGAGCATAAATACAAGTGCGTCAGTTTTTTGTGCTAACCGTTGCATTGCTGCAATAAGAGTGTCACTAGTGGTTCCTTTAATAGTGCAATGAATACCGCGCACTATGCCTTCTTTGGTAATATAAAATGCGGTTGTTTGATCATAGGAAGGACTATCAATGAGAACTGAAAGAACTGATAGATTTACGGGCGTGTTGAGACTAATGGGGCAATCGATGAGCAATTGGAGCGCATCTCGCTGTTCAATAATGCACACAAAAGATTTATTTTGTGATCGTGCATGCAAAGCAGAGCGAATCAGAAGTTCAATCCACTCATGAGAAATTTCGGTCGTTGTAGGAGAAATTGCATTTTGAACGGTCACAAAGTTTTTTTGCAACGATTCTTGATGAAACAACATACTCAGCATAATCATACTCGGGCCATAGAACCATAAAAATGAACTTACGGTGGGTAAAGAAAATAATGAAATAAAAATCAAACAAAAACAGTACGCAAAAAACGTTGCGAGTAATGTTGAATTGCGGTCTCGTTTCAACCAAAGAGAAATACGATAAAGTAATGAACTGAAAATAATAATTTCGACTATATCTTTCCAATTAAACAGGCCCAAGTGATTGCAGATCACGCGAGCACCATGCCAAACTTGCATTAACAACTCCCATGTAAAATGAGGATGATTTTTTATTTCTTATTCTTAATAAAACTAAGAGCAGAGAGCAATGTTTCACAAAAAAAGGAGGCGGTGGAATGAGGGGGTTTGGCAAAAAAATAGTTCTGATGCAGATACTACTTTGCTCTTTCAAACTGTATGCTCAACTGTTGCATGAAATTTTTTTAGTAGTAAATAACACAATGTTGCAAATTGCGGTTGAGCGACCGGTGTATCGATTGGATATGAGAAAAAAAGTAAAACGAGAACTAATGGTGCAGCATGTTCGACCAGGCAAAGGTAAATTTATAGACGTTTGGTTTAATAGTAATGATGGAACAATTCCGATTAAAATTTACAACAATTATGAAACGATAACCGATTTTTTTCTCATGTCCCAGGAAAGATTGATAGTGGTCAGAGATGGACGAAATTCGTATACTGGAATAATGCGAAAAAAAAATGAAAAAATAGAACGACTAAGGAATAAATTATGAGTCAGCAAAAAATCGTTCTGACCGGCGATCGGCCAACGGGTCCATTACATATTGGGCACTATGTTGGTTCATTAGCTAACCGATTATTATTACAACAAACGTATAAACAATATGTTATGATTGCCGATGTGCAAGCATTGACCGATAATGTCGACAATCCCAAAAAAGTACACGAAAATGTCACTCAAGTGATGCTTGATTATTTAGCAGTTGGGATTGACCCGACAAAAACTACCATTTTTATTCAGTCAATGATTCCAGAAATTGCCGATTTAACGGTGTATTATCTTAATTTGGTAACCGTAAACCGGTTGCGGCGCAATCCAACCGTTAAAACAGAAATTGCACAAAAAGGGTACGGCGAGCATGTGACTGCCGGTTTTTTAATGTATCCGGTCAGCCAAGCTGCCGATATTACGGTGGTGCGTGCACAACTTGTTCCTGTAGGTGAAGATCAACTGCCCATGATTGAGCAAACCAACGAAATTGTGCGCAGTTTCAATCGCATTTATCACACCGATGCATTATGCGAAGTTGAAGCATTGGTACCAAAAATTGCTCGATTGCCGGGTACTGATGGAAAATCAAAAATGAGTAAATCATTGGGCAATGCAATTTATTTATCCGATTCGGCAGATGTGGTTACCAAAAAAATAATGGGCATGTATACCGACCCAAATCACCTTCGTGCAACCGATCCTGGAAAAGTTGAAGGTAACCCGGTATTTGAGTATTTGGATGCATTTGATTCTGATACCAAAACAGTTGAAGAACTCAAACAGCATTACCAACGTGGTGGCCTTGGTGATGTGGTAGTCAAAAAAAGATTGCTTGAAGTGTTGCAATCATTTTTAGAACCAATCAGAACGCGTCGAGCACAATTAGCGCACGATATTCCTTCAGTGATGAAATTGCTCAAAGAAGGTACTGAACAAACGCGCATTGTTGCAGCACACACTATGGATCGTGTCAAAGAAGCAATGCACTTGAACTATTTTTAATTAAAAAGGAGAGAAGTGAAGAAAATAACAAGAAATACACTCATTTCGATCATTGTCATCGCTATTTTAGGCATCTTGTTTGTAGCAAGCATATTTATGTATTGGTACCAGGTGCGAATTGATACAAACGAGCTGATTTCACAACAAGTGGTGGAATTACAGCAGATATTTAAAAAAATTGATGAAGCTGCTGGCATTGTCGATTTTGATCATCAAAAAAGTTACATCGATTTTCTAAATGTTGGTTCATTTTCAGGTTCCGAAGTAGGTGCCATGAACCTACGCAATCCCAAAAAGTGGCAAGGACCGTATTTAAAAGAAAACCCAACGATTCAAGAACAAAATTACCAAATTGTACGTACTAAAAAAGGGTTTTTCATTGTTCCAGGTGACGGAGTTGTGCTGAGCAATGGAAAAATTATAGGAAAAGATATTATTTTTGATGAAAACGCCGACATTCCAGCAATGATGAGTGATCCAACAATGCTCAATTTTCAAAATAAAGCATTAGCAGCACCGCTTCAAATGAGTGGACAAAAAATGCCAGATTTACTTATTGATACTGATACATTTGATGTTGGTTCAACTAGCGAAATTCAACCGTTGACCGTTGTCATGTAACAGAATCTGTTGTTAAAGTTTGTTGAGCAGAAATTTTTCCGTAAAGTAGACAAAAAATGGGACATTTTTATTAAAGAATGATAAAGTGAGGCTCCAATAAAATAAAAGATATTTCTAGATTGTTAAAGAGGGATTATATGAAGTTCCAAATACATCATAATGAAAAACGTTACTTAACTATTATAACTCTCTTTAGTTTTATGATCTACGGAATAATTTTTCTTTGTGGGGTTGAATTAATTTTAGGTTTACTTCAAATAGGTGCAATTGGTTTCGGTATATATTTGTTTGCATCGTTATTCTTCATAGGTCACTTGCAGGGAAATGCTGTCAAAGTAGGCATGAAGCAATTTCCTGATATATATGAAATTGTCGAATCACACTCAAAAAAACTTAATCTGAAAAAAGTTCCTGATCTGTATATTTTACAAGGTAACGGTGTGTTAAATGCATTTGCCACAAAATTTGCAAAGCGAAATTGTATTGTTTTATATTCTGATGTCTTGGAAGTTGCTTATCAAGAAGGAAAAGAAGCGGTTTCATTTATTATTGGCCATGAACTCGGTCATATCAAAAGAAATCATGTAGGTTTTTTTAAATCAATTATTTTATTGCCAGGAAGGCTTATTCCGTTGGTAGGGAATGCCTATTCAAGGGCATGTGAATATACGTGTGATAATATTGGTTACAATTTATGCCCTGAAGGAGCATTAAAGGGCATGTTAATACTTGCAGTTGGTAAAAGATTGTACACGCAAGTAAATATTGATGAGCTTCCACTTCAAAAAAAATATGATGCACTTTTTGCTTTATCGTTTGCTGAAAAATTTTCAACTCATCCAGCGCTTGTTAAAAGAATAGCAATCGTTAAACGATTGAATCGTGATAATTTAATCTTAACTACTCCTTTTCATACTGCTGAAATTGCTATTAATCAACCAGATGCTAACAGATGAGCCAGTAATTTCTATTGAGTGATGGGTGTACAGGGAATATGTTACATACTAAGCCACTTGTCAAACAAACGCGTTACGGAGCGCTGCTTTGTTGGAAAACTATTTCTATCTTTTGCCACCCACGCAAGTGAATGTGATTCTTCACTCAACACAATTGTTTCATCACTTGTGACCTGTAGTAAAAAGCGCACATCATAATGATAATGCGCTGGAGTTACGTTGTTTGCAGGAATTAAATGAACATCAATATCAAAAATGTCGTTGCTTAATGGTTCAATTGCTTGAATTCCCGATTCTTCGCGCGCTTCTTTGAGTGCAACTGCTAATACATCTGATTCGCCATCGCAATGACCACCAAGTTGAAACCACGCATTTAATTTTTTGTGATGCGTGAGTAATGCATGAGTTTTTTCTTTATTGAGCAACCAAGATGATGCAGTGATGTGCCCGACATCAAGTGTTCGTTCAAAACAATCTTGATGTTGATTTATGAAATCAATCATGCGCTTCTTGAATTCAACTTCTTCAGCTGCTGGTTGATAGTGTTGTAATAAGTTGAGTAGTTGAGATCGTTTCAAGCAATGCCTTTTTTTGATGAATTCATTTCATCATGCGCGGGAGTGGTAAATATCAAAGTCATTAAAGCAGTTGATAATGCAAATGCGCTGATATAATGACAAAAATTTTCCATAGTATATAGTTTTTTTAGTTTTTTTGCGATTTTTCTTGTCGGCGAACTCCAGTCATAAAACTGCGACCAATTAATATAATATCGATAATGGCTAGCAGCTGGATTTTCCCAAAAATTATTAAGTGATCGTTGCTGATAAGCTAAATAAGCAGTATGTTCTTGATACCAAGGAATAAAAATATCCGCGAGCTGTTCACGTTTTCCAGCAAGGAGCTTTCCCAAGATGAAATAGGTTCCTGTGATTAAAAATGAAAGAGCATAAATAGTATTTTTGTTTTTTATTAATGCATTAATAATCGGTGGTTGTGCTTGTAAATTTGCGTTTGTCGTAAACAATAAATTACAAACTAAAAACAGACTAAAAATCTTTGATTTTTGCATCATTATCTTTCATATTTTCTAGATTATTACCAAAATTAACTTTGTTGAACTTCTTTATTTTTTAGTATTTTAGCATATTCTTCAATTTCTTTATGAAAATTCCACAATTTTTGAATAATAATTTCATAACGAATTTTAAATTCTGGTGATTCTGTAGCAAGCGATTTATAATCATGTTCATATTTATTTATTGATTGTTTTAATAAATCTCCAAAAAAAATATAACATCTTTAAAATCAATTAAAATTGTTGCAATATCAAAATCTAATCCGCTTCATGTTGTTGTCTTTGTAATTCGGCGTTCAGGAGAAACGATTTTTTAAGTTCGTCTGCTTCAGCTTGCAGTTTTAAGTACTCATCATAATTCGGTTGAAACCCGCTTGTTTCATTATTTTGATTTTGTTGTGAATTTATTTGACCAGAATTGATTTCATCGAGCTCTGGTAAATCAGATTGACAAAATAATTGATGTTTAACTATAGCAGTTAAAATAAATAAAACGGTGAATGACCAAAGTTGTTTCTTCATGTAATACTCTCCAATTATGAGTTCATTACACGCGCAATTATAAATCTTTTAAAAAAAAATGATAGAAAATTAATTATATTTTTTCTACAAATGAGGATTTGATTTTTTTAAGGCCGGCTTTGAATTGTGCAGTAAGAACCACATCATCATCACTGCGTTTATCGATGTGTTTAATAATGCCAATACCAAACTTTGCATGTTTGATTGGTTGATTGAGTTGAAATGTGCAAGCAATTGTTGCTGCGCGCACATTTTGTGCAGGTGCGGTACTCTTTTCCGGCTCAGTTTTTGTACCAAACGTGCGAATGTGTGTTTTTACTGCAGTTGTGGTGCCTAACCAGTTTGAAAAAAATTGTTTCAATTGGTGTTCATGCCAAAATGATGCATCAGCTCGTTGTGCAAGATGATCGGGCATTTCACTTAAAAATCGTGAAGCAACTTGGTCAGTTGTGGTGCCAAAACTTGATCGGTAACGCACATGAGTGATGAGCAATCGTTCGCGCGCACGCGTAATGCCAACATAGAGTAAGCGCCGTTCTTCTTCTATCGATTCAAGTTGATGTTGTGCATGTGGGCTGGGAAATACTCCTTCTTCAAGACCAGTGAGCATGACCGTGTCAAATTCTAGACCTTTTGCAGCATGCAATGTCATTAAATGAACACGTTGTTCACCCTCATTCTTTTGCGCTTTTTCTTGCATCAATGTTACTTGCGCAAGAAAATCGGTAATTGAACTGATGCCAATATCATCAAAATGTTTTGTTGCGCGTAACAATTCTTTGCAGTTTTCTATTTTTTCGTGCGCTTGTTCAAGGTCGAATGCATGTTTGAGATAGTCAAAATAATCTATTTTTTTAATCAATTGTTCAATCGCATCATGAGCATTGCTTGTTGTGCTGCAACTGTTCATGTTGTGTATAAATTGTTTCAATGCCGTGCGCTTTGATGGAACAATGAGCGATTGTTCAATCAAATGATTCGCCACTTCATAAAATTGCCAAAATGGTTGTTGGTCCCACACCGCAAAAAATTCTTCAACAAAAACATCACCAAGTCCGCGGTTTGGACAATTAATAATGCGCGCAAATGCAACGCGATCAAACGGGTTTACCAACAAACGTAAATAGGCAAGCAGATCTTTAATTTCTTTGCGTTCATAAAATTGAATACCACCAATAATAACATAGGGAATTGAATGTCGGATGAGCGCTTCTTCAAGTGTTCGTGATTGATAATGTGCGCGATACAACAGTGCAATCGAATTTAGTTGTTGGTGAGTCCGCAGTTGTTTAATGCCATGCGCAATCAATTCACCTTCTTGATAGCTGGAAACACACGTGACAATTCGCACACGATCGGCACCTTCTTTGGTTGACCAGAGTTGTTTTGGTGTGCGCTGTAGATTGTATTTAATAATGTGGTTTGCTACCTGTAAAATTGGTTCAGCTGAGCGATAATTTTGTGCAATGGTGACCATTTTGGTGTCAGGAAAATCGGTTTTAAACTCTAAAATGTTGGCAACGGTTGCACCGCGCCATGAATAAATTGATTGATCTTCATCACCAACGGCACACAGTGAATCGATCGCAAAATCACCACCTGGAGTAAGTGCCATTTGTTTTAACAATTCGTGTTGAACACGATTAGTATCTTGATATTCGTCAACAAGCAAATGGCGCACCGCTTGTTGGTGAAATTCTTTAAACGAACTGTCTGTTTTGAATAACTGGAGAATCTGTAAAAGCAAATCGTCAAAATCCAAACATTTGCTCAATTTTTTTTCATGTTCATACATCATGAGCACTTGTTTAACAAACGGATCCATAAAAGCATCACGATCTTGGTGATAATCGTTGCATTTGAGCAAACTTATTTGGTGCATAAGATTTTTTGGAGAATATCTTTTTTGGCTGCCGGTTTTTTTGAGAATTGAGGTAATCAATTGGAGTTGATCATCGGCATCCAAAATTGAAAATGTTTCATAACCGATTCGCGAACTGTGCACTTTCAATAAATACAAACAATAAGAATGAAAGGTGCCAATGAATAATTGGCGCGCATGGTGTGCCGATTGCGCTGCAATCCGTTCCTTCATTTCACCAGCTGCTTTATTGGTAAACGTCAGTGCAACTATTTGTTGCGGTATAACGGTGTTTTTTGAAAGCAAACGCATAATGCGTGAAGTAATAACACGCGTTTTACCTGAACCAGCACCGGCAATTACCAACAACGGTCCCGATTCATGAAGAACCGCTTGTTGTTGTGGCTCATTGAGATGATGCAAAAATGTATCGTGAGTTAATTGTTCATTTTTCATATGAAGTTAGTGTAGCGATGTTTTTATTTTTGTGGAGAAGAAAATAAAAAAAGCGGCCACTTTTTTGTGACCGCTTTGAAAAGTTATAATAATTGTTAACTATTTTTTGTCTTCAATTGTTGGTTGTGCTTGCTTCGAGCCCCAGAAGTATCCGGTTAGACCAGAAAGCGAAAGGTATGAAGTATTGTTGTTGTTTTGACTAGGATTGAGTCGTTTATCCATTTTTCCAAGGTCAGTAGTCAATTGTGTAACAAGTTTTTCTTGTTCAGTTATAATGGGAGAGTTTGTTTTTTTCTTGTCGTTAAATGCAGTTAACAACGCTACTTTACGCGTAGCATCTTTTTCTGCAGTGTACATTCTTTCAGCCTCGGTAAGTTCGTTTTTTAATGCAGTTAAATACGTTGTAGCTGATTCTTTGCTTGCAAAGAATTCGCTGTAATCCTGTTCTTCAAGAGAATGCATAAGATTAATAGCGTCTTCAATTGTATCAGCTTCACTTTGAAGCTTATCATGTGCCGTACACATTTTTAGTTTTTCTGCGACTAATTTATCAATTTGTGCTTGCAATGCAGCTGCAGCGTCAAGATTTGTTTTAATCTGTCCAGCAATTTGCTGTTGTGTTATTTGATTTGATTTGCGAAGTTCGTCTTTTGTTCTAAATTTATCATAAGCTTGTGTTTCGCCATCACTATCGTATTCAGCAAGTTTATAAAGACCATTAATTATTTCTGTTTTATCTTGTGCAGGAAGTTTGGCAATGATTGATTTAAGTAATTTAGCTGTTGCTGCAAGTTTTTTTCGTTCCTCTGAGCCACGCGCAAATTGTAATTTCAATGCCATAGCTTCGTACATCAGCCCTTTAAGTTGAATTTTATCTTGCAGCGACAATTCTTTTACGTCTTTAAATAATTCCGAAAGGTTTTTTGCTTGCTGCGATAATATTGATAACCCAACTATAGGATTATTATCAACGACGAAGTATTCATCATCATTTGGTTTTTCTGAACGAGGCTTAGATGACTGCATAGCTTGGGCTATGTGTTGCATCGTGGTCATTAGGCCGGTATTTTCTACTGATGGATTGTTAATAATTGGTGAATCAGTTAAATCTATTTTTTTGATTTCTGCCGTAACTTTAACGCACTCATCGTTTACAGGGTTTTGTGAAATAGCATCTGGGTTGTAAAGAATAGGTTCGATCTGTTCTTTTTTGGTAACCCAATTTTGATCGAATTCTATTTCGACCGGTTCGATTTGACCAATAACTGGTGCTGTAATCTCTGGGTTGATGACCGATGGAACGAAATTTTGTAGGTCTATATTAATTTTTTTTTCAGATTGTGGAGATGTATTTCCCTCTGATGAAGATGATATATTCGGAGCGGTCATTTCGACAGAACCGCTAATCTTTTCTTTTGCCTTTTTTTCAAAATCATATTGTCCTCTTTTGTTCATTGCTATTGCATACGGATTGAACATGCAAAGAAAGATTAATACGGAAGACAAGCATTTCATAAAGACTCCTATTAGACGCCTTTTTTCTATTACTCCTCATGCACTGCGCACGAGTTACTTATTGTATAGCTAATCCTGTGGGCGAAGTACATTATTTTGTGATTTTTTTTTTAACGTTCTTTTGTGCTTACTTTGACACTGAATTGTGATACGCTGTTGTCCATTTATCTAAAAAATCAATGAGCGGATCAAGACCGTGCGGTGCCGTAGCACTCACCAGCACATGTGGTTGAAATTGTTCAAGCTCATTTTGTAACTGTTGAGTTGGCGCAATTTTATCAACTTTGTTAAACACATAGAGCATTTCACCATTGACATCTAAATCAAGTAAAATTTGATGCACTACTGCCATATGAAGTTTCCAATCAGGGTCAGCAATATCAACAACATGGAGCAATAAATGTGCATGCTGTAATTCTGCAAGTGTTGATTTGAATGCGTCAATCAAATGATGAGGCAATAATTGAATAAAGCCGACCGTATCAGAAATAAGACCTGCCTTTTTTTTGTTTAAAAAAAGTTCGCGCGTTGTGGTATCAAGCGTGGCAAACAGTTTATCTTCTGCAAGCACGTTGCTTTTTGTAAGTGCATTTAAAATAGTTGATTTGCCAGTGTTGGTGTAACCAATGAGACAAATGAGCGGCAATTTGCTTTTTAGTCGTGATTTACGCCGCGTTTTTTCAAGCTGTACCAATTCTCTTTTGAGACGCAACATTAATGTTTCAATGTGGCGGCGTTCTTTTTCTTTTACTGTTTCACCAAAGCCGCTGCGCAATCCGACAACACCACCTTGTTGCGATAAATGAAGACCCTTGCCTGCAAGACGCGTTTTTTGATATTCAAGCATTGCAATGGCAACTTGAACTTTACCTTCTGCTGATTGTGCCGCTTTTTCAAAAATTTCTAAAATTAAATGAGTGCGGTCAAACACACGAACATGCAAATAATCATTGAGATTACGTTCTTGCTGTGGGCTGAGCGGCTCTGAAATAATCACTTCAGTAATATTTTTTTCATCACAAATTTTTTTGATCGATTCAAGTTGGCCAGTGGTGATGAATGTTGCTGGCTCGATGGTTCGCAATCTGAAAAAATAGGTTGCATCGTGCGAAACACCATTTGATTTAACTAGATTGAGAAACTCTTCATAGTACGAATCAATGTTGGGAGTTTTATTGTATGGCGCTTGAATGCCAACAAGCAAAATGCGGGAACGATGTTCTTCGGGTCGATAAAACGTGCGTGTCATGCTTTTTTTCTTATTTGAGTAAAAATCTGTATACTAATGTTAAAGTGTAGCAGCTTTTTAGGGAAACTCAAAAAACAACCGGTAATGGGAACTACTTTGAATTGGTATCATTCTAGTAGGTAAAGGAATCGATCTTATTTTTTGATGAACAGAGACAAATGAACAAAAGAGAAGGAAAAAATGAACATAAAAAAAATTATTTTATCAGCATTATTATGCGTGATGCCTTCAATGCAAGCAGGAATCACTGATGTGTCTAAGATAATCACCGGTGCAACTTTTGTGGTTGGTGGAGGGATTTTTGGATTAAAAGGCTATGAAGAATATAACAAGCAGAACCGAATGATCAAAAAAGTTGGTGACGGTGTAAAAAAAGTAAACAAAGAACTTGGTAAATTGACAGATAACATCGCCGGTGGAAATTTAAAAAAAGATGATTTCGAAGATGCGCTATTGGAAGCTGGCAATGGATTTGCAGATTTTTTTAAAAATAATGGAAAAACAATAGCTTATGGAATCGGAACGGTGAGCTCTGTTATTATTGGATTTAAATTGATTAAATCTGGATGGTAATCATTATAGATGACTTTACTCAATTGATAGAATCGGTACACTAAAACTGAACGAATATTTTATACCTGTGGTGCATCAATGTTTGATTTTTTAACCGAAAAATTTTCTTCTGTTTTTTCCCGATTAACTGGACAACGGTATTTGACCGAAACGAACATTGCGCAAACGCTTGAAAAAGTGCATGAAGCACTTATTGAAGCTGATGTGCCGTTTTCGACAGTGAATGCTTTTATTGAACAACTCAAACAAGAAGTTGTTGGAAAAAAGGTTTTAACTACCCTCAACCCGGGCGAACAGTTTATAAAATTGGTTCACGATAAATTGGTTTCTTTTTTGGGTGCAGTTCCCGGTAATGATCAGTTTTTATTTAATAAAAAATCAACGGTGCTTGTGATGGGGCTGCAAGGTTCAGGAAAAACAACCACCATTGGTAAATTAGCGCACTATGCTTTGCAAACAGCGCATATGCGCAAACAACCTGCACCAAAAATTTTATGTGCATCGGTCGATTATTATCGGCCAGCAGCAATTGATCAATTGGAAATACTTGCAAACAAAGCACGTGTTTCATTTTATCGCGCACAAAGCACCGATGTCGTTCAAGCAGCGCAAGAAATTGTGCACTTTTTTAAACAGCATGAATACACGCTTTTGTTTCTTGATACTGCGGGTCGGTTACATATAGATAATAATCTACTTGCCGAGTTGAAAGAAATTAATCAAGTTGTCCAGCCAAACACCACCTTGTTGGTGCTTGATGCAATGACCGGCCAGGAGTCGCTCCGAGTTGCTCAAGCTTTTGATCAAGCGGTTGGGTTTACGGGCGGCATTTTGACCAAAATTGACAGCGAAACTCGTGCCGGTGTCGCATTTGGGTTTTGCTTTGAACTGAAAAAACCGCTCCTTTTTGTCGGTTCGGGAGAAAAACTTGATGAATTAGAAGCGTTCCATCCAAACCGGATGGCAACGCGCATGTTGGGCATGGGCGATGTTCAATCGCTTCTTGAAAAGGCACAGCACAAAATTAAGCAGGTAGATCAGGAAAATTTAGAAAAATCGCTCAAAAATGGTGTCTTTACCTTGGACGATTTTGCAAAACAAATCGATATGATGAACTCTTTGGGATCTTTTTCTCAAGTGCTCAAGTATATTCCAGGAGTTTCTGGCGCTGGCATTAAGCAAGAAGCGATCAGCCAAGGTGAATCGCAGATGAAACAGTTTCGGGCAGTTATTAATTCAATGACTCGAAAAGAGCGTCTGAATCATCGATTACTTGATGGCTCGCGCAAGCAACGGGTGGCAAAAGGAGCTGGTGTACCGGTGTCGGTGATAAATATTCTCATCGACCGCTTTGAACAAATGCAACAATTTGTTAAACTAGTAAAAAAATCGGGAAAATTCTCCCCATTTAATCTTCGATAAATTTTCAATGAAAGGATTGCCTGCAATGGCAGTTAAAATTAGAATGGCTCGTTTGGGCAAGAAAAATGCACCGTATTTTCGTATTGTGGCAGTTGATTCACGAAAAAAACGTGATGGTGCCTGCATAGAAGATCTTGGTACCTATAATCCAGCTTCAGGTGAACTGATTCAATTTCACGTTGACCGCATTGAATATTGGATGTCAAAAGGTGCAATTCCTTCTGAAACGGTAAAACGTATTTATAAATCACAGAAAAAAAGCAGCGCAACAGTAGGTGCATAAAATGTTAAAGCCGCTCGTTGAGCATGTGGTGCGCGAACTGGTCGACAAGCCTGATGCTGTCAAAGTGGAAGTATTTCACGAAGATCGCAAAGTACTTGTTGAACTAACCGTTTCTCCTGAAGACTTCAAGCGTGTTATTGGCAAAGAAGGGCGCGTAATCAAAGCGATTAGATCGCTGGTGTACGTGCTTTCTCCTGCTGATAAAGAAATTGTGGTCGATGTTGTACAATAAATGAACATCTCAATTTTGACCGTTTTCCCTGAGTTGTACGAACCTTTTTTGAAAACAAGCTTAATTGGTCGTGCAGTCCTGCAGGGAACTGTGTCATTTGATCTCACCAGTTTTTTTTCATATTCTCCCCCAAAACAGCGCATTGATGCGCGGGCTTTTGGTCATGGTGCAGGTATGGTAATGCGTCCTGAAATTGTGGGTGCGGCAATTGAAGATAAAGAAAAAGTGCATGGCAAAGCCTTTAAAATCTTTTTTTCGCCGCAAGGTAGAAAACTCACACAACCTGTTCTTAAAGAGATTGCTGACCGGGTTTTGCAAGCCAATAACCACCTCATGATTGTTTCTAGCCGTTATGAGGGCATGGATGACCGCATTGAACAAAATTATGCTGATTTGACCATTTCTATAGGCGATTTTGTGCTTATGGGTGGTGATGTCCCAGCAATGGTATTGCTCGAAGGTCTTTTGCGGCTTATTCCTGGAGTAGTGGGCAAAGCAGAATCAGTTGAATATGAATCGTTTAATGGACCGTTTGTAGATTTTCCTACCTACACCACTCCCGTTATATGGAATGGGTGGGAGGTGCCACCGGTGCTACGTTCAGGAAACCATGCGGCTATAAACAAGTGGCGCGAAGATCAAGCGATTGAAAAAACGGTAAAACACCATTTTGAGTGGGTGCGGTCATATGCACTTTCGGCTCAACAAAAAAAACAAGCAGCGGAGCGCATTCCGCCGCATTATTGTGTGCTTATGCATAGTAATGTAATGTTACCAAATGGTGAGGTGGGTACTACTTCGGTGACTTCAATGGATATTCATGACATTGCTCGTTCAGCGCGCACCTATGGGCTGAAAAACTACTTCATAGTAACTGAGCTTGAAGACCAAACACGAGTGGTACAAACACTGCTTGATTTTTGGCAAACCGGTTACGGCATTGAATACAATAAAAACAGGCATGAGGCGGTGAAACGAGTAAGTCTGAAAAAAACGTTTGATGAGGTGGTTGAAGCCATTAAAGAACGTGAAGGTGTCGCACCGATTGTTCTTGCGACTTCTGCAAAAACAGGAAGTGCACAATCTATTACCTATTTTGATCAGGAAAGAGTATGGAGTCATAAAAAACCAGTTCTTTTTGTACTTGGTACTGGTAAAGGATTGAGTCCTGAACTGATGAACCGTGCTGATTATGTGCTTGAACCAGTTGAAGGATTTACCGACTTTAATCATTTATCGGTAAGAACCGCAGCGGGTGTTATTTTTGACCGTTGGTTGGGGTTGCAGCACAAAGCACGTTAAGATTGAAGTTGGCAGAGACTCTTTTTTGGTTTATAATAAAAAAACTACGTAAAAATAACTGAAATTGGCTAAGGAATGTCTCATGAAAGCAAAAACATACACCCGTGAAACAATTCGTGATCTTGGCGTGACCGAACGTAATTTTCCAAAATTTGGTATCGGTGACACGATCATAATCTCCCAACGCATTAAAGAGGGCGATAAAGAACGTTTACAAACGTTTGAAGGCGACATTATTGCAATGCGTGCAAATGGTGCAGCATCAACCTTTACGATTCGTAAAATTGGTGCCAATTCAGTTTCTGTCGAAAAAATTATTCCGTATTATTCACCGTTATTAGAATCAATCAAATTTGTGCGTCAAGGTAAAGCTCGCCGCGCAAAATTGTTCTACATGAGAAAACGTGTTGGTAAAGCAGCTCGTGTTGAAGAAGACATTGTTTCAAAAGCAAATGAAAACAAATCACGAACCAAGAGTGTTCGCTAATTGCTTCAATTCTTTAGCAAGCGGTTTGAGTTTTGTACGTTTAGGTTTTGCGTGCATATGTTTAGCTCTTCTTCTTTTACCTGCTTGCAATAAGCGGCAACTACTCAAGAAAAATGAACTGATTGAAGTGCATGAAGCACGTTTGTTTGATGTGCCATTTTATATAGGTGCTTTTGATAATGTTTCATTGCATGATCAAGATGGCACTGAACAGATAACGTACTTCGCTCGTGCAACGAGTTCAGAGATACGTTATTTTTTTTGTCAGGAAATGGAACGACTTGGATGGCTTAATGTTGTGGAGTTTACCGGTCCTGAGCAGATTCTTGTTTTTAAAAAACCGTCTTCCTGGTCTGTAGTAACGATAGAGAAGCAGAGTTCCAACATGGTGCATGTTAAAATTATGTTGAAACGATTAAATACTCAACTGGACGATGCACACGGTGAAGACTAATTATTATTTCTATTTCATTCCGTCATCTTCAATCAAATGTTTTACTTCGTTGCGTTTCAGCTGACGCTTTTCCTTGCTTGCCTCGCGCAATTCTTTTTGTAAATCGGCTACATCTAATTTAAGATTTCGTAACTCGCTATTCAATTTTTGATTTTCTTTAAGTAAGCGTCTGTTGTCTTGTTGCAAATCTGCAATTTCGTCATCTTTGCGGGCGAGTGTACGTTCAAGATTATTAACGCGTGAAGCTGATGCACCATTGTCGGTATAGACAACTTCTCGCACCGTTGTTCTTTCGCGCGGAGCAGTTGAGCGGCCGATCATATAACCAATACCACCACCAATAAGTCCCGAAGTCGCACCGCTGCCTGCATTGAGTGAGCAGGCGGCTATCATGAATACCGAAAGAATATATAAAATCTGTCTTTTCATGGTTTTATTCCTTTTTTTCAAGAAAAAATAGGATTATATTTTTATTGTACAGTATTTCTATTAGAAAATTCAATAAATGTGCGTTTTGCAAAAAGAAAAAACGGCGCTTTCAATAAATATGAGTGCGCCGTTTTTTTTAAAATTACGATAAATTATTTCGAGTGTTTGTTTTCAAGATTTCTGATTAAATGATTGTTGTACAAATTCACAATCGATTCACCAATTATTTGTGCGCTTTCTTTTGAATAACCACCTGAAGTTGTCATCACAAGCGGAATATTTTGTTTTTGTGCAAATCTAAAAACCATTTCATCACGTTGTATGATGCCAGCTTTAGTGAGATTCATGCGACCGAGTGCGTCACCTTCATACGGATCAGTACCAGCATTGTACACAATTAAATCTGGTTGCCTATTAAATTTTTCACGTCCTGGAAGTTTATCGAGAGCAGTTTCAAGGCTGGTTAAATATTTGCTTCGACATTGATCGCATTTTTCGCGTTTAATGTAACGGTTTGCAGCGTTTGTTCTACATTTGTCACTGCAATAAATGTGGTATGATGTTAAAGAATTATCGATTGCATTCTCATCGGGCTTGATCTTAAATGGATAATTATTTTCATTGTAGCAATCAAGAATGAATATATTGTTATCACCAACGTAATATGAAGCAAAACCATTGCCGCGATGCGCATCAAGGTCAATATAGAGGACTTTCAAAGTAGGAATTTTTTCACGCAATTTGGTTATTGCAAGTGGCATATCAGAATAGACACAAAATCCTTCACCATACGTTCGCTTTGCATGGTGATAACCACCACCCAAATTTATTGCTGCCGTTTTATTATTAAGTGCATATTCTGCTGCATCGATGGTGCCCTGCGTTGCCAATCTCATTGGACTCAATATATTTCTTTGTATGAGGAAGTTTGGCAATAAGCTCAATAAGGGAATACCAGTAATGCCTGCAACCACTCTTGAATTCAATCCAGTCAAATATTTTTCAGTATGTACTTTCAATAAATCTTGTTTTGACACTTCGGAAGCGGGTGCTCTAAAATGATTGTCACTTAAGTTTAATTGATTTTTAATTAATGCGTGTGCACCTTCATATTTTGTTGAATCGAATGGATGGATAGGAAGTTTTTCTATACCAAACATGCGAATGTTATAATTATCATGATAAAAAACTGGTAACTTTTGAGCATCTGCTACCGGTTTTTGTAACCATTTGTATGTTGCATTATATGCAGTTTTGCCAACCAGATACGTTCCAACGGTTGCTGCAATTATTGTTTTTGTGCTCCATTGTGTTGGATTAACTAGTTGCCAATCAACACTGTGCACTGGTTGGTGATATGAGGTTAGGGAAAAAAATAAGCACAGGGATAAGAGTATATTTTTTTGTTTCATGCTGATTCCTCAACGTGATTTTTTTTATTTTTATTGGTATTCATTGATGAGTGTAGAGTAGTTGATTTTGTTTGCAATAGATCGGCGAGTTTATTAATTTTTCCTGCACCTTGAAGTAATATCAAATCATCAGGTTCTGTAATTGTTTCAAGAATTCGTGTTATTGATGCAAAATGTTCATCAAGCGGAGCATAATACAGTTCAAATCGTGGATTGCGTTGCGCAAGCGCTTTAACTAAATTAGCGCTCGTAATTTCAGGAATCGGATCTTCGCATGCAGCATGAATATCAGTAATAATAAGTGCATTAATGGGACTATCGATTAATATTTGCACAAACCAATCCCACAATTTGTGTGTACGCGTAAAGCGATGCGGTTGAAAAACTAAAATGAGTTTGTTTTTTGTTCGTTTGCGTGCAACAAGCAGCGTATTGCGAATTTCTTCTGGGTGGTGGCCGTAATCATCAAAAATTTCAGCACCTAAAAAGGTGCCATGATAACTAAAGCGTCGCTCAATACCTTTAAATGAAGAAAGTGCCTGTGCGATCGTAGCAAATGGAATTTCTAAATGCAAAGCAAGAGCAGTTGCTCCAAGTGCATTAAGTACATTGTGCCGGCCGGGCATGTTAATTTGAATGGTACCAAGCGGCTGTTGCTGGTTTTTTGTGCACACATCAAAATGTGAAGAATCAACATCGAGTAGAACATTGTGTGCATAGATATCTGCCGAATCATCAAATCCATATTTTACTGTTTTTAAGTGTGGAAGCGGTAAAATTGAGCGCGTATGTGGATCATCGGTGCATAAAATTGCACAACCATAAAATGGTAAATTATTGAGAAATTGTTTGTACGTATCTTTAATGTCATCAATATCACGGTACGTTTCAAGATGTTCAAGATCAATATTAGTGACTAATGCAATTGTTGCATGAAGATGTAAAAATGAGCGATCGCTATCATCAGCTTCCGCAACTAAAAAATCACCACTGCCCCAGCGAGCGTTAGCAGAAATGTTTTTTAAGTGGCCACCAATAATCACCGTTGGATCCATTTTTGCTTCAATCAGAATATGCGAAATGAGTGAAGTAGTAGTAGTTTTTCCATGTGCTCCAGTAATTGCAATGCTGTATTTCGTGCGCATTAATTCTGCAAGCATGAGTGCACGACGAATGGTTGGAATGCCACGTTTCTGCGCAGCAACTAATTCAGGATGATCAAGTCTAATCATTGTTGAATACACTACCACATCAATTGAAGAATCATGGCAACCGTGAGAGTTGTTTCCTTGAAATACGGTGCACCCGCTTGCTTGGAGGTCAATAACACTTTGTTGCTGCAAATCATTATCACAACCGGAAATGATGTAACCTTGATTTTTCAAAATTTGAGCAATCCCGCTCATGCCAATGCCACCAATTCCAACAAAATGAATGTGCATTTTTTTTCGACGATACATTACGATCCTTCATGTTGATGTCTATGCGTGAAATTAATGTATCAAAAAAATAATGAGATCAATATAATTTCCCACCATTGGGCACTTCATTGATGGGCATCAAGAGCGTTGGTTGTTTATCTTCATTTGGTACACCCAGTGTTAATACCTCCGAAATAAATGGACCAATCTGTTTTGGTGCAAAATTAACGACGGCGATTATTTGTTTACCCAGCAATAATTCTTTCGTGTACTGCGTAATTTGGGCCGACGATTTTTTGATGCCAATTGTTAGACCAAAATCAATTGTGAGTTTGTATGCCGGTTTGCGAGCTTCAGGAAAATCGTCGACTGCAATAATAGTACCAACACGAATATCAACTTGTTCAAAATCGTGATACGAAATCATACCAATTCCTTTTATGCAGCGCGACGCGATGAGGTAAAAAACGAAACAATAAAAATCAGTGCTAATCCCACGACAAAACCGGGGGCAAGTGGCATGATGTTCAACTGAAGATGTGGCCATACAATACCAAAAGCACCACCAAAGAGCATGGCACAAATTGCACCATATTGGTTTACCTTTTTTAAATATAATGCTGAAATTACCGTTGGTGCAAAAGCAAGGCCAAGGCCTGACCATGCATAGGTTACTAAATCGTTAATGGTGCTTGTGCTGTTGCGTGCAATAACGTAGGCAATAAGAGGTAAAAACACAACGCACGCGCGAATAATAAAAAGCGAAGCATTGGCACTTAACGGACGCTTGATAATTCGTTTAATAAAATCTTCAGAAATGTTTGATGCAGTTGCCAAAATCTGTGCGGTCATAACTGACATGGTTGCAGCAACAATCGCGCACAAAACTAATCCTGCAAAAAGTGGATGAAACAGTTCTTTTACCATTTCAATATAAACTAATTCTCGGTTTGCAAGCGGTGTTGCAAAAAATTGAGTACCAAGCCAGCCAATAATTGTTGCCGCAGTCAAAACAATGATTTGCCACGTAATACCAATATATTTTGCCTGATTAATTTTTTCCGGTTCTTTAATGCCCATGAAATTAATTAAAATGTGTGGAGAACCAAAATAACCAAGCCCCCAACCGGTTGATAAAATGAGTATTTGGCTAAGCGTTGCATATGAAAAATCTGGTACCACCTGTGTTGTAAGCCATGAAAGAGAAAATGTTGAACTTGTTCCAAGATGCATCCAAGCGAACAAGGGAACAATGCAAATCATTACCACTAAAAACAGGCCACGGAACATGTCTCCCCAGGCAACAGCAACGAAACCGCCAACTAAAATGTTAATCACAACAATTAATATGCTGATTGCAACGCCATAATCATAACTAATGCCAAAGGTGGATTGAAAAAGGCGCCCAAGGCCAATGAGGCCGGCAGCAATATAATAACTTAAAAAATAGAGCGTAAAAAAGACGGTCATGAGGCGCAATAATCCTGAACTATCTTCAAAGCGTCGTTCAAAAAATGAAGCGAGTGTAACGCTGTGATATTTTTCCGTTTCAATGCGTAATCGCGGAGCAATAAAGTGCCAATTAAGAAACATGAAAACAACTAAACCAACTGCAACCCAACCATAAAAAAGGCCGCAACCATAAATGAGCCCAGGATAGCCCATGAACAACCAATCGCTCATGTCGCTTGCTTGTGCGGCGATTGCAGCCACCCAATAACTCACTGAACGATTTGCTAAAATAAATGCACCAGCATTACGATTTTTGCGGTAAAAATAAAGACTCACCCCAAAGAAAAAGGCAAAGTACGCTATAAATGAAATCAGATAGTAACTATTCATATGATACAATCCTTAAAAAGATCGCTGATAAATAATTTTTTTTGAAAATAACTTGTGGGAACGATTAAGGTAAAGAAAATAATCGAATTATTCGATTATAAAATAGTTTATACCCCGCGGGGCAAGGAATACAGAAAATAGAAAAAGCGTTTTTGATGAAACATACATTTTACCACTATGAATTGTTTATTCAAAAAGATATCGATAATAGCAAATTCTGTCAAATTGCGTTTATTCTCATCGGTAAAAAACGCTGATACACTACAGAAAGTTTATAGTTCAAATGTAATTTAAAGGTTTTTCTGTGAAGATCAAAAAATATTATTGTTTATTTCTTTTCAGTTCACTCATGTATGGAATGGAAACTTCAAACATTCAGCTGGATGAATTTAACTCAATTCTGTTGAATGATATTAAGTTGATGCTTCAGCGTGACAAGCATTCAATTGACAATTTGACTAATTACGATTCATTAATAACCAATATTTGCAAAGGAAATACTACCGAGTTTCAAGTGTTTCGAACGGTAGAATTTAAAACTCGGACGCTCACAAAGCCTGAACTTGTAGGATTTATTCATTATCTTACGGTTAAAAATAGTTTTCTGTGTATCGAATCTGATAAAATTACTTATATCAAAGCATTAATTATAAAGCAAAATGAACGACGCAACGGACATGGAACATTTTTGCTGCAATCAATGTTACGTGACATTGACCCTCAGGTTAATGAAGTTCATGTACGGATTGCTCATGATAATAAGGCGGCGCAAAAATTATTTGAGCGAAACAATTTTAAACATTGTGCGTACAATGGTAATTATAACGATTATTGCTTGAGGATAGAAAACTAAAAAGGGGATATTATGGAATTGGGAGCAATGTTATTACCAGCATTTATGTTGCAAATGTTGGGTGAAGAGCCGCCACAAAAATCGATCAATAAAACAAAATCAGAGATTATTGCAACTACGCAAATCGACTATATGAAATTCGATATCATGCGGGGAAAAAAAATAAAAGATAAGCGTGAAGATTGGATGACTGAAGATATTGGATTGGTAACATCGGCCAGTAAGCATCGAATATTATTGCTTAATAATAAAAAATGTGGTTTTGCCCGTTATCGAACCATTCAATCGAGCAACCGTCTTGGCAGTTATGCATTCGTAGATAGATTTTGTATTGCATTTTGGCATTGCAAGGATAAAGAAGAAATAAATACTACCTATGAAGCATTGTATCAGGCAATTCGCAAAGATTTAAAATTCCCTCGTTCGGTTGAACTTATTATTCCACAGACAGATGTCCTTACTCAAAATTGGTGCCGAGCCCGTGGATTTAAAAAAATGTATAAATATAATGAGAAGCCATTAGTCAGTTATCTTATGTCATTTCGTAATTCTGCATGTATAGATGACTCAGAAAGTGACTGAGCGATTTTGATATATTTCTTAAGTTGTGGTGGCGTTAAACGCTTTAACTGTTGATAGGCAAGAATCATTCGCGAATTGCTCGAGAGCTTTTTTTTGTTGCAATACAAGAAGTGCCAATACAATGCATTCCATTGCTCACACCATGCAGCTTTTTTAAAATGTGTGCTCATGGTTTGAATATAATGCGATGTTGATATATATGGTTTGGTCATCATTAAACCACCATCAGCAAATTGACTCATACCAAAAATATTAGGTATCATCACCCAATCGTAAGCATCAATAAAAAGCTCCATAAACCATTGATGAACGGCTGAAGGTTTGGTTTGACGCAAAAGCATATAATTACCCAAAATCATAAGCCGTTCGATATGATGAGCGTATCCATAAGAGAGTATTTTCTTTATTGTGCTATCAATAGGTTCAATGCCGGTTGATCCATCCCACCACGCAGAAGATAGTTTCTGAGTATGATTGAAAAAATTGCTGTTTTGCTGTATTTCTCCATGAACTTGGTAGATGCCACGGACATATTCTCGCCATTGAAGAATTTGCCGGACAAATCCTTCAATGGAATTGATAGGGACTTTATTTGTTGCACCGTATTTTACTGCTTTTTCAATGATAACATGAGGTATTAATAATCCTATATTAAGTAATGGTGAAAGAACTGAATGAAATAAAAATGGTTGTTCGTGGTTGATTGCGTCTTGATATTCACCAAATGAGCTAAACCTATTTTTTAAAAAATCATCAAACCATCGATCTGCATCGTTAAAAGTTACCGGATAACAAAAATGATCAATAGTTCCAGGATTTTTCGGAAAATGTTTTTGCACATAATTGATCCCTTCGCGTACATATTTATTTTTTTTTGGCGTCCATAAAGGTGGAATGATCATATTTGGTGGGATCTTTTTTCGATTTTCTGTATCAAAGGTCCATTTGCCGCCGATTGGTTTTTCATTATGAGTTAAAATTGCAAATTGTTTGCGCTGTTTGACATAAAACGGATACATTCGAAAAGTTTTTTTGGCGCTAAATTGCTCCTGTACCTGAGTAGATGAAAGCATAAATGCAGGAGTATCATATTTTTCTGTTTTAATACTGAGAATGCGACATATTTTTTTGAGTTGCCTTTCTACCGTGGTATCCACCGGGTCGATGTAAAGCAACTTGTCGATTTTTTGATGTTTAAGTAGTTTTTCTAGCGACTCATTAAAGGTACAATAGGTGATAATATATTTTTTCTTTTTAAGATGGTCTTTATAAAATTGCATTGATGCGCGGTGCAACACAATTTTTGCTTTATGAAATGTGAATCGTGTAAAAAAATGCGGCGCTTCCCACATGATCATTGGAATATTTTTTTCGAATACCTGATGATATTCAAAAAGTTGATGCGGAAAAATTAACGCAGCTTCACAAAGTTGTTTTTTTTTCATGGCTTTGCATTTCGGTAGATGGTTTTTGCGCGTGCACTTTCTTTTTGATGATCAACCATTGGAGAAGGGTAATGAGTTGTATGTTGTGTAGATTGCTTTTGCCAAGCGTGAATAATTTCGGGAGAATATTTTTTTAATTCGGGAACCCATTTTTTGATGTAAGAACAAGTGGGATCAAATTTTTTTTGTTGTAACCAGGGATTAAAAATACGAAAATAGGGTTGTGCATCGCAACCAGTCGATGCGCTCCACTGCCAATTGCCATTATTCACTGCAGGGTCATAATCCACCAACTGTTGAGCAAAATACTGTTCACCCAAGCGCCAATCAATATGCAAATCTTTGGTTAAAAACGATGCAACAATCATGCGCACACGATTATGCATAAAACCGGTAGCATTTAATTGCCTCATGCCAGCATCAACGATGGGGAACCCAGTTGTTCCAGTACACCAGCGCATAAAATCTTTTTTGTTAGGATTCCATGGAAGCGAATCATATTTTTTGTGAAACGCATGTCCAAATACAAATGGTGAATGATACGCTACGTGTGTAAAAAAATCACGCCAATACAATTGACGTAACAAAGGATGCTGAATCCCAAGTATTTTACTCATTGCGTTATGCACTGTTCGTACCGATACGGTGCCAAATTTTAAATGCGCAGAAAGATTCGTGGTAGGAATGGATGGAAAATCGCGTTGTTTTTGGTAGTTAATATATGTTTTAAGCGATTTCAATAGAGTACGCGCATTTCTGCTACCACCATGCACATGAATTTGGGTATTAATTTTCGGCATTATTTTTTTAAACACATCTTTAGCACGCTGAGATTCATTAATTTTTTTTTGATAAAAATCAATAGCCGGTAAAATATCTGGCTTTTTTATAGGATGGTAAAGTGATGCTTTTAAAAATGGCGTAAAAATGCTATAAGGAGTGCCATCTTGTTTAAGAATTTCTTCAGGCTCATTGAGTAATGCATCACCATATTGTTCAAATATCGCTTTATAGTGAATACATAGTTTTTTTATTTTTTCATCACGTTTGATGCTGAAAGGTGTATAATCACGATTCGTGAAAATGGCATCAATGGTGATTTTTTTTAGCAGGTGTTCAACAACGCGATCAGTTGTTCCATAAAAAAGATAGAGACTGCCATTTTTTTTCTTGAGTTGTTCATTAAGATCTTGAATTGATTCAATCATAAATTGAATTGCGTTGCTACTGCGAAATGGATTGTTTGGGCCAATTTGTTGTGTATCAAAAATGAAACAAGGAAGTATGCAATGAGCTTTTTTTGCTGCAGCAATAAGAGCGGTATTATCTTCGAGTCGAAGATCACGACGAAAAATAAAGAGTGCTGTTTGATATTGTTTCATTATTTATAAAAGTTCGCGTAATTTGATCAATTTTTTTTGGAGAATAACAATTTGTTGAGCAATTGATTCTGGCATTATGGTAGTTGGTTCTTGATGAATTACAAAACTTGTTTTTGCAGATGCGGTAATGTTTGTGAGTGGTTCTTGTTCATCAAGCAATTTTTTTGCACCGGCGATGGTAAATCCTTGGCTGTAAAGCAGTTCCTTGATTCGTTTGAATCGTTCGATTTCATATTGTTCGTAGCATCGCTGGCCGCCGATTGAACGAGAACAACTTAAGCCAAATTCTCTTTCCCAGAAGCGAATAACAAATCGCTTTACATTGAGTTCCTTGGCAACATGGCCAATTCGGTATTGTTTTCTTTGTCTATTCATCATACATCCCTTTATATGAATTTAATACCGTACTTGTTTTGAGCTAGCTGAACTTCTTCTTATCTGGTACACTAACAAAAAAATGCTTACAAATACTATTGTTTTGGTTCAAGGTATCACAGATGAAATTTAGAGAAATTTTTATTGCGTTTACATTGGCAGTGATTACTGCAGCAGCTTTACAGTTTTTTTTGGGTCGTTATACAACTTCCGACAATGGTGAGATTACACGGTCGGGACAACGATTTAGTGCACCAAAATCTACTGATATGCAAATGTATAAACCGTTAAACTTGGAAGTAGATTTTACTGATATTAAAAGTACCAAGCAGCCGATTGTTACTGTGCTCAAAACAGATCATGCACTGTATGAATTTACTACTGATGGTGCTGCATTGAGTCGTTTAGAATTTACGCGCAATTATGGTGGCAAAGAGCAATTAATTAGCACTGTTTTCCCACCTGCAGCAACTGATCGCGAACGAAGCTGTTTTCTTGTTGCACTTGATCAACAAACGCCCTATGTTTTTGAATTTGTCGATCAACAAGAAAATGATCAAATGTATTCGCTCAGCTATAAGGCATCCATAAATAATGGCGCATTACTAAAAAAATTTAATGTGTATAAACATGAACATCGCATCGATTTGGAAGTAGCTCTTCAATTGGCGCAGGGCGCTCCAGCAAACCAAGCACGCATTTTCATTCCAGCACCACTTGTTCCTGAGCTTGCAGGAGAAGATGCAGTGACTGGTCTTGCAAATGATGATCGCAATAAAATTTTAATTTTGCCACGTACTGCTGAAACTACTTCATCTTATTGGTCCCGACCGACACTTTTTGGAGCACAAGATCGCTATTTTGTGCATGCGATGGTGAACGATCAACAACAATTTACACAACGTGGTTATTTTAAAGCGATTGATCTGGAAGGTTGGTTTGCTATTCTTGAAGGTCCTCAAGTTACAACCGATAGCTCATGGAAGTTGACTTTTTTTATGGGACCAAAAGAAGATCATGCAATTAATCAAGTTGATAGTCGCTTGGAACAAACGCTTAATTATGGTTTCTTCTCATTTATCTCAAAACCGCTCTCAAAATTAATGTTGCGCGCGCTCGATTTGATTTATGGTGTTGTGCATAACTATGGTTGGGCAATTATTATTTTGACCATTTTGCTTAAATTGCTTTTGTTACCATTCACTTGGCGTGGTGAACAAAGTATGAAGTTACGTTTAGAATATCAAAAGAAGCTTTCGTATATTGAGTCAAAATATAAACATGATAAAGAAACATTGGCACATGAACGTGCAGAATTAGTGCGCAAATATGGAATGCCAGGAATGGCAGGATGTTTGCCGGTACTGTTACAATTGCCAATATTTTGGGCATTGAGCATTGTTCTTGCTAACTCAATTGAACTGTATAAAGCGCCGTTCTTGTGGATACCAGATTTATCTGCGCGTGATCCGTATTATATTTTGCCTGTTCTGGTCGCAATAGGAATGGTTTTACACGCACCGGCAATTGCTGATACAAAACAACGGCTTTCATCAGTTGCAATGGCATTGTTAATCGCAGCGCTTATTTCAAGTTTCTCAAGTGGTTTAGCTCTCTTTACCGTAGTGAGTACATTCTTGGGTGTTGCACAAGCACAACTTATGAAAGTTATGAAGCATGATTGATCAAGTGCCAACACTTGCGCAGTTAGTTAAACAATTACAACAAATTCCCTATTTGGCATCTAAAAATGTATACCGAGTTGCGCATTATTTTTTGATGCTTGATCAAGCTCGTGTGCAGCAACTCTGCAAAATTATTATTGATGCAAAAATGCAAGTTATAGCATGTCAAACGTGTTTTGTGTGGAAAGAAAAAGAGCGTACTTGTCCATTTTGTGATTCAAAGCGAAGAGATATAACAGTTATTTGTGTCGTTGAAACATGGCAAGAATTGATGGCTATTGAAAAAACCGGTGGCTATCAAGGGTTGTATCATATTCTTGGTGGTGCAATTTGCCCACTAAATGGAATCGGGCCAGAAAATTTAACGATTGATCCATTGATAAAGAGAATTAATGAGTCGGTCCGTGAAATAATTTTAGCAACCAATCAGACACCTGAAGGTGAAGCTACCGCTTCGTATATTGCTTCAAAATTGAAAGATCGATCGCTTAAAATTTCATGTTTGGCGCGTGGTATTCCAGTAGGATCAACACTTGAATATATGGATCGCGTAACTGTATTTAAAGCGCTATCTGAACGACGACCGTTTTAGCTTATTCAGGAAAATCGGCACATTCACGTACTGAACCGTCCTGTCCAGATAGTAAACAACCGTTACATTGGATGCAACATTCTCGATCTACAAATCTACCTTGTTTACAACATTCTTCACAATTTACTGCTTGCAAGGCAGGGATATTTACTATAAAAATTGTCGTCAAAAATAATAATAGTGCTGTTAATTTCTTCATGAGCAGCTCTCCTTTTTTTAGGTTATTCTTTATCGTAATAAATTGAGCATGAAAAAATCAACAATTTTGATGGTCAATTTTGGTCTTTTTTGCGATCTGGTCGATGTTTGGGTAATTGAACTCGGTTGTTGTTCCTGCCAGAAGGAGTGACGGTTGATTTTCGCGTGAGTTGTGTTGTTCATGTTCTATGAATGCTTGCGAGATTTTTTTTTCGTATTCAGTTTCAGGATAGATAGCAATAATATTAAATACTTCTTTAATAAATTCGTTAATGGTTCCGCTTTCTTTTTCGAGTGATGTTGATTCACACAATTCTAATTTTCTTTTGTTACTGACAATTGAGGGTTCGTAATTTTTTATGAGTGGTTCATACGAATTAGACACAGTGAATGTTCGCATGCTGGTAAGAATAGTGCAAGAGATGGGAAGTTTTTGAAACTGTGTTATGCGGCATGCGGGACTATAACATGAATCAATTGCTACTAAACAATGTGGATGGTATCTATTGAAATGATCTATTATTTTTGAAATATTAGTTTGCATGAGTCCTGCAATGCGCGGTATTTCACTTGAGGTTTCATTTCCATGTCCCGTGAAATAGATTTTTAAAGGGTGTTGTTGCGGTGAAATGATAAACCTATCTAAGTTATTTATCCATTCGTTCGTATTATCCGAAAGTTTATAATACAGCGGAGCGAGCATGTGTTTAAATTCATGCGTGTTTATGACAGTTTGAGGTATGCCACATTTTTTAATATAAACGAGACCGATGTTTGAATCGTACGCGGTCCATTCATCTTGTTTAAAAGCAAGAACAAGATTTAATTTTTTTCTTATTTTTTTTGACTTAATTGCAGATTTTGTTTGATTTGTTGTCTCATCAACTGAAAACGGCTTGTAATTTTCTATTTTAATTTGTGAAGAGGGTTGCGTAATTGCATATCGTTCATAAAGATACCGTTTTGAATTTAAATTTTTTGTGGCAAATCGTTGCCAAAGACTATAGGGAACAAAAATATGCGCATAATTTTTGCGGAGTAACGCATGAAGGAAATCATAATAAATTGCCTTTTTTTTATCTTGGGTTTCATAATCGATAATTTTTGTTGTCATTTGACTGGTACTGATAAAAAATGCGATCGAATTATGACCACCATGATTCATACCATGAAGGGGTAGAACGTGAAAAAATATGATGTTCAAAAAATAATGACAACTAAGAATGGCGTATTTTTTTTTCATGAATTCAGTACACTTAATAATGATGTTTTGAATAATAATGCTCACAAGGAATTCTATGCCGATTGTTGAAAAACATGATACGGTTTTTTTTAAAAATCGTCGAGAACAGTTAGTAGATTTGATTAAGAAACAATATCCCGATGCAAACAACGGTATTGTTTTATTGTTTGGTTCGTTTGAGTCACATGCCGTATTTAAACAAGAACGTTCATTTTTTTATCTGACCGGCATAGAAGAACCAGCAACTGCGTTAATGATTGATCTTGAAAATAAAAAAACAACGCTGTTTGTCCCCAATTATGCGCAAGAGCGTGCAAAATGGGCATCTTCGGCGATATTTGCTGAACAAAAAGAACGATTTGGCTTTGATGAACTCATGTATTTAGGACAAGAATGCAAAGGATATCAATGCCATCCTTTTTTTACCAAAGAACAATATCACAATCTACTGGTGATCATTGATGAATGCGTTAAGAATAAGAAACCAATTTACACACTTAATCCGCAAACAGTTTCAGGTTATGTGGAGCAACGATTTATATTGCAAAGAATTGCGCAATTAATTTCAGGTTTTAATTCACAATTAATTGATATTTCGCCGCTTGTAGCTCGTTTACGTCGCACAAAATCTCGTCAAGAAATTGAATATATTTACAAAGCAATTGATGTAACTATTGATGCACATGATGCAGTTGCACGCGCAATAAGTGCTGATAAGAAAGAATATGAAATTCAAGCTTTGCTTGAGTATATGTTTACGGTACGCGGCTGTTCGATTGCATTTCCAAGCATTGTAGCGTCTGGAAAAAATGGCACTGTTTTACATTACCATCAAAACAATGCAACGCTACAAAATGGTGAATTAGTGGTTGTTGATATTGGTGCAGAATATAATTATTATTGCGCAGATTTAACCCGTACATTTCCCGTTTCAGGTACATTTTCAAAGCGACAACGTGAACTTTATATGATTGTTCTTGAAACGCAAGAACATATTGCCCAGCTAGCACAGCCAGGTATGTGGATTTCTAATAAAGAGTATCCTGAAAAATCGTTGATTCATTTGGCGCACAAATTTTTAGACAAGTATGGGTATGGCAACTATTTTGTTCATGGTATTGGACATTTCTTGGGTCTGGATGTGCACGATGTTGGAGATTATTCGCAACCATTACAACCAAATGATGTAATTACTATTGAACCAGGTATTTATATTCCTGAAGAAAAGATAGGAATTCGCATTGAGGATAATTATTGGATTGTAGAAGGCGAAGCGATCTGCTTAAGTGAGGATTTGCCCAAAGCACCAGATGATATTGAATTAGCAATGGCAAATACTTCGAATGAAGAAATAAATAACGAAGAGATTCAAGAACAAGAAAATTAAAAAAAATGAACGGAGCATTGTTTCCCATGCTCCGTTCATTTTAGGTTGTGAAATAAATCTTTAGCAGTGTGCTGCCTTCATTTTTTCAAAAAATGCAATTGCGTCTTTAGAGCCAAGTGCTAAAACAGCAAAACCAAGTGCTAATCCAGCACCAAATATTTTGCCACTTGTTTTTTTACTTGTAATAAGTTTATAAATTCCCATTATTGAACCAGCTGCACCAATAGTTGCAATTGCTGCTACGCGGGGATCATTATCATTTGGTGTAAACCATTTATGCGAAATATAATTTTTTGCACTTTCAAGTTTTTCTAATTGTTGTTCTGAAAGAAAATCTTTGAAAGATGCAGATTCTGCTGGTTGATTGTGGACCAATGCACTACCGAGTAATAAGGCCATTGATAAGTGTCGAATATTCATAATTCCTCCATTGATAAAATTCTCTATTTACTCTACCAGAACTGCGAAATTGAACAATAGGTGGTCAATTTTTATTAAATTTGTCGTTTTTTGGTGAGATAATTGATCAACATGAGAATCATAATGGCAATTGTTATACCTGAGACTAATGATACTGTACAACTAATGAGCGCTCCGTAAGGCATCATAATACCAGCAATTAAATAGGCTATGAAGGTGGCAAACAATGCAGGAAGTGCATAAGGTAACTGCGAATAGATATGTGCGTGCAGATTAGCCTCTGTGCTTGCAGCGGTCATAATTGTTGTTGTCCCAATGGGTGAAACATGATCACCAGCAACAGCACCTGCAAAAACAGCGCCAATAACCGGTAGAAGTAAAACAATGTGATCAATTGATGTTGGTGTTGTCACATTGGTAAACGATGTCACCAAAGGAATAGCAAGTGGTACCAATACTGCAATGGTTCCCCATGATGATCCAGTACCAACTGCGGTGATAAGTGAAGTTATATAAAACATTGCTGGTAAGAATGCGCTACTTACCGAACCAATAAGTATTTGTGCTAAATAATCGCCTGTGTGTAGATCGTTTTTTAGCAAAGTACCAAATGTCCATGCCAGAAAAAGAAGCGCAATTGAATCTTTCATCAATTGGTAACCGCCGTGAGCAAGTACAGGTAAACCCGAAACGGTTAATGTTTTGCGCGCCAATGCAAGAAGAACACTCAGGATAAATGAAGCGCAGCAGCCAATAAGTAATGCTAAGAAAATATCGGTTTGTTGCATTGTTTGATTCAGTGAATTTGATCCACCAAATAGTTTTGAATCTCCAAGATATAACACAGCAATAACAACAAAACTAATTAGTGATGCAAGAGGAAAGATAAAATCTAAGAGTGTTCCAGTTGCTGTGTTTGAACTCTTAAATGTTTCAGTTGGAACAGATTCTCCGCCAAAAAGATTTCCTGTTTCGTGTGCAATTTCTTCATGCGTGTTCATGAGACCCCATGAGCTTCGTGAACGTACAATGTAAATAACTGATGCACTGATGATGAATGAATAAAAAATAAATGGAATTGTTTGTAGATAGAACGCAAAAGGATCTTCCAGAATAAGTGGTTGATCAGCGCTATTTATCGAAACGCCTCCTTTTTCAAGTTGCATCAATACCATTGCTATCCATGTTGAAACGGGCACAAGAATGATGAGTGGAGCAGCAAGTGAGTCAATTAAGAATGCTAATTTTATTCGTGGAATTTTAAATGAATCGGTTACCGGTTTCATGATAGAACCAACGGTCAAAATGCTAAAAAAATCGTCGATGGCAAAACAAAATGAAAGTAAGACAGAGGCAGTTTCACTCGTTTTAGCAGAAGTTAGTCTTTTTTTTATCAATTTACCATAAGCAATGGTTCCACCGGTATGACCCATGAGCGTTATTAATGCACCAAGAAGAAGCAGGAAACCAAATGTATACATATTTGCAAGTTCAAACTGCGCTTGAATATTGTGTGCAATTATAGCTATTGTTTGATAAAGCGAAAAATTAGCTACAATGGCAGCGCCAATAACGATTCCTATTGCAAGAGCCAATAAAACGCGATGTGTAATAAATGCTAAAGCAATTACGAGAACGGGTGGAATGAGTACAAGCCAAGATACCTGCATAAAAAAACCTTTAATGATAAAATGATTAGTGTATGCTAACTATAAATCAAAAAAGGTAATTTTGGCTATGAGAATGTGTAACTTGCATTTGACCAGCGGCTTTTTTTGCTTTACTCTAAAAAACACACAGATTTTTCTGCTATGTCAATAAGGACGTTCGTATGGATATGAATAAAGCATTTTTCTTAAAAAAAGAAGACCGTAATCCTCAATGGATTGTTATCGATGCAAATGGCATGGTTGTTGGGCGATTGGCAACTAAGATTGCTGATATCTTGCACGGCAAACATGTGCCAGCATTTACACCGCATGATGATGCAGGTGATTATGTGATTGTTATCAATGCAAAGGATGTTGTTTTGTCAGGTAACAAATGGTCTCAAAAAACCTACGACCGTTACTCAGGCTATATTGGTGGTCTTAAAACGAGCTCGGCAAAAGACCTTGGCCCAATAGGCGTTATTGAAAAAGCGGTAGAGCGCATGCTTCCTAAATCAAAAATGGGTCGTGCTGCTATGAAGAAGCTACGAATCTATGAAGGTGCAGAACATCCTCATCATGGACAAGTTGCTACCAAATGATAATTAGCAATCAATTATAGTAAAAAGAAAGAGGCCGTTTTTATTAACGGCCTCTTTCTTTTTTGTTTGCAAAATTATTAAATCAACCAATTGAAAAAAGATGGAAAATGTCTTTAACGCTGAGAACAATCACGAGCAATAGAACAGCAATCCAGCAAATATAATGAATCAGTATTCTTGTTTTTTCAGGTAATGAACGCCCCAGAATCGCTTCAATGGTATATAATAAAGCTTGTCCGCCATCCATAATAGGCAGCGGAATAATATTAAGAAGTGCTAAGTTTACACTGATGAACGCCAAAAGAAGTAAGAATACTTTTCCTCCACGTTCAGCACCCTTGATTGTTTGAGAGATAACCATGAGAGGGCCGCCCAGTTGCTGTACGTTTTTTTGGGTGAAAATACTTTTTAATGCATGCCACACTTGACCAATAATAATGTGCGTTGCTTTGATTCCCATCGAAATTGATTGAAAGAATGAATAACGAGGGATTACGAAATCAACCCCTAAAAAGCCAAAAGTTGATTGTTGAATTTGGCGTTGCCCAATGACCAGCGGTATTTCTTGTTGGGTACCATTGCGGTTAATAGTAAGGGTTGCAGGGGTATTTGGATTGTTTTTTACTTGATTGATAACTTCTTCAGCTTTTTCAACAGCTATGCCGTTAAAGGCTAGTACGTCATCACCTGATTGTAATTGAGCGATTGCAGCAGGTGATTCTGGTTCAACCGAGGCAATAACGGTTGATGCGTTTGCGGGATACAAGAGAGCCGATTTTGGCATTCCAACAAAATAAAGGAGTGAAAGGGCAATATAGGCAAACAGTAGATTAAATAAGATACCACCGGCCATTACCAGCATTTTTTGATAATATGGTTTTTTTGCAAAAGAGTGCTGGTCGGCGCGATGAGCCTGTTTTTGCTCTCCTTGTCCTACTTCTGCCGCTCCGGCAATTTCAACGTAGCCGCCAAGGGGGATTGCCGAAAGAGCAAATTCAGTCTCACCTATTTTCTTAGTAAATAATCGAGGTCCCATGCCTATAGAAAATGAAGGAGTGGCGATTCGAAAGATCTTGCAAAAGATAAAATGACCGAGCTCGTGAAAACCAATTAAGAACCCTATGCCTATAATGCCAACTGCAATAAAAAAAAGATGCTGTGCTAATCCTGCAATTGATGAAATAAGTGCCATAGCCATGTTTTAGCTCCTTAAAGAGAATTGTGCGCAATAGTGATTGCCGATAGTGAAGTCTTATGTAATTTCTCGGTACCATAAACGGTAGCATGATTAGCGACGTCCGTCTACGATGAAAATCATAATTATTGAGCATCAATTCCACTTGAAAAAAATCAGAGAAAGGATAAACTAGTAATAATTCTTACATGTTTCAAAATTAAATAAGCAGAGAATTAACACGCCCGACGCTTCATTTTTGGGTCTATGATTTAGTAATTAAGTACAAGTTATTGATTAATTTTTTTTTGGGAAGATTGTATGCCAACAATAAATCAGCTTGCTCGCTTTGGACGACACAAAGTGACCGATAAATCAAAAAGTCCGGCGCTTAAAGGCGCACCTCAGGCTCGTGGAGTGTGCACTCGTGTATTTACCACAACGCCTAAAAAACCTAACTCAGCACTTCGAAAAGTAGCTCGTGTTAAGCTTTCAACTGGAATTGAAGTTACTGCGTATATTCCTGGAGAAGGTCACAATTTGCAAGAACACTCTGTTGTATTGGTAAGAGGTGGTAGGGTAAAAGATCTTCCAGGTGTTAAATATCACATTGTTCGCGGCGCTCTTGATGCTGCAGGTGTTGAAAACAGAAAGCAAGGACGCTCATTATACGGTGCTAAGCGACCAAAATAAGTAAGGCAAGAAGGATTTAATTCATGGCAAGGCGTAAAAAATTAATAAGCTTAAAACGCGAAATCGGTGTAGATGAACGTTATGGATCAGAATTGATTCAAAAATTCATTAATGTCATTATGTTGCGTGGTAAAAAAGGCGTTGCTCGTCAGATCGTCTACGATGCAATCGATTTGATTTCAAAAAAAGCTGGCAACAATAAAGAAAAAGGTTTGGAAACATTTTACCGAGCATTTGACCAGGTTTTTCCTGCGATTGAAGTGCGTCCGCGTCGTGTTGGCGGTAGTGTATATCAAATTCCTGTAGAAGTTCGACCAGAACGCCGTCGCGCGTTAGCAATGCGTTGGATTATCGATGCTGCTAAAAAACGCTCTGACAAAACAATGGGTGACCGTTTGGGTTACGAATTGCTTGAGGCGTCTGAAGGACGAGGCGATGCGGTGAAGAAAAAGCTTGATGTTCATAAAATGGCAGAAGCAAATCGAGCATTCTCTCATTATGCATGGTAACAAGGGTGGGTTATGAGTAAAGATAAAGAACTACAAAAATTTCGGAATATTGGGATTGCTGCGCATATTGATGCTGGTAAAACAACAGTAACTGAGCGCATTCTTTTCTATACCGGTGTGACACACAAAATGGGTGAAGTCCATGAAGGTGAAACCGTTATGGATTGGATGGAGCAGGAGCGCGAGCGTGGTATTACCATTACTTCTGCTGCAACAAAATGTATGTGGAAGGGGCATTCGATTAACATTATCGATACACCCGGTCACGTAGATTTTACTATTGAAGTAGGTCGTTCATTGCGCGTGCTAGATGGCATGGTCGGTGTGTTTTGTGGCGTTGCTGGTGTGCAACCACAATCAGAAACCGTATGGAGACAAGCGCGTCGCTACAAAGTTCCACGCATTATTTTTGTAAATAAGCTTGATCGCACGGGAGCAGATTTTTTACGTGTTGTTAATGATATTAATCAGAAGCTTCATGTAAACGCAGTCCCGGCTCAAATGCAAGTTGGGTTGTCGGACGATTTTAATGGGATTATCGATTTATTGACCCGTAAGATGGCAACATTCAGCACGGCCGATAAAGGTGTCACCATTACCTGGTCTGATGTTCCAGCAGAATATGTTGAGCAGATGGAAAAATTGCGTACACAGTTGATTGAGAAAGCATGCGATTTTGATGATGCAATGGCTGAAAGATATCTCAATGGTGAAGAGTTAGAGTTGCCTGAAATTAAAGCAGCTTTACGCAAAGGTGTTCTTTCTCAAGAGATCGCAATTGCATTTTGCGGTACTGCTTTCAAAAATAAGGGTGTTCAACTTCTTCTTGATGCAGTGAACGATTATTTACCATCTCCTTTAGATGTTCCTCCGGTTATTGGAAAAGTACCCGGTACGAATGAAGAACAAGAACGCAAAGCTGATGTTGATGAACCGTTGGCTGCATTAGTGTTTAAAATTATGACCGACCCATTTGTTGGCGTTCTTACTTTTATTCGTGTGTATTCAGGAGAAATTAAAGCTGGATCATATGTATATAATGCTAACACTGGTACCAAAGAGCGCGTAAGCCGCTTGGTTAAGATGTATGCAAATAAACGTGAAGAAATTGATTCAATTAAGGCTGGAGATATAGCTGCTGCGGTTGGTATTAAAGATGCGATTACAGGGCATACTTTGTGCAGCGAAACTCATCCTATTTTGCTCGAATCTATTGATGTACCGGCACCGGTTATTGATAGCTCTATTGAGCCAAAAAATAAGGGTGATTATGAAAAGATGGTGATTGCTTTACGAAAAATGATGCAAGAAGATCCATCGTTTAGATTTTCGTATAACCAGGAAACTGGACAAACAGTTATCTCAGGTATGGGTGAACTGCATTTAGAAATTATTGTCGACCGCTTAAAACGTGAGCATAAAGTTGAAGTTGTGCAAGGTACATTGCAAGTTGCTTACAAAGAAACGATTCAAAAGCCGGTCGAATCTGAAGGAAAATATATCAAACAATCTGGTGGTCGTGGTCAGTACGGACATGTATGGATCAAGCTTGAGCCTCTTGAGCGCGGCAAAGGATTTGTTTTTGAGGATGATATTGTCGGTGGATCGATTCCAAAAGAATTTATCCCTGGTGTACAGAAGGGTATTGAAGAAGCGCTTAATTCTGGAGTACTTGGTGGTTTTCCGGTCGTTGATTTGAAAGTATCACTTTACGAAGGTTCATATCACGATGTTGACTCTTCAGAAATGGCGTTTAAAATCGCTGGTTCTATGGCTTTTAAAAGTGGTATGGCACAAGCCTCACCGACTTTGCTTGAACCAATTATGAAGGTTGAAGTAGAAACGCCTGATGAATACATGGGCGATGTAATGGGCGATTTAAATTCGCGAAGAGGACGTATTCTTGGCATGGATGATCGAAGTGGTACTCAGGTAATTAATGCCGAAGTTCCGCTGGGAGAAATGCTTGGATATGCGACATCGTTGCGTTCAATGACCAAGGGTAGAGCAAGTTATTCGATGGAGTTTGAGGCTTACCGCGAGGTGCCAAAACACATTGAAGCAGCAGTAGTTCAGAAAAAATAGTAAAACAGTTTCAGGACCTAGTCTTAGGAGACCATATAATGTCAAAAGTATTTGAAAGAAAAAAGCCACATATAAACGTTGGAACGATTGGACACGTTGATCATGGCAAAACATCTTTAACAGCTGCAATTACAAAATATTTGGCTGGAAAAGGTTTAGCTAATTTTACCGCCTATGATCAAATCGACAAATCTCCTGAAGAAAAAGCACGTGGTATTACCATTGCTGCTTCACACGTTGAATACGAAACAGATAAACGTCACTATGCACACGTTGACTGTCCTGGCCATGCTGACTATGTGAAAAATATGATCACTGGTGCAGCTCAGATGGACGGAGCAATTTTGGTGGTATCTGCTGCTGATGGTGCTATGCCTCAAACACGTGAACATATTTTGCTTGCAAAAAACGTTGGTGTACCTGCATTGGTCGTTTTCCTTAATAAAGTTGATATGGTCGACGACAACGATATGATTGATATGGTCGAAGAAGAAGTTCGTGATCTTATCAGCAAATATGGTTTTCCTGGTGATAAGGTTCCTGTAGTACGCGGTTCTGCAACCAAAGCGCTTTCTGGTGATGCTGGTGAACTAGGTTATCAAGCTATCCAAAAATTACTTGATGCTATCGACACCTACATTCCTGAACCAACTCGCGAAATTGACAAGCCGTTTTCAATGCCGGTTGAAGGCGTTTTCTCTATTGCTGGCCGTGGTACGGTAGCAACAGGACGTGTTGAACGTGGCCGTGTTCAAGTTGGCGACGAAGTTGAAATCATCGGTTTTGGTACAAAAATTAAAACAGTTGTAACCGGTGTTGAAATGTTCAAGAAAGAATTGAAAGACGCACAAGCTGGTGACAACATTGGTATTTTGCTTCGTGGTGCTAAGAAGGAAGATATTGAGCGTGGTATGGTTATTGCTAAACCAGGTTCAGTTAATCCTCACCAAAAATTCAAAGCACAAGTATACGTGTTGACCAAGGAAGAAGGTGGCCGTCATAGTCCATTCTTTAGTGGCTATCGTCCTCAATTCTATTTCCGTACAACAGACGTTACTGGTGTAGTAACATTGCCTGCTGGCCGAGAAATGGTTATGCCAGGTGACAACGTTGAGTTGTCTGTTGAGTTGGTTGCACCGATCGCGATGGAAAAAGATCTACGCTTTGCTGTTCGTGAAGGTGGACGTACCGTTGGATCTGGTGTAGTAACTGAAATTATTAAGTAATCATACGCAGTAAGGTTGTTATGAAGAAACACAAAATTCGCTTAGCACTTAAATCGTATGATCATCAATTGCTCGATCAAGCAGTAAAACGAATTGTTTTGACAGCTTTAAAAACAGGTTCCCAGATAGTGGGACCTGTTCCTTTGCCTAATAAACGTCGCTGCTTTACCGTGTTGCGATCGCCGCATATCGATAAAAAGTCTCGTGAGCAATTTGAGTTGACAACGCACAAGCGCATCGTTGATATTGTTGCACCTTCAGAAGAAACGATGAATGCGCTTATGAAATTAAGCATTTCTTCTGGTGTTGACGTAGAAATTTGCTAACGGAAGAGGTTTGATATGTTGAATGGTGTGTGGGGAACCAAGATTGGGATGACCCAGGTATTTTCAGAAAAAAATACCGTTGTGCCGGTTACAGTAATCGATTTAAACGATTGGATTGTAACCCAAGTTAAAACAAAAGAACGTGATGGTTATGAGGCATTGCAAATTAGCTGCTTGCGTAAGCGATTTGCAGGAAAGCCTTTTGAGGCTCAATGGCTGAAAAAAAAGAATAACTATTTCCGTTTTTCAAAAGAAGTTGCTTTACAAGAAGCTGGCCAATATGAAATTGGACAACGGTTTAATGCGGCAGCAGTTCTTGAAGTTGGCAAAACGGTTGACGTTTTTGGTATTACCAAAGGACGCGGGTTTCAAGGTGTAGTTAAACGCCATGGTTTCCGTGGTGGTTCTGCCAGTCATGGACCACGTTTTGGTCGTTGGCCTGGATCAATGGGATTCATGAGATCGCAAGGTCGAGTTATTAAAAACAAAAAGCTACCAGGACAAATGGGCTGTGATCAACGAGCGATGAAGCGCTTAGAAGTGATCCGCATTGAATCGGAAGCACAGATTGCTTTAATTAAGGGCTCAGTTCCGGGTGGAGCTGGTTCGTTGGTATTCATGCAAAAAGCATAGGAAAAATATGTGTGCTCAAAGATCAAAAAAAATCGAATCAACAGATCAAAATGCTTTGTTAGAGATGGTAAAAGCTTCTGATTTTCCAGAAGTATCAGAACGCTCAATCAACAAAGCCGCTTTTGCTGTTTGTGTTCGTGCATTATTGCAAAATTGGCGTCAAGGAACGGTTGGCTGTAAAGACCGCTCTGAAGTAAGTTATTCAAATAAAAAACCGTGGAAACAAAAAGGTACGGGACGTGCTCGTGCAGGATCTGCTCGTTCTCCTTTATGGATTGGTGGCGGTATTATTTTTGGTCCTCAACCACGTGTAAAAACGTTACGTGTTACTAAATCAATGAAACGCGGCGTTCTCAATTCGTTGTTTTGGGAATATGTTGAAAATAATAAAATTGGTGTGCTTGATTGGCAATTGTTAAACGATGTTCCAAAAACAGCGCATGCATCTGAAGCATTAAAGAATGCAAAATTATCAAATAAAAAAATTACGCTTTTTTTATCGCTTGATGATGTAATGCATCAATCTTCATTTGCAAATATTCCAGGTGTAAACATTGTTTTCTTTGATGCGCCAAACGCATATGACGTTGTTCGCTCAGATCAATGGATTGTGTTGAAAAAAGATTTTGAATCGTTTAAAAAAATGGTGGCCACATGGAACTAAGTATTTACGACGTGATTCGCAGACCAGTGGTTAGTAGTAAAGCTTCTGGTTTAATGCAGCAACTTAAACAAGTTGTGTTGGAAGTTCATCCACATGCTAATAAACCACTTGTAAAGCAAGCATTAAAGAAATTGTTTAATGTTGAAGCAGAAACAATCAGAATTGTGGTTCGAAAAGGTAAAGTTCGTACTTTCAAGCGTGTTCAAACGCAGGGTAAACTTACCAAACGAGCGATTATAACATTGAAGCCAGGCTATTCATTAACGGTTGCTGAAACAGGTCAGCCAGGAATGGCAGAGTCTGTGCCTGTAACTGAATAATAACAAGGATAATCAATGGCGATTAGAACAAGAAAACCGCGAAGCGCTTCGTTACGCTTTCAAAGTTTTT
>JAKJAQ010000005.1:75983-80283 GCA_022707425.1 Candidatus Babelota bacterium
CCGTAACGCTTATGGACGAATTACGGTTCGTCACCGTGGTGGTGGCGCGATGCGTAAATATCGTTCAATAGATTTTATGCGTATGTGTCGTGATATTGAGGGTAAAGTCGTTGCAGTTGAATACGATCCAAATCGTAACGTGCGCATTGGCTTAATCTCATATGTAAATGGATTGAAGACCTATATTTTACTGCCACAAGATCTTAAAGTTGGTCATAGCATTGTTGCAGGCGAAAATGTTGATCCAAGTGTGGGCAATTGCTTACCACTACGCAATATTCCTGTTGGTTTTATGATTCATAATATTGAAATAACTCCAGGAAGTGGTGGAAAACTTGTGCGCAGTGCTGGATTAAGCGCTCAAATAATGGCAAAAGATGAAAATCATGCAACATTAAAAATGCCATCTGGCGAAATGCGCATGATCAATCTTAATTGCTGGGCCACTGTTGGTGTTTTAGGTAACGCTGAATATAAAAATATCATCATTGGTAAAGCCGGTCGAACACGTCAATTAGGAATTCGTCCTACTGTTCGTGGTATGGCTATGAACCCTGTTGACCATCCGCATGGTGGTGGTGAAGGTCGTTCAAAATCTGGGTCGCATCCAATGAGTCCATGGGGTAAGGGTGCTAAAGGTACCAGAACAAGGCGAAGAAAGAATCCATTGATTTTAAAAAGACGTAAACAATAGGCGATAGGATATACTGATGGCAAGATCTATTAAAAAAGGGCCGTTTGTTGACGAGTCTCTTTTGAAGAAAGTGCAACAAGTAAAGACATCAGGAAAACGAGATGTGATCAAAACATGGTCACGTCGAAGTATGGTAATTCCTGATTTTGTAGGACTGACAATTGCGGTCCATAATGGTAAAAAATTTATTTCAGTTTTTATTACTGAGAACATGGTAGGCCACTACTTGGGTGAATTTTCCCCAACCAGAACATTTAGAGTTCATAGTGGACAACGTCAAGCGGGAGTTGCCCCAGAGTCATAATTCAGGTAAAGTGAAATAATACAATTAGATGTTTAAGCAAAAAAAATAGATTTTGCAGTTAAGGATAAAAATGCAGTTTAGTGCCAAAGCTAAATTTGTACGTTACTCGCCTTATAAATTGCGTCCTTTAGCCGATGTGATTCGAGGGAAAAATGCGCAAGACGCACTCTACTGGCTTGAAACGTATCAAACGCGGCGTTCAGTACCACTTAAGAAAATGTTGGTATCTGCTGTAGCGAATGCCAAAGATCGTGAGAATGTTCCAGCAAATGAGCTCATGATTAAAGATTTGCGTGTTGATGAAGGGCCAATAGTTCGTTATTACAAGCCCGGTGCAATGGGACGTGCAAATATTCAACGTAAAAGACAGTGTCATTTGAGTGTGATTTTGGAACGTATTAATAATTAAGAGGTACAGTGTGGGTCAAAAAGTTAATCCAAATGGATTTAGATTAGGTGTCTACAAAGATTGGGACGCACGTTGGTTTGCACGCCGTTGTTCATATGGTGAGCAAGCGCTTCAAGATATTAAATTGCGTCGTGAGCTTGGTAAGCTTCTCAACAATGCTGAAGTTGCCCGTGTCGAAATTGAAAAAGCTGGTGATGACAGCATAAAAGTTGTGATACATTCAGCACGTCCTGGTGTTATCATTGGTAAGGGTGGCCAAGATATTGAATCATTAAAAAAAGATGTTGCACAACTTTTGAAAAAAACAAATGTTGAAATATCTGTTCAAGAAGTTAAATCACCTGAAATTGATGCAACGTTGGTAGCTAAAAATATTGCTGCACAACTTGAAAAGCGTGCGAGTTACAAATCTTCTATGAAAAAAGCGGTCAGTTCTGCAATGCGTGGTGGTGCAAAAGGGATTAAAATCCGTTGCTCTGGACGTTTAGGTGGTGCTGAAATTGCGCGCCCAGAATGGGAACGTTTTGGTCAAGTTCCGCTCCATACGTTGCGTTCAGATATTGATTATGGTTTTGCGGAAGCAAAAACAACCTACGGTATGATTGGCGTAAAAGTATGGATCTGTAAAGGTGAAGTACAACAGTAACAAGTATGAGAGATAAATTATGTTAATGCCCAAAAAAACTAAATATCGTAAAGTACAAAAAGGAAGACTAAAAGGTCGTTCCAAGGGTGCGCGCGAGATTGCTTTCGGAGAATATGGACTACAAGCAGTTGAGTCTGCCCGTTTGACCGCGCAAGTAATTGAAGCAGTACGAATTACGATATCACGCGGATTACAAAAAACAGGAAAATTGTATTTGAGAGTATTTCCTGATAAGCCGGTAACAAAAAAGCCTGCTGAAACTCGTATGGGTAAGGGTAAAGGGAATCCTGAATTCTGGGTTGCTGCAGTTAAGCGCGAACGAATTATGTTTGAAATACAGGGGCTGCCCGAGCAGGATGCAAAAGAACTTTTCAGATTAGCTTCTTACAAGCTTCCTATGAAAACGAAATTTGTCAGAAAGACGGATATCAATGAAAACAAATAAAGTTGATTTTAAAAATTTGAATATTGATGAATTAAAAAAACAGATTGAGTCAATGCGAGCTGAGCTTTTTGGGCTTCGTTTAAGCGCTGCAACTCAACCAGTAAAAAATTATTCACAGTTTTCGAAATTGAGAAAAAATATTGCTCGAGCGTTGACAATTGAACGTCAAATCTCGCAACAAGCTGATGGATCTAAGGGCAGATAACAATGGTAACAGAAAAAAAAGTGAAACAGCTTCTGCGCGGTGTTGTTGTTTCGGACAAAATGGACAAGACCGTAATGGTTACACACGAAAGAACGCATCGTCATCCTGCTGTTCACAAAGTGGTTAAAACTATTAAAAAATATAAAGTTCATGATGAAAAAGAACAAGCGCGTGTTGGCGATGTTATTGAATTTTATGAAGGTCGTCCAACTTCAAAGACTAAATATATGTATTTAGAGCGCATTGTTTCATCACAAGCATAGTGCAAGTAAGAAAAGGTTTTCGAACATGATACAAAAACAATCGTATCTTGAAGTAGCAGATAATACAGGCGCAAAAGAGTTGCAATGTATTCACATTGTGGGAAGTACTCGTAAACGTTACGCATATCTTGGTGATACGATCAAATGTGCCGTAAAAAAAGCAATCCCTGGTGGGATGGTAAAAAAAGGTGATGTTGTTGATGCAGTAATTGTACGCACCGCCAAAGAAGTTCGTCGTTCCGATGGAAGCTATATTCGTTTTGGTGATAATGCGGCAGTTATTTTGAAAGATAATGAACCAATAGCGACACGTATTTTTGGTCCTGTAGCGCGTGAAGTACGTGCGGGTTATCCAAAAATTATATCGCTTGCCCAAGAAGTTTTGTAACAAAGGTGTGCTTATGATGCGTCTTAAAAAAAATGATACGGTTGTTGTTATATCTGGTAAAGATCAGGGTAAAAAAGGAAAAGTTATTGAAACTTTGCCAAAAAAAGGTAAAGTAATGGTTAAAGATCTTGGTATTATTACCAAGCACGTGAAACCGCGTAGACAAGGCGAAGCTGGTGGCATTAAGCAACAGGAATCATATCTTGACGCTTCAAAAGTGATGCCGGTATGTACCGCTTGCAGTAAACCAGTTCGTGTGAATGTTAAATTGATTGAAAATGGAACGCGAGTTCGTATTTGTAATAAATGCGACGAAGCTTTTTAGGAACTATAAGGGTTTTCAATGGCCACAGCTCGTTTAGAAGAGTTATATAAGAATGAAATTCGCCCTCAGTTGCTCAAAGAACTTGAGCTTACCAATATTATGGAAGCTCCCAAGCTCTCCAAGATTGTAATTAATGTTGGTGCAAAAGAGGCGGTTGCGGATACCAAAATACTCAATACTATTGCAGATGCGATAAAGAAGATTACTGGCCAAAAACCAGTAAGAACCAAAGCGCGCAAGTCTATTGCAGGATTTAAGATTCGTGAAGGAATGCCGCTTGGTGTAATGGTTACTCTGCGTGGTAAAATGATGTACGATTTCATGGATCGTTTTATCAACCTGGCATTACCTAAAGTAAAAGATTTTCAGGGACTTTCTTCCAAGTTAGATGGAAGAGGCAATTACAATGCTGGAATTAAAGAGTGGTCGATTTTTCCTGAAGCTGAAAGCAGCGTTGATTCGCATGTTGGTGGCCTCAACGTAACAATTCACACAACAGCAAAAAATGATAAAGAAGGGCTTGCTCTACTTAAGAGTTTCGGCATGCCATTCCGTCACAGTAAAGCGAAGTGAGGTAAGACATGGCTCGTAAAGCGATGGTTGAAAAATCAGAAAAAACGC
>JAKJAQ010000006.1:0-32578 GCA_022707425.1 Candidatus Babelota bacterium
TGATCTGGAAATTAAAGGCGTTTTTCCATACGATTTTTTTTGGCGAGGAAATAAATTAATAGTATTTGAAACTAGTACACATTTTACTCAACCGGAAAGTAATGAATCATATCCCATAGTTTCAATCGTGTTCTGGAAAGGTGGAACTCACTCAACTTATATGAAAAATCCAGAATGGAAACAAGTGCCAGGAGCATTACCAGAAAAAGTAAAAAAAAGATTAGATAACTAGGAACAATATGAAAAAATTAGTATTACTTTCACTTATTATTACAGCACCAGCATTTGGCTGGGATCTAAAAAGCATTTGGAATTTAAAACCATCAATGGAAACCGTGAGCAATGCATGGCAAACAATGAGTCCGGCAATGCAAAAAGTGACAATTGCGGCTGGAGTAGCTGCAACTGTATATGCAGTGTGGCCACTGAGGAAACAAAAAGCATACGAACAAGCTGAGCAATGTGCAAAAACGAAGCGAAATAAAATAGAGAAGCTTACCACCGAGGAGATTCGAAACTTTCCACGTAGGCGTACAACAGTTGGTGTTTTTAACTATGGTTTTTTTTGGCAAACCCAAAATAAATACAGTGTAGATACTTCAATGCTTAAAGGTCATGATGGGACGCATCATGCAATTATTCAGATTATTGATTGGAAAAACAATAAATTGCAATATAGAAAATGTCTTGAAGAACAATGCGAGTGGTCAAGAACTGTAATGACAGATATTAATAAAGAAAGTCTTTTTTTCGATGGTATCACAGATATCAATAAATTAGATTAATTAGAATTTCATTCAAAATAATTGAGGGAAGCTGAAACATGCTTCCCTTTTTTTTTTTAACATGATCGTGGTGCCAACAGCCGCAAATTATTATTGGTACACCTGGTAAACTCTTTAAATTTCTATTTTGACCATGCTACACTCCAGCACACAAGATAACAAAATAAGGAGTTTGCATGCGTTCAATTGCAATTATCAATCAAAAGGGTGGCAGTGGTAAAACAACCACCACCGTAAATTTGGCTGCTGCGCTGGCCGAAAAAAAGAAAAATGTACTGGTGATCGATCTTGATCCACAAGCATCAACCTCCCAGTGGCTTGGTCTTGATGCGCACGACAAAAATATTTATTCAGTCTTTGTTGAGCAAATTCCACTTTCGCGCATTATCAAAAAATATGAACAAAAGCACATTTGGGTGGTGCCATCATCAACCTGGCTCATTGGTGTTGAAAAAGTGCTGGCGCATGAAGTAGGTTCTGAAACTATTTTGAAAATGCATCTTGAGCAACTTGACCACAAACAGTTTGACTATGTGCTTATCGATTGTCCACCAACGCTAGGTATTTTGACGGTGAATGCATTGTGTGCTGTGCAAGAAGTGATTGTGCCGGTTGAAACACGTTTTATGGCGCTCAGTGGCTTGGTGCATTTGCTGCAAACAATTGAAGTGATCAAACAGCGTCTCAACCCAGCACTCACCATTGCGGGCATTGTTCCATGCCGCGTTGATTCTCGCACGAAACATTCAAAAGAAGTGATGGATGAGTTGAAAGATAATTTCAAAGAAATTTTATACAAAACAGCAATTCGTGAAAACATCAAATTGTCTGAAGCATCTTCGTTTGCCAAACCAATTTTTGAATATGATGATGAAAGCAACGGTGCGCTCGATTACCGCGCATTCGCCCGTGAAGTGATCAAACAAGAAGCGAGGTAAACAATTTACCAAAGGAGTTTTGAAACATGAATAAAAAGAAAAAAGCACTTGGCAGCAACCCATTGGAAGCCTATTTAGCTGCAAAAACAACTAAAAAAGCATCAACAAGCAGTGAAATTGATGAAACCGATGCAACATCTGGGCTGAAAAAACAGCGCATTACGATTCATTTACCAATCGAAACGATCGAAAAAATTAAAAATGTGGTTTTTTGGGAACCAGGTTTTACGCTCACTGCATTTGCACAAGAAGCGTTTGAGCGTGCAGTGCAAGAGCTGGAAAAAGAACGTGGAGAACCGTACCCAGAACGCAAAGAACGATCACTCAAAGGTGGGCGGCCACTAATATAAATAAAAATCTATCGATTTTTTAAAATGAAAAGGGCGGCAGCAATGTCGCCTATTTTTTTTTAATACAATGTTGTGCTGCATTAGTGCAATTTAATTATCACGTACAATGTGATAAAATACCTATTTAAGACGATCAATTTTATAATCTTCAGAAAGAAAAAATTATGAAAAAAATTGCACTCTCATTTTTAACAATACTGCATGTGCAAAGCTGTGCAGCACAATTAATTGATTTGCGCTCAGCGCTTAATTTTTTTAGCGAAAACAAACTTGTTACAACATTGTGTGCGCTTGGAGTTGGTGCGATTTATTTTGGAAAAGTTGTTGAAAATAATCGGAAAGTTGCCGAAACAAATATTAAGGCTAATCAACCCTTGATTGATCTTTTTAAAAATCGAAATGAAACCAAAATTAGTATTTATGCATCCAGTGCGAAAGCAAAAAAAATTGAACAATCAAATTTTAGCACAGATGAATTTGAAAAAATGAAAAAAGAATGTAATAAAGAAGCGAAACGTGTTGCAAATTTAATCGGAACAAAAGATTATCCGTTTACGCCCTCTACGGCTGATGTTCCACAGAATATGTCAAATCAATTTTATCACCTTCGTTTTGTTCCGGGTTATATTATGTATGAAGGCAAGAGCGTTAATTGCACTAACATTGAACAGAAAGAACGCTTTTGTTGTTGGGTTCCAGAAATTGCCTATACTCTGGGCGGAGTGAGTTTGTTTGGTGCAGGGGTTTTAGTGGCGTCAAAATTTGCAACTAAATAAAAAATATTAAAATTGATTTTCTACAAAAAAACAGGCGCCATTTTTACGCGGCGCCTGTTGTATTTATCGCACAAATATTTATTTATTCTACTTCGCCAGAGGCTACGAAGAATTTCGCGCGCAGAGCGCTTTATTGTGCATCGGTGTCAATTGGTCCTTGTTTAGAATCAGATTGATCACCAGGTTGTTCTGGTTGTTGTGTTGATGAACCGCCGGTTTGTTTATACAGTTGTTCAGCAACTTTGTACCACGCTTGTGACAATGAATCGGTTGCTTCTTGCAATGCTTGATCATCAGTGCTTTTTTCTTTAAGAACTATGTTTGCTTTTGCGAGTTCAGCTTCGATTGTTTGCACATCTGCTGGTTGTATTTTGTCTTTATTTTCTTTAAGCGAACGTTCGATTTCCAAAATCAATCCATCAAGACGATTTTTCTTTTCAATTGTTTCGCGCGCTTTGCGATCTTCAGCTTCGTGTGCTTTTGCTTCGTTGACCATGCGTTCAACGTCTTCTTTGCTTAATCCCGTGCTTGAAGTAATGGTGATTTTTTGTTCTTTGCCGGTTGCTTTATCTTGGGCAGAAACATTGACAATCCCATTCGCATCAATATCAAACGTAACTTCAATTTGCGGCACGCCGCGCGGAGCAGGTGCGATCCCTTCAAGTCTGAATTGGCCAAGCATTTTATTGTCTTTTGCAAATTCACGTTCACCTTGGAACACACGAATATCAACCGCTGTTTGATTATTTTCTGCGGTTGAGAATACTTGCGATTTACGTGTTGGAATGGTGGTATTTCTTTCAATTAAACGTGCAATAACACTACCCATTGTTTCAATACCAAGTGAAAGGGGAGTTACATCAAGCAATAATACATCGGTTACTTCGCCAGCAAGAACGCCACCTTGAATTGCTGCACCAATTGCAACCACTTCATCAGGATCAACCGATCTGTTTGGTTCTTTACCGAAAAATTTACGCACTAATTCTTGTACTTTTGGAATGCGGGTTGAACCACCAACCAAAATAACTTCATCAAGTTGGCTATTGTTTATTTTTGCATCGGCCATTGCTTTTTTGCACGGTTCTAGCAACCGATCAAATAAGTCTTGGCACAACGATTCAAATTTTGCGCGTGAAATTTTGATATTTAAATGTTTAGGACCAGTTGCATCGGCGGTAATGTAGGGTAAATTGATATCAGTTTCAGGAATTGATGACAATTCTTTCTTTGCTTTTTCAGCAGCTTCTTTGAGTCGTTGAAGCGCCATTTTGTCGGAACGAAGATCGATTCCTTGTTCTTTTTTGAACTCATCAATCAAATAGTTGATAATGCGTTGATCAAGATCGTCACCACCAAGGTGTGTATCACCGTTGGTTGAACGCACTTCAATGACACCATCACTAATATCAAGAACTGAAATATCAAAAGTACCACCACCAAAGTCGAATACTGCAATGGTGCCGTTTTTCTTTTTATCCATTCCGTAAGCAAGTGCTGCAGCAGTTGGTTCATTGATAATGCGTTTTACTTCAAGACCCGCAATTTTACCTGCATCTTTGGTTGCTTGACGCTGCGAATCGTTAAAATAGGCAGGAACGGTAATGATTGCTTCTGTTACTTTTTCACCCAAATATTCTTCTGCGGTTTGCTTGATCAAGCCGAGCACTGCAGCTGCAATTTCTTGCGGTGTATATTCTTTGCCTTGTGCAACAATAGCTACATCGCCATTTGGGCGTTTTGCTAATTTATATGGCAAATGGCTTGCTTCTTGTGCCACTTCATCATATTTGTGACCAATTAAGCGCTTTGCAGAATAAATAGTGTTTTCTGGATTGGTAATTGCTTGACGCTTTGCCAAAGTACCCACCAAGCGTTTACCGTCTTTCGTAAATGCAACTACTGAAGGGATAATGTTTCCACCATCTTTACTTGGAATTACTTTTGCCTTGCCACCTTCCATGAATGCAACAACGGAGTTGGTGGTACCAAGGTCAATACCGATTATTTTTCCCATACTGTAACCCTTTTGTTTTTAATTTCTTAATGTGCTTTATTAAAAATAGTTTTCAGTTATATTTTATAAATAATCATTTAAAAAATGTCAAATCTCCTGTGAGAAAAGTTGAGTGTAGTATACTCAACTTTTTTTATAAACGCAAACCAGTAAAAACCAAATATTCCTTTTATCTGTGCGCTAAAGGCACGCGCGCCTTTCTGTCATCTTTTTTTAGTAGTATGCAACACAATAATCGGCTGGACAAATTTAATATTATTTTTTTATTCACCGGTGCTCATTGGCGGAGTGCTTTAGATTTATTCGTCGCATAATTTATTTGAGGAGAGGTTAAGAAAGGGTGATTTGATATAAAGCGTGACACTTTTTAGCGGTGTGCGCACCCGGGCAGACAGAACTTCATAGGCCTTTTTGCAGCCAACCCCCCGAGAACTCCGTCCTCACCCAGTACGCTGGGGTAAGCCTACGAAGCATCACGCTGAGCTCCCTGGGCTCGACTTCGTTAAAACGCACAAGCCAAAGAGAAGAAAAAAGAAGAAGAGAAACAGAGTAAAAAACAAAGAAGGAAGGAAAGAAATAATAAATAATAAAAAAAAGGAATAACTATTCTATATAAGGAATAACTATTCTATATAAGGAAGTTACCACTTTTCCTCCTCCCGCACACACCACCTCAACACCACGCATACACACTCACACGCGCACGCACGAAACTACTCTCCTTAACTAACCAATCGCACGTTAACTACACCCACACCTACACCTGTACCAATAGTAGGGTACTGTTCTTAAGAGGGGAACGTGAAACCCATCAGAAACAAAAATATATAAACCAAAAAGGGGAATATGGGCGCGGCGCCTGCTTTGAGCTTCTCTTTTTACCATTCATTACTCAACCTGATGTCACCAACCACCACTCTCTATTGCGCGTAACGATGGACACATTTAACGCATTGAGTACCGTGACAGTTTTCCAATAATCATCAACCAGGTACACCGTGACATTTATGTCACCCGTGCATTAAAGGTAAACATGACCATGCCAACACAAATACACAATGCACCAATAACTAATTGAACTGAACACTGCTCCCCAAGTAATAACATTCCTAAAAGAGTAACAAAAACTGGAATTAATAACCCTGCAAGAGAAACTAAGGTCGCTGGATACTTTTGTAGAAGTTGAGCATACAAGGGATAGGCTACTCCATTACCTATAAAAATAGTAAATAAAAACGCCCCCATTAAATACGGTTCATTAAGCGCACTCAGTTCAGAGAGTAAAAGAGTAGGGTAACATAACACACATCCAAGCGCCAAACCACCAGCTATCAACATCATGCCTGCATTGAGCTGAGGAGCAGTGATAGGAGTAGTACGTAATAATTTCTGGCTCAGTATCCATCCATACCTGCCAATCACTAGTGCACTCAACGCAGCACAAAGAGGAAGAGCTGCTTGATAGGTAATTATTTGTGAATCAAAAGAAATAAATGCTGCACCAACCATACCAAGTGCAATTCCAAAAAACTGTTTGCCGTTGATCGAATCACCAACTATCAAAAAAGCCAAAAGAGCTGTGATTAATGGGTCGAGTGCTCCAATAAAAGCAGCTTTAGTTGAAGAGAGATAGGTGAGTGCATACGATTTGAGGAAAGAATTAATAAAAGTAGTACACAATGCTGCGACCGTAAGCGGGACAAAAAAAGTACGAATAATTGAATGCGGAACACGATGATACCAGTACAAAAAAAGTCCACCACCAATCATACGGAAAGAAATAAGCGTAAGAGGAGAAAGAATAACAAGTAAGAGTTTATTGGCAATAATAGCACTCGCCAACAAAAAGAAAGGAAGAATAAGCATCATCATAACCAGACCATCTCAATTGATTAATAGAAATAATTATAAACAATTAAAGAGCTTTCAACAAGCCGGTTGTTATGGATACGGTTAACATTTTGGCGAAAATGCCAGTAACTAAAAAATATAAAAAGGTTTCATTGAGGATAATGTGGTGATGGTTTTTGAGTAAAATAAATAAAAATGACCATTGCTTTGTCTTTTGATGATTGGCGATAAACTTATTGATGTGTGTCGAAAAAATGCGTAGAAATTGATTGTCATCGACGAAAAATTCTCATGGTTTGGAAAGATAAAGGGGCGTTAATAGTTGTGCTGATAATCATTCTAAATTGGAGAGTATTGTGGTATGCTTTTGATGCAGGTAAAGCTTTTTCAGGCTAGTAAAGAAGCGCGTGCTTGAAAAGGGAGTGCGTATGTCAGTTCATTTTGAACTTAACGAAAAAGTTGTCTACCCAAGTCATGGTGTTGCAACAATTAATCGCATTGTAAAAAAAGTTATATCGGGCACCGTGACTATCTTGTATGAATTGAAGTTTGTGAATAAAGAGATGACTATTTTGGTGCCAGTTAACAGCTTAGTACAAAATGGTGTGCGAGCATTGAGTTCGCTTGATAATATTGATGGAGTATTCAAGCTCCTTGCTCAACCTCCGCAACGCAAATTGCATCCACAAGTTACCAGTAATTGGAAACATCGTAACAAAGCGTACCAAGGAAAATTGAAAGAAAATAATTTGCATGCTACAGCAGAAATATACCGCGATTTAAAATCGATCGAACAAAATAAAGAACTTTCTTTTTGTGAAAAAAATCTCTTGCTTCAAGCTGAAACACTTCTCGCACAAGAAATTGCTCATGTACAGAAAATAGGTGAAGAAAAAGCAATTGAACATTTGCGGTCATTTTTTAATCCAGCAGTACAACAGAGATTTTCACAAAAAATTATTTGAACAGTATGATTAAACATCCGGTACCTTCAATCATTATTTACGGACCAACCGCCGTTGGTAAAACAGATTTAGCTTTGAGCCTTGCTCGATTACTCAATGGCAGTATGATTAATGCTGATAGTGGTCAATGTTATACACCACTTTCTATCGGTACTGCAAAGCCACCACTTGAGAGCATAGATGTTCCGTATTATTTATTTGATAGTATCGATGAACCACGTGACATGACCGTTATGGAATATAGAAATGCAGTAATTGCAACTATCCAACAATCGAATGAAGTTCCGATTATTGTCGGTGGTAGCGGATTTTATATTCTCTCACTGTTGTTTCCACCGCAAGCTCATTCAGTTGCACCGCCGCCAGAAATTCCGCACTATGAAAGTTCATGGGATCATTTATATTCAATTGATCCACAACGCGCATTACATATTAATAAACATGATCTCTATAGAATTAATCGCGCATTAGCTATTTGGTATCAAACCGGAACCTTGCCTTCGGCTCATCAACCACAATATCAACCAAGTGCTCCCTATGTGTTAATCAATGTAACACGCGAACGAGCTGAACTTTACACAAGAATAAATGATCGCGTTGCAATCATGATGAATGATGGTTGGATTGATGAAGTGCGTCAACTTTCACCCGAGTGGCAACAATTTCTTCTACGAAAAAAATTACTCGGTTATGATGATATTGTACACTTTGTACGCGAAGGACACGAATCAGCTGTAGAATATGAAAATCTCATTGCAACAATTGCAAAAAAAACACGAAATTATGCAAAGCGACAAATTGCATTTGGCAGCATGCTCGCGCGCAAAGTTCATCAAGCAGATGCAAAACAATTAATTATATCAGTTAATCTTTCGACCGAGTCTATTGACCAAGCTGCTGCGTATCTTGCTAACCGCTTGAAAGGAATATATGAATAATCTTAAAGATATTGGGTGTATGTGTAATTGCCATCAACAGCCAGTATTGATTCTTGATCGCAAAGAAACTGCATTCGCTGTTTCTCTCACCGTTATTGTATTGATAACTATTTTTATTGGTGGTTATTTTATTGGTAAAAAAGCAGCACTTGATTCATTTGTTAAAGATATGAATGAACAGTCATTTGCAGATCGCCTTCATCATTCGATGACTATGCTTTATGGTACAGATCATCAACCAGAAGCAACTGAACAATTGGCTGAAAATATACAACCATCCGCGTCTGCTGCTCAAATAAATCAAGAAGAATCAAAATTAAATGTTGCGCAATCGCAACTACACAATGAACGTTATTATGCGCAGCTTGCTCGATTTAATACACAAAAATCTGCTCAACAGCTCATGCACCGATTGCAAAAAAAGGGAATTGAAACTACGCTGGTAAAACGTGTAAGCGCGGGACGTTCACCGGAAGGTACACCAATGCAAGTTGCTTGGTTTACGGTAAATACGCATTCATTTGCGCAAAAAAATGAACTTGAAGCGCTTATTAGTTCAATTAAAATGACCGAATCGTTGAAAAAGGTGCGCATTATTACTAACAACGCGCAGCCAATGAAAGGTATGAGCTCATGACTTCTACTCAACACCGCATGTTGAAAACTAGATTTGCTAAAGCAATCTTGTGGATCACGTTATTTTCTATGGCCGGAGGTAGTTTACTCTTTTCACCAAATCTATTTAAACGATTTAGTGGCGGTGTACCAAAAATTGCTACCGTTGATGGTTCAGCTATTTCTATCAATGAGTTTAAATTAAAAATTTCACAAGAATCTGAACGAATTGCGTTCATTCGTCAGCAAATGGGACCGCAAGCGGATTACATGATGCGCATGATGGGTATCAGTGACGATCCAAAAGTAATGGCGATACAAGCACTCATTGTTGAAAAAGTACTCGACAAAGTTGCCAATGACCTTGGTATTTATGTATCAAGTGATTTTATTGCGCGCAAAATGCAGGATCCTTATTTTGTATTACAAGAATTGCGTGACAGTGTTCCGTTGAGTGTCATTGATCAACGCGGCACCATATCAGTACCAATGTTGCGTTATTATTTACAAGCACATGGTGTTTCATTTAAAGATTTTGAAGAATCTCTTGAAAATGCACTGCGTCGTTCACTTACGCGTAATCTTATTTTGTTATCATCGTATATTTCAACTGACGAACTCAAAAAAGCGTTTACTGATCAAGTACTTGAACGTGAATATGGCGTTCTTATTTTTAATCTTGATACCTATCTTAAAACCGTAAAAGCAAAACCACTCAGTAATGACGAATTAGAATCGTTTCTTACTGAACAAAATAAAATAATGAAACGTTACTGGTCTCCAGAAAAAAGATCAGCTCGTGTGTGGGAATTTAAACCGGAGACATTTGGTGTCGTTATTAACGATCAAGATATTGAAAAATATTATACTGATCACAAGCAAGAGTATCTTGAATCTCCCGTTCAGATTCAGATTCGCAGAATTATGCTAAAAGTTGATGATAAAAACCCAATGACACAACTGCAAGAAAAAGCCCAAAAAATTAAAGAAGAACTGGCAGCTCATCCTGATCGTTTTGCGCAACTTGCTCAACAATATTCACAAGATAGTGCAACTGCTTTAAAAGGTGGTATGGTTGGATTTATTAAGCGCGGTGATTTAGAAGATCAAGCAATTGAGCGCGCAGCATTCCGCCTGCAAAATGATGGCGATGTTTCTGATGCTCTCAGTACTAACCAAGGAATTGAATTAATACAACGCGTTGCTCGAAAAAGTGCAAGTTACAAATCATTGGCTTCAGTTAAAAATGATATTAAAGCATTATTACTCAAGCAAAAATTTGATGAACAATTTACGCGCGAAACACGTTCTGCGCTTAATCAGTTGCGTAGTTCCGGCGATGCACTCGAAAAATTGAGCAAAGAACGAAACGGTTCAGCACGAATTGCAAACGTATCAAGAAGAGATACGAGCCTTCTTTCTCAACGTATATTCAAAACACCACACAATGAACAAACGTTCTTTATCGATGATAAAGGTACTGGCGTTATTGTTCAAACAACGCAGATCGAAAAAAGCGTTGAGGTACCACTTGAAACGGTAAAAAAACAAGTAGAAGATGACTTGTATTATGATAAAGCTCGCCAGGCAATGAAAGTTGCTATTAAACAAGCAGCTGAAAAAGCTAAAACCACGCAACTTTCTTCATTAAAAACTGAGTTTGGCGCTACTTTTGAATCTACCGGTATGTTTAATCAACATGATGAAAAATCGGTCAAAAAACTTGAAGAAAAAAACCTTCCCATTTCAAATCTCCTTTCGTTAACGCAACAAGGAGCGGTGACCTCAACCGACCAGGGAGATCGCGGCTATGTTCTAAAACTTGAAAAACGCCAACCGTTTGACCAAGCACTGTTTATGCAGAAAAAACAAGAGGTGGTTGCTCAATTAGAACAAGAGAAAAAGGAGCGAATTTACCGAGGTTATATTGCGTCTTTATGCAGAAATGCTACAATAAAAATCACTCCAGACAATGAATTATCAACAGAACGAGTACCTTTGGAAGACTTACCATCATGACAACTCAAGCAATAAAGCCATCAACGGCAACCGTTATCCCCGAAACAGAAAATGACAAACTGAATAAAAAGAAGATGCTCGAGGTTACCTTTGCGCAAATCGATAAGCAGCATGGTAAAGGGTTGGTTATGTTCTTGGGCGATGCACGGCAAGAAAGAATGCCTGCAATTTCTTCTGGTTCAATTCTTATTGATGAAGCGGTTGGTATTGGTGGCTATCCAGTAGGCCGAATTGTTGAAATATTTGGACCTGAAGCATCAGGTAAAACAACCTTAGCGCTACATGCTATCGCTCAAGCACAAAAAAATGGCGGTATTTGCGCTTATATTGATGCTGAGCATGCACTTGATATGACCTATGCAAATAATTTAGGTGTTAATGTTAATGAGCTCATTATCTCTCAGCCAGATTATGGTGAGCAAGGACTTGATATTGCCGAAGTGCTGGTGCGTTCAGGGGCTGTTGATATCGTTGTTGTTGACTCAGTAGCAGCGTTGGTGCCAAAAGCAGAACTTGATGGTGATATGGGCGATGTACATGTTGGTTTACAAGCACGATTAATGTCTCAAGCGCTCAGAAAGCTGACGCCAATTGTGCATAGATCAAAAACGGTGCTCATCTTTATTAACCAAATTCGCCATAATATTTCAAGCATGCCGTTTGCAAATAAAGAAACAACTACTGGTGGTAATGCATTGAAATTCTATGCATCACTTCGCCTTGATGTACGCAGAATTGCCAGTCTTAAAAAAGACGATGTTCAATTTGGTAACCGCGTTTGCGTTAAAGTTGTAAAAAACAAAATGGCACCGCCATTCCGCAAAGTTGAACTTGACGTTCTTTTTGGTATTGGTATTAGTAGCGAACTGGATCTATTAGATGCTGCGCTGCATTTCCAGGTAATCATTCAATCGGGCGCATGGTTTTCTTTTGAGCAAAAGAAGTTTGCTCAAGGCCGTGAACAAGTACTCGAGCATTTGAAGGAAAATCCTGAATTTGCTCAAAAAGTACGGATAAAAGTAAAAGAAGCGATCGCAGAAGCAAAAAAATAATGTTTTTAAAGGGTTATAACACGTTGAAATCTATTAATATTCAAAAAACTGACCAATTGATTAATGAACAAATTCGCGTCCCAAAAGTGCAGGTGATCTCTCACGATGGTGCCAACCTTGGCATTCTTACCCGTGATGAAGCGCTAAAAATAGCACGGACAGCCGATCTTGACCTGGTTATGATGTCAGATACGGGCCAAATGGGCGTTCCTGTTGTAAAAATAATGGATTTTGGTAAGCTTTTATATGCCAAAAAGAAAAAACAGGCCGAAGCTAAAAAGCATCAAAAGACAATACAGGTTAAAGAGATAAAAATGCGTACCAAAATTGGTGAGCATGATTATCAGACCAAATTAAAGCAGGCGGTTCAGTTTTTGAAAGATGGTAAGCATGTCAAAATTACGCTTATGTTTAGGGGGCGTGAGGTGGCATCGATACATGAACGAGGAGCTGAAATGTTTGATAAAGTAAATCAAACGTTTGCAGCTGATGGTTTAGAGAACGTTGCGCAAGAAAAAGATATGAAAAGCTCAACGGTATGGTCTCGAATTTATTTTATAAAGTAATTGAAAGTTTTGATTAACATGCCAAAAATGAAAACGCACTCTGGTGCGACAAAACGCTTTAAAAAATTAAAGAGTAACAAAATTAAAGGTGCAAAAGCGGGTCGTCGTCATTTAATGACGGGAAAATCGGCTCAAAAAAAACGTTCCATGAGACGCCGTTTCTATGTTGGAACGTGTGATATTCGCCATGTTAAATCGCTTTTGTAATTGATCAATAAGGGATAGGTATTATGACACGAGTAAAACGCGGTATAGTAACCAAAAAAAGACACAAACGTTTATTAAAAGAAACTAAAGGGTACTGGGGTCAACGTAGCAATATTATAAAGCGTGCGAAAGAAACATTATTGCGCGCAATGGCATTTGCTTACAAAGGTCGCAAGCTCAAAAAACGTGACATGCGTGGATTGTTTATCGTTCGCATTAGCGCTGCAGCCAAACAAAATGGCATTTCATACAACCAATTTATTCATGGACTCAACAAAGCACAAGTTACGTTGAACAGAAAAATGTTGAGCCAACTTGCTATTTACGAACCAGAAGCATTTTCAAAACTTGCACAAATTGCCCAACAGTAGGTTATTGACACTCTTTAGTTTATCTATGATACACTAGGAGAAAGTTGAATTTCGTGCCCGAAAATGTACGTGCATGAAAAAAGGAGAGCTTATGGAAATTTTGCAGGCACTTGAACGAAAAATAGCACAACTCATTGCATTAACTAATGAGTTAAAATCTACTAATTCGCGGTTAGCTGAAGAAAATGAACAGCTTTTGCAGAAATTAACCACGGTTCAGAGTGAAGAGCTTAATCAAGAACGGTTACGGACCAAGTTGTTTGTTGATGATTTGATAAAAAGTATCGATTCTTTAGTTGGTAACGAAAAATCATCATGACACGCGAAGCAAAAAAATATACCGTACAGATACTTGGAGAATCGTATACGCTGGTAAGCGATGAAGCTGAATCACATTTCATGGAAGCGGTCAGTCGCGTTGATGCACTCATGAATCAACTCAGTGCCGCGGTGGGCAAAGGCCAGGAAAAGCGAATTGCGGTTCTTGCTGCTTTACAACTTGCTCATAATCAAGTTGCACTTGAGTCTGAAATGCAGGCACTGGCTCAACGATTAATCGCTCAGATTGATCAGTCAATGGCTTAGTTGCACTACTTTTTGTATGCAACGTATTTGGTTTCACCCCTGTACAACTATGGTTCAAGGGAAGATTTCCATCTCCTGCCATTTTACGTTAACGAGTGCTTACAATGAACGCGCGGTGTTTCGACTGCTGATGCGTTGCATATTACATATACATAGGAAATTACATGATTACGTCTATTTTATTATCAGTGAGCGGCATTATTGCCGTGCTCGCGTTTATTCTGGGAGGAGTGTTACTCTTTCTTGCGCGAGCGAAATATCATCAAGCGCAAACTCTTTTTGATCAAGCTCATCAAGCTTCAAAAAACATTAAGCGTGATCTTGAAAATGAACGACGCGAATCGCTTTTAAAACTCAAAGATGAACTTCATAAAAAACGAAGTGAATTTGAACTTGAAATTAAACGTGAACGACTTGAGTTAGAGCGGTTTCAAGGAAAATTAAATACAAAATATGAAGCATTAGAAAAAAAAGAACAGCGCCTTGAAGAAATTTCTCAAGAATTTCAACAAAAAGAACGAAATTTATCACGTGCTTCAGATCGCTTGATGATGAGCGAAAATAAAATGAAATCATTATATGCGGAATTAATTGCAAAATTAGAAGCAATTAGTGGCATGAAGCGTGAAGAAGCGCGCAAAGAATTGCATCAAACACTTGAAGAAGAAGTGCGCATGACCAGCCAAAAATGGGTCCAGAAAGTTGAAGAAGAAGCGCGCCAAACTGCAAAAGAAAAATCGAACAGTATTGTGGTAACAGCAATGCAACGGTACATTGCTGATCAAGTTGGTCCGCATTCATCTGGTGTCGTTCATTTACCAAATGAGGACATGAAGGGCAGAATTATTGGTAAAGAAGGTCGCAATATTAAATCGCTTGAAATGGCCACAGGAATGGAGTTTGTTATTGGCGATGCACCCGAAATAATTACCATTTCCGGTTTTAATCCAATTCGTCGTGAAGTTGCGCGTCGCTCGTTGGAAAAATTAATTATTGATGGTCGAATCAATCCGACTCGCATTGAAGAAACCGTTACTCAGTGTGAAAAAGAAATCGATGAAATGATTCAAGAAGTTGGTAACCAAGTTATTCTTGAATTGAATATTCAAGGTGTGCATCCAGAAATTATAACGCATCTTGGCAAATTATATTTCAGAACAAGTTTTTCGCAAAATGTTCTTATGCACAGCAAAGAAGTTGGTATTTTTTCGCGCATGATCGCCGAAGAACTTGGCCTTGACGGCAATTTGGGATTACGTGCTGGATTATTCCACGATATTGGTAAAGCGGTAAGTGCTGAAGTAGAAGGACCTCATGCTCTCATTGGTGGTGACATTGCAAAACGGTGTGGAGAAAATCCGCTCGTTGTAAACGCAATTGCAGCACATCATGAAGAAATATGTTTTGCTTCTATTTACAGTCCAATTATTATGATCGCAGATACTATTTCTGCATCTCGTCCTGGTGCGCGTCGCGAAACATTGTCTGCGTATATTAAACGACTTGAAAAATTAGAAGATATTGCCGGTTCGTTTGAAGGCGTAAAAAAATCGTACGCATTACAAGCGGGACGAGAAATTCGCATTATTGTTGAAGAAGACACGGTAGATGATGATGCAGCAATTGCACTAGCGCGCAATATTGCACGTAAGATTGAACAAGAAATGGCGTTTCCTGGACAAATTAAAGTTAATGTAATTCGCGAAAAACGCGCGATTGAATATGCACGGTAATATATGAAAACAGTACGAATTTTACTTCTTGGTGATATTGTCGGCACACCCGGTCGCGCCATGTTTCAAAAACATGTGCAACATCTAAAAAAAGCACATCGCATTGATGCGGTGATTGTTAATGGTGAAAATAGTGCTCAGGGTAGAGGCATTACACAGCGCATGGCAAAATTTTATCGTCATAATGGTGCTGATGTTATCACCACAGGTAATCATATTTGGCACCACAAAGATATTTATGAATATCTCAAACATAATGATGATGTGTTGCGTCCTGAAAATTTTCCTTCCGATTGTCCTGGGAGTGGTGTAACCACTTTTACGGTTGATGGAACCACTATTGGTGTTATCAATCTGCAAGGACGTGTTTTTATGCGCGAACATTTGAACTGTCCATTCAAAACTGCACAATCGGTGCTTACGTTTTTGCGTCACAAAGCACCAATCATTATTGTGGATTTTCATGCTGAAACAACTTCAGAAAAAATGGCAATGGGTTTTTTCTTGGATGGGCAAGTAAGTGCAGTTGTTGGTACACACACGCATGTGCAAACTGCAGACGAACGCATTTTGCCACAAGGAACCGCGTTTATTACCGATCTTGGTATGGCCGGTGCGCGTAATTCTATGCTTGGTATGAAAAAAGAACCGATTATACAGAATTTTCTCACACAAATGCCGGTTAAATTTAGTGTTGAAATGGAAGGCCCCATGATTATGTGCGGGGTATGGATTGAAGTTGATGCACAAACTGGTAAAGCATTGAAAATTGAGCGCATTCAGATAGTTGATAATGAAATTACAGTTCAGCCAGAAGATGAACGCTAATTAATCTTCAATTCCTTCTAGTTCAAGTGAACGATGGTTTCGCAATTTAACATCTTGAATTGTTGGCTGACTCAATAAAAGTAAATGTTCACCGTCTCGAGCAAACGGTTCGTGATAGGGCAAATTATATTTCTTATAAAATGCATGAACAATATTTTGATAATGAATTGCATCTGGTCCATTCATTAATTTTCCATGCGCTCCATTGTGCAGTTCAAATAAATAAACATGATGATGCCCCGATTGGCGCAGCTTTATATATAATTTGCGAGAGCATTTAACCGGAATAACTTTATCTTTTTTTGAATGCACAATCAAAATTGGTACATTGTAGGGCAAATAAGGCACCGTTTTAATCGGTGATATTCCTTCTAGGTCAAGTTCAGGAAAATGTGATCGAGCAATTTTGAAACCAATTTTTTCCGAAAATGGCACCCAACTCATTCCAAATCTTTTTATTAAGTGATTAATGATATTTTTAAATGAATCAAATGGTGATTCAAGCACGAGCGCTGCAACACCATCAGGTTGATAGAGCCCCAGTACATTTAAACAAACGACAGCGCCACGCGAAATGCCGCCTAAAACGAGTTGATGGCCAGGCAATTTTTCACGAGCTGTTTGAATTGCTTCATGTAATCTTGCCATATCTTTTTGTTGGCCCAAATTAACCTGTTCTTTGTAATATTCATTCTGGTCATTTTTTGCATCGTGGAAATTGAACAAAGCAATTGGATCATCCATTACCCAATGTTTGTTGCAAACTATTGAACCGTCAGGTTGCACACATCTAATTCGCGTAAAAAGTGAGGTTCCTTGGTTGTAGGTAGCGCCTAATCCATGCGCAAAAAGATAAGCAGTAGGTAAAAATTGATTTGATTCGGTATAGTTTGGGGTTAATTGTCTAAGATTGAACGAAAGAGACGATGCCGCACTATAAAGAAGTTGGCTCCAACATAATAAAGCGAAAATAAGGACGCGAAAACGCTTATTGCTCATTACTTATCTCCCTTGACCTTCCCTATTATTCATTATAAAGGGAAAAATATACCGCTCTCAAGATTTTTATCGGCAAGGTTGCGAATAATTTCTGGCTAAATGTGCATTAATATTTGTAAAAATGCTTAATTTGCTCTATTTTATTTTTTTTAATCCGTTCTTCTATGAGAAATAATTATTTAATCTGTAATCAAAGGTACATCATGAAATTACAGCAATTTTTAATATTGATGGCGTTTCAGACGTTTTATTTTTCAGGAAATGAAATAAATGCCGAACCGAAAAAATTTAAAACAACTTATCAACGGCACAAGGGTAGTTCTAAAAACAAACCAAGGCCATATAATTATACCTTTCCTGCTACTCCTGATGATCGCTGTTATATTTGTTTTGAATATATTAAATATGTCACTAAAAGACCGCGCTCGATGCCAAGTCCACGTGGCAATAAATGTGCACACAAACTTTGTTTGAGGTCGTTGTTACGTGAATTGAATAATAACCAATAAATTAGTCCAGATTAATAATCCGATAAAATCGTGTCATTGCGGTTATTATTACACCTATATTAAATATGAAGAGCAGCGCAAAAATATGATTTGGAATAAGGCACATGGCTGAAAAAACTACGAATGCTTCGGCCCGTTCAATAAGACTTTCTTCGTAATGAATGCTTTTTGTGCCATTGTTTTTTATTAATGACGATGCGGCTAAAAAAGTTGAAAAATGAAATAAAACGGCACCAAGAAAGATTATATAAAGAAAAGAATATTCAGGAAACCCTCGTGCAAATCCGATAATGATTGCTATTTCAGAAAGACGATCACAAATTAAATCGATATATGCACCTACCGGAGTTGCAATGTTACGCATGCGAGCAATTGTTCCATCTAAAATATCAAAAAAACCACAAAGCAAAATAAAAAAAAGACCCGTAATGAGATATTGTTGGCTTATTGCAGCTGACGCACCGCATGCTGAAATAAACCCAAACAGCGTGACATAATTGGGACTCATAAAAAGTGGTAGAGAACTTGAAAGTGATGAAATCAGTGGTTGTATAACGGGTCTTAATTTTGATTCCATCATGATTAAGACTTTCTAATATTAAGTTTATGTTTGAGCTGTTCAAGCGAAATAGTTTTTATCGAAGAATCGGTAAGTTCAGGTTTACCGGTTTTTGGTGCCAAATAGGGAGCTTTGCATACACCTTCTGTAGGGTTTCCTTCTTGTTTCCATTCGCGCACGCCGCCTTCATAAGCCCAAATATTAGTAAACCCTGCTTGATCAAGAATGTGCCACGCTTCTTTGCTTGCAGAACATTCATAGCTTGCACAATAGACAATAATTTCGGTATCTTTTTCCATTTCGCGAGTTGCTTCTTGTAACTTATTAAACGGGATGTTAATTGAGCCAGGAATGTGGCAATCATTATATGACTCTTGATCAAGTACGTTGATAAGCATTAATTTATTGTCCATAATTTTCCTTTTATTTTTCGTCGCTTTTCAATTGTATGCCAGTAAATAGTTTTGTTACCCTATCGGCTGGGAGCATAAAGAGTAATTCTTTATACATGTATGCAAGATTTCTTTTAAATGCGATTTCATCAATTTTACCTCGATCAAATAAGTTTATTTGGCGTTGTAGTTCAAAATGAGTAACTTGTTCAATTTGGTTGTATTTAGTGTCGAGCTCTTTTTGTGACAAAAGGTTTTCAGCAGATTCATTCGTGTGATATCTTTTTTGAGTTGAAAACAGGTTGAATAATGCATCAAAGCATGAAAACACCGTGTTTGAAACCAATAACAACACCATTAACCATATATTTTTTGATTTCATTAATTGCCCCCACCAAGATAGTTTAGAACTGATCCATAATGAGCGTAATATAATTCATTTTCTCTTGTCTAAAGAATTGCTTAGGTAATAAAAATGGACATAATGTACAAAAAATTGAGGTAGTTTGAACCGAGGCTTAGGTAAAAATGCCAAAAAACAGTTAATTAACGCGATTATTTGCATTTAAACTGTTGAATTTGATGATTCAGAACTGATATGCTTAATAATAGAAGATGGGGAGGTAGTTAGAAGCTAGCTCTCAGTTATGCGTAAGTGTAGAAGAGAGACATACGCCCTAAAAAGCCTATGAGTTCCCATCTTTTTCTTGATATGCGGTATATTTATCCGATCGACCTTTTGCTTTTTCGATTGGATATTTTTTTTTGTTCAAATCAAGTTTATTTAATAATGTCGTTGTAATATCAATATTATATCTATTGGCAAATGCAAATGAGGCGATAATAATATCGGCCAGTTCATATTCAATTTCTGTCTTGGTTGTTTCTACTTTTATGTTTTTCTCTTTGTCCCACATAAAATGTTCCATCAATTCTGCAGCTTCAACCGCAATTGCCATGCTCAGATTTTTTAAGCTGTGAAATTGTACCCAATCACGTTCAGTAACAAATTTTTCTACCTGATTTCGTAACTCTTCAATGGTTGTCGATTGATCATTAAGCATAGGCTTTTTTTCTGTATTCATTTTAGCTGCTTTCTATAGTATCTTAGTAGTTACCGAGTAAATTTTAGACTAACTAAATGCAAAGAACAATGAGTACCAAATTACCCAATATTAAAACCGATTTTTCTCAATGGTATAACGAAGTAGTTTTTCAATCAGGACTTGCTGATCATGCGCCAGTTCGTGGCTGCATGATTATTTGTCCCTATGGTTATGCATTGTGGGAAAATATTAAAAATAGACTTGATCATCGTATCAAAGAAACTGGGCATCACAATGCTGCTTTTCCTTTATTAATTCCTCAATCATTTATTGAAAAAGAAAAACAACATGTTGCCGGTTTTGCTCCGGAATTAGCGGTTGTCACAATTGCTGGTGGCAAAAAATTAGAAGAACCACTCATTGTTCGCCCTACCTCTGAAACAATTATTCACCATATGTTTGCAAAATGGATAAAATCGTGGCGCGATCTGCCAATGAAAATTAATCAGTGGGCCAATGTTGTTCGCTGGGAAATGCGCACGCGCCCGTTTTTACGCACCACTGAATTTTGGTGGCAAGAAGGGCACACGGCACACGAAACGCCACAAGAAGCGCAAGATGAAGCTGAACTGATGTGGAAAGAATATATTTCGTTGTATGAAAATTATTTAGCAATTCCAGTTGTTTTTGGCATTAAATCGGAAAGTGAAAAATTTGCAGGAGCAGATCGCACGTACACACTTGAAGGAATCATGCCTGATGGTAAAGCGCTGCAATTATGCACTTCGCACATTATTTCACAAAATTTTGCAAAATCATTTGGCATCATGTTTCAAGATCGTTCTGGCAACCAAGCACATCCGTATTTAACCAGTTGGGGATTTACAACGCGTTCAATTGGCGCTTTAGTGATGGTGCATGGCGATGAAAAAGGATTGATCATTCCACCAAAAATTGCGCCAATCATGGTGGTGATTGTGCCTATTTTCAAAAAAGATGTGGATAGTTCAATTATTAAGAACGAAGTGCAACGCATTGCACAAGAACTTCGTGCACACTCTATTGCTGTAGAGGTTGACGATCGTGAAGATGAAACACCCGGTGCGAAATTTTATAAATGGGAATTGAAAGGCGTGCCGCTGCGCATTGAAATCGGACCGCGAGATATTGCACAACGCACCGTTGTATTGAGCGATCGACTTGGGCTTGCAAAAGAATCAGTTTCTTTTGATCAATTGTTACAGCAAGTAAAAGAACGTGCCGATCGTGTACAAAAAACATTGTTTGAACGTGCACAAGAACGGCAACAACAACTGTGGCATATTGGCGAGAAAATTTCTGTATTTGGTCCAGTTTTGGATAAAGAGAACGGTTTTTATCAAACTGGTTGGTGCCAGCAATCATCATGCGAAGCTGAATTGAAAAAGTATAGTGCAACTATTCGTTGTATACTCCCTTCAAATAAATTAAATCACTGCTTTAATTGTGATCAAGCAAGTAAAGGTGATATTGTAGTTGCCAAAGCATATTAATGCTCCATAATAAAAAGGGCAGCGAGTATGGAAAAGGTACTGACACAATTTGAAGCGTATCTTTTAACAGAAAAACGAGTTGCTAAAAATACGTTTGTTGCCTACCAAGGTGATTTAGCGCAATTTGCACAGTATGTGCACAAAAATAATCGCACACTTGAACAAATCACTGCTGATGATATCAAACAATTTTTGTATTATTTAAAAGAACAGCATGTTGGTGCGCGCAGTATGGCGCGTAAAATTTCCGCACTGAAACTGTTTATGCGGTGGGCACGGGAGCGTCTTGGATGGAAAACAGAAACTATTAAAATTCATACACCTAAACTTGAAAAAAAATTGCCTACCTTTTTAAAACCAACCGAAATAGAACAATTGCTGCATGCAGCAGATCGTGATAAAACAATTGCAGGAAAACGGAATACAATGATGTTGTATCTTTTGTATGCAACGGGCATGCGCATTAGTGAATTGACACATCTTGAACTGAGTGATGTGCAATTTGATACTGGATTTATTTCGGTGCGTGGTAAAGGTGGAAAAGGTCGCATGGTACCAATTCCACACAAAGTGTTAACTATGCTGCGTGATTATTTAGATACTGTTCGCTCCCAGTTAATTGATGCTGCATTTCTAGAAAAAGCACCCTATGTATTTCCGGTGCAATATGCTTCACAAATAAAACCAATTTCTCGCCAATCGTTTTGGATGGCACTCAAAGAATTGTGTGCGCAAGCTGGCATTAAAAAAAATATTTCACCACACATGTTACGTCATTCATTAGCAACGCATTTGTTACAGCAGGGAGCGCATTTGCGTTCATTGCAATTGTTGCTAGGACATGAAAATCTTTCAACTGTTGAAATTTATACCCATCTTGAAACAAGCTATGTGCGCAAAGTGTATGACAAAAAACATCCGCGTGCGTAATTAATTTTTTCAAGCGATTTAGGTAGCAAATAACTGTGCAAGATATTCATATTCTTCAGCTTGAGAATAATGCCAATCATCTGATGAAAAATCTGCTAGTTGATTCTTCAATTGGTTAAGATACGCTTCTACGATTTCTTTTTTTCCTTTTGCGCACAGCATTCGCGCTGCTGCAAGATCAGCCTGTTTTTCTTGTTCTTTAATAAATGGTTTAAGTGCATATGAGTATAATCCGTACCACGAAAGTGCCGTTGCACTGTACGCGAAAATATTTCCTAATTTTTTATAGGCAGAGTGATAATAGGCGCTGCGAAATAACAATGGAAAAGTAGTCATCAGCGGCAATGCAGTTGCCGCTAATCCAAGTGCTTGTGCATGATGTTTGTGCGCATAATGTGCAGCTTCATGATACAACTTAAATTCACGCGCTGATTCGGTTAGAGTGTTGAGTGCAGGTTCATTCAACCAAATTCCAATGAGCGTAAACGAATACAATTCATTACCAAGTAACCGTGCTGCTACTGAATTCATTTTTTTGACGGCAACTTTTTCTGGTTGTGGAACATTGAAATCGCGCAGTGCATTGGTTATTTGTTTTTTATAAGAAACTGAAACATCTTCATTACCAAAAATCACGTTGTAAAAAGGACATGAAGCATCAATTGTGTGTATAGACACAATTGAGAAAAGAATAATAAGTGTTGAGCGGCGTGCGTTCATAGAGTTCCTCGTTAATTAATTATATAGAAACTCTACCAATTAATTGAGTTTATATAAATACACATTCGTGCTGTTAGACCAAGTCATTGGTATTTGATAGGTTTTCACCAGTGTGAATTTGGTTGATTCTGGAAATCGTTTTAATGTTAAAACACGCAACCCTTTTTTTAATTTACCCATTTTTTCCATCAATGTTTTCATGAGTTCATCAGAAAAACACGTTGAGCACATAAATATTACCGACGCATCTTCCAACGGAATTTCGGCAACATTTTTTCTTTGAAATTCAAGTTTTGTGTCTTTGAGAAGATTGCGTTTTTCAATTTCATTTTTTATCGCTTGTGCATGTTCGTGGCGCGTTGGTGCAAGCTCAACACCAACTGCTTTGCCAACAGGAGTGGTGAGTGCTGTTTGTACTACTAATTTTCCTACCCCTGAACCAAGATCATAAAAAACATCTTTTCTTTGTAAATCGAGATCTTTGAGTAATTCGGCAGCACCTTTAACAGTAATTTCACCATAGGTTGGATCGCCACCTTGTGTGCGCACACCGGTGCGCTCATCTTCTGAAATAGTAAATCCGCTAATATTTTTATATAATTCGTCGATAAGTTTGGAAACATCGAGTTGTGGTTGTGTTGTGCCTGCAACCGCGCTTGAGATATACATACTCAATCCTACCAGTGAATAAAAATTTTTCTGTGTCATGGCAACTCCTTGTACAGATGTTTGCTTTGACCATACTGTCTTGTATCGGTATAATCAATAAAATGTAGCGCAGAAAATAAAGAAATTGAAGGAATGCCATGGCGAACACTTTTTTCGTAGAACAGAAAGAACTTTTTTCTATTCTTTCATCGATGCAGCCAATTTGTTCAAAAAGAACAACACTTGATACCACTTCTTATATTTTGTTTCAAGTTGGTCATCGTGAGCTTATTTTAAAAAGCACCGATTTAGAAGTGAGTTTGCAATCTACGTGCTTATTGCGTTCAAGTACACTTAATGAATCAATTTCATTTTTAGTACCTGGCAAACGAATTTTTGATTTGGTAAAAGAACTTGATGGTGAAATTGAGTGCACACTTAAAAATAACCAATTTTTTATTAAATCAGGAGTCGTTAATGTGGGGCTTCATATTAAGGATGCGCAAACATTCCCACCATTTCCTGAACGTATTGAAAATTTGATGCAATTAGAAGCGCCATTTTTAGTTGAACTGATTGATAAAGTTGCCTTCCTTATTCCACCACACAATGCAAATCCAGCACTCAATGGTTTGTTTTTAGAGATTGATAATACTGGATTGAAAATGACAACTACTGATGGTCATTGTTTAGCGCAAGTATATACCACTAAATACATACTTGAAGGATCGCATCGCTGGTTGCTTCCAAGGCGCGCTGTTTTTGAAATTAAAAAGATTTTAGAAAATGCACCATCTACCACACTTTTTTTGGGTACGTGTGGTAATCAACTCGTGTTTTCAGGAGAAACATTTAATTTTTTCACTAAACTACTTGCAGATCAGTTTCCACAGTATGCAGCAATTTTGGAAAAAACAGATTTTCTGCCAGCAACGCTCGATCGCGCTCACTTTTTGAAAACATTGCGTCGATCGGCCTGTTTATTGTCAGGTCAATTTTTGGCTACACAATTTGGATTTGATAATGACCGTTTGTATGTTTCAATGGAAAATAAAGAAGTTGGTTCGCTCAACGAAGAATTAGCACTCGATGCTTTTAAAGCAGCACGTTTAGATATTCGTTTTTATGCGCCATATTTATTGTCCGGATTGCAAGCATTTTCTGATGATAAAATAACCGCCTATTTGAAGAATTCTACTAAGCCAATTATTTTTCAAGCAGAAAAAGATGCATATCACATTACCTATTTAGTTATGCCCATTTCACCAACACAACATGCGCAATAGGTGTTGATTTGCAAATAGGTGCTCTTGAGCTGAAAAATTTTCGTTGTTTTCCTGTACTTGAATTGGAAATTAATGCGCCGCTTGTTTTGATTAGCGGTACCAATGGTTCTGGAAAAACATCGCTTCTTGAAGCGCTCCATTATGCGTGTTATTTGCGTTCGTTTCGAACGCATGTGCCACGTGAATTATTACTTTTTGATCAATCTACCTTTTTTATTAAATTGGCAATGCGCTCAGCTCAGTTTGAACATGAATTGCAGGTTGGTTTTTCAGCAAAAAAAAAGCTTGTGAAAATCGATCATCAACCGATCAATTCATATAAAGAACTTATTGATTATTATCGCACTATTACCCTTACGGAAGATGATTTGCTACTCATTAAAGGCGGGCCTGATGGGCGTCGCCTTTTTATTGACCAAGCAATTATGCTCCATGATCCACAATTTGTTGTTCAACTGCGCACATTAAAAAATTATGTTCAGCAGCGAACAGCATTACTCAACCGAACACATACTATTGTGGATGATTCGTATGTCTTTTGGACACAGCAGCTTTTTGAACAATCTCAATTGGTTCAACAGAAGCGAATACCACTTTTATTGAATCTTGAAAATCGAGTGAATCAATTGCTTGAATCGTTCAATAGTGGCGCAACTATTCAGTTGCGATATCATGCTAAAAAAAGCATTAGCGATAGTACTTGGCCTGATTGGTTTGCCCAGTATGAGCATCAACTGCCAACGCAAGAATATATATTGAAACGGTCACTTTTTGGTGCACATGTTGATGATGTTGAGATTTACTTCAAAGGGCATCAGGCAAAAAACTTTGCCTCCCGCGGTCAGCAAAAGCTGATTTTAATGCTTCTAAAGTTGGCTCAGTTACAAGAATTAAAAGCACTCAAGGGAGATGCGTTGTTACTCCTTGATGATTTTATGAACGATTTTGACAAACCGACCGCCCAAAGACTGATTGGCCTGATAAAAGAGCTTTGTTGCCAGGTTATCTTTACTTGCCCGCTTGAGGTTGGGTATAGTGAACAGCTCTTGATGGAACAAGGGTGCCAAAAGATTGAGCTAAAGGATCGTCAATAGCTCTATTGACACGCTGAAATCAAGTGCTAAAAACAGCCACTTTTTATAATTATACCGGTTGACAATGAATAAAGAAAAAGATAGAATACTGGTAATCAAGGTTAAAATTAACCCTGAAATATAAGCAAATTAAATAATTAAGAATTTGACATTTGAGCAATTTTAATTATACTTTATGATGCATTGAGAGAGAGTAAAAAATCGATCTCAAAGCATTTAACATAGGCTTCATTACTACTCTCCTTTTTTCCACCGCATTGATTTAACCGTCAATGCGGTGGTTTGTTTTTATGCTTATTTTTTCATCTGCATTATTTTCTTTTTAATATCTTCTTTTCTAAGAACACCAGCAGCACGGTGTGTTGCAATTTCTTTGCCATCTTTAAAAAATACAAATGTTGGAAAACCATGAATTTTATGCGCAGAAAAAAGTTTGATTACTTCAGGATCACCGTAGCTTATTTTTAGAAATTTTACATCAGGAAATTCTTGTGCTAATTGTTCAAATGCGCCTGATTGTTCAAACTGTTTACAATGCACACATGTTGGGCTGAAAAATTCTACTACCACAATAGGTGCTGTATCTAAATGTTGGTTGAATTGTTGCTGGTTTTTTACGGTCATTACTGCTCCATGTGCAGTAGTTACCATGCACAGAAAAGCTGCTGTGCTCATCATCTGTTTGAATAGGTTCATAATACTCCTTCTTTGTTTAAAAGACTCTTACTCTCTCTATGATTTTACTAGTTGAATTAATGTTAAATCAATTATTCTGTTTTATCCTTTTTTGTATCATTTTTTCGTTGCTTTTTTTTGATCAGCCCTTTAGATTGAAGAGCGCACTTAATCGTTCTTAGTGATGAGGCATGCGATGAAATGGTTATATTTTTTTTTACTCTACACCAGTCAACTCGTTCAAGCAACTGCGCTTAATTTGCCGGCAGAACAATCAGTACAGAATTGCGCACGACACCTAATTGTCCATTTTCCTGAGCTCGTTAAAGGACGAGAGAATATGCACGATACTATTGAGCAATCGCTTACAACTATTAATAATCGCCTTATTGCTCAAGGATATTTAAAACCCCGCACACAGAATGTAAATAATCAAGGGTGGTTGCATTGGTTTAGTAGTTCATTACAAAATATGTACTACAAATTATGGTATTATACCTATTGCTCGAGTTATCCTGATCAAGAAAATTATACTTTTTTCGTTCGACGCGATCCACATTTTGGATTTTACACACTCTATATTCCTGATGGTGTTCCGCAGCATATTTTTGCATTATCTGTCTCAACGATTTTTAAAGAACAGAATCTTGAATGCTATATTGACCGTGATATTCCGGTCTATTTAACACAACATCAAGAAATTGCTCCATCTAACAGTTCTTTAACGTTATCTGAAGTTGAAGAATACAAAAAAAAATCTGATGAAAACGCTCCTTCAGCGCTGTTTTGGTGGCATGCTTCATTTCCCACCACTGGTTTGGTGCTCAAAAAACCCTATTATCCACCACATTATCCCTATTTGCCACATTTTTTTTCATTGTGGGATTTAGCACCACATAAGGGTGCTGGTATTACGGTTGCGTTGGTAGATACCGGTGTTGCTGCGTTTGATGTACCTACTAACCCGCGCTATGTTAAACATCGCGATCTAACACTCAAAATACCGGGAATTGGTCTTGATAATTTTAATGTGATGACAGCAGCGCCTTATGCGCCAGAAGGTCTTGTACAGCACATTAAGCCGTATATTAAAGAAGCAGATGATCAACTCGAAACCAAAATTACCTTGTGGTTGTACCAACAAGCGGTTGACCATAATACAGCAGGAATAAAAGATTATTTAATTAAAAAAGGGAGTGCTGAAATTCTTGATGATATTGGTAATTTAAATTCAAAAGGTACTCAACTTCTTACTTACATCATGCAATCACTGAGTTCGTATGCAATAGGTTGGCTGGCGCAACCGTACAATCGATATGCAATTCTCAATTTTCTTCCTTCACCCTATTTGAACAATGACGCATTGGGCATCATGGCAACACATGGAACACACACCGCTGGCATCATTGCTGCTTGTGCCGATAACAATAATCAAGGATTGCATGGTATTGCACCGCAATGCCAACTCATTCCCATAAAAGCATTCGACGAAAAAGGGATGAGCACTAAATCAATACTTTTTAGCGCACTAAAAAAAGCAGTTGCCTGTAATAGTGATATTCTTAATTTGAGTTTAAAAATAGCGGATCATCTTGATGTTAATCATGAATCGACACAATTGGTTGAAAAAATGTTGGGGCTAGTGCCATACGTTATTGCTGCTTGTGGTAACGATGGTGATCCTGCAAAACCAGGATACTCCGGACTTCACATTTCATATCCAGCACGTTTTGAGACCGTTGCGTTTGATGTTGGCGCATTTGGGATTGAAAACAATGTTGCATTTATTCCACCATTTTCGCAATACGAACCAAATCAGGGACCACTCTTTGTTGCTCCTGGGTTGCATGTGATTAGCACTGGTATTGAGTCATACAAACAACAACCATGTTCATATTTATTTCGCAGTGGAACTTCAACAGCATCATCAATTATGAGTGGTTTTTTAGCATTAGCGCTAGGTGAATTTAAAGATAAACTCAGCAAAGAAGATATTTTAAAAACATGTTATCATTCAACGTTTAAGTTAGCAGACGACGATGAATGGCGAACAAAAACAGTCCTTGGCGTTATTGATATGCGCACTGCGCTGTTTGTGTTGCATTGTCTTGCAGAACTTAAAACAAAAAAAATTAATCGTACGACCGATCAACTTTTAGGTGCAATTTTTTATTTAATAGACGAACCAATGCAGAAGTATGCAACTGAAAATGGTAATTTTAATTTTAAAAAAGATTTTATGAAAGTTATTCAACTCTCATCGAACAATCCAAAGCCAGTGCATTCTTTTTCTCCTCCCCAATCGGTTGCAGCAGCAATTGAGCATATAGTACAACCAATTTGTGCTTCGCTTGAATTACCAGAAAATACGAAAAACAATGAAGTGATGATTCAACTTCATACTCTTGTTAATGGGCCTTCCAGCAGCAGTGCTTTGCCTGATTACGCACGACAAAAGCTAACTCAAGCATCAAAGCCAACCGATCAATGGTTGGTACAAGCACAAGAAATGCAACGGAAATTGGTAGCATCTCTTACACCAGCAGATAATCTTGCGTGAGTAGATTAGTAAAAAGTGATAATTGTTGCCGCAATAGTGAGCAATAAAAATAGTGGCCAATAAATTAATTTCGGAATGAGGTTGTGCTCATATTGTATAAACCGACCACCACGATTAAAAATAAACAAACTACTATTAATTGCCATTGCTGTAATGTATAAATAACAAATAAAATAAAATGATTCCATGTAGCTAATGCCAATGATATCGGTCGTTTGTCGTAATGAAATATGACTCAAAATAAGCACAAATAATAAGCCACTCAATACGGTTAAAATATTTAAATTAGTAAATCCAATTAAATTGACGTACTGCTCTTTCTTTGAAAATGAAAGCAATAAAATAAAAAGAATAATCAAACTCATTACAATCAAAATAAGGTACGTAATAAACTCGCCAATTAGTTGCCGTTGAGCAATAAATGAAAAATTAAGTTGCGCAATTGGTTGTGTTGTAGCAGCTTGCGCTAAACCAAGCGTTGTTTTATAACTCATTAAACGATAATCAAAAAAGGCAGTGTAAATATTCCAGTGTGGGATTTTTATTGCGCGAGATAGTCCCGGCAATAAGGATGGGTTCATGAGCTCGTATGAGCCAAAATCGGGAATAAGTAAAATGTGTTGACTTAATTGTTGTGGATGAGCAATGCGTAAATTAAGATGACGATGATCAAATGGATAGGTGAGCAGTGTTACTGTTTCATAAATTTTACACGAAAATTGCCAACAAATTCGTTCATCCATTCCGTCAATAATGTGTGAAATTTCCTTTGTTTGCAGATTAAATGCATCTGGTAATAAAAGGATCGCTCTAATCGGTCATGAACTCCTTTTGTGTATTGTTGCCAGAGATATCCATTAATCAATGCAATCGGTAAAAGTTCATTTGCTTCACGGGTAAATTCGACATTTTCAAAAAAGATGCCGGTAGGAATGGTTAAGAACGGTTTATTCGTTTGAATATTTTGTTGATTTAAAACATTAATGAACGCTTGTAATTGTGCATTATCAACGACCATTTTATAATTAACGTGCTTTTCGCGGGCGCGCGTAAATCCTACATACCACAAGAATCCAAGTTCAGCCATGCATGCAAATGAAATCAAGATAACCATTATCCACCATGTAAAAAAAGTATTCAGTATAGAGCCAACAATGATGAACAATAAGCAGACAGTAATGAGCAAGCTCGCACTCATCTTTATAATGTGTTGTCGCAATTGATCGGTGCTTTGTTGAACAAAATTATATGGATATGCAATTGTTGAAACAGTCCAAGAAGTGTTGTGCACTGGTGCAGTTGCAAGCCATACTGATTGCCCAATTGCCGCGTCTTTGTAGTTAATTAATGTGGGAGCGTTTTTCTGCAAATTTTGAGTTATCGTTTTTCCAATAGTACTCTCATGTTCAATGTTCAGTTGATCGAAGATGGTATTTTTCATTGGCACATAATGGTCAAATTGATGAGCAATAATATTGCCACTCTTATCAGTTAATACTGAATAACTCGTAGAATCGGCATGTGCTGATGATAAAATATTTTTTAAAAAAGAGAGGGGAATAATAAAACCAATTCGTTCATCATTTGGTAATCCAAACCAATGTGTAATGACCCATTGTTGTACAGATGTAGAAAAGTATGGGTCTGACCACGTGTTGTGATCTGTTGCGATCGATTCAGGAAGGAGTTGTATGACGCTCTCCTTTTTGACCAGTTCAACAGCATGAGCGGTGGTGGTAGGTACTATGATTAAACCACTCAGCAATTCTTGATTCATTAGAAATTGTTTTGATTGATCAATTATAAGTTGTTGGGAAGTAGATTTTACTTGTTGAGTATAATGTGCTGCTAATTGATCAATTATAGATAGTTGATTGGTAAAATCTTGCCCAACTGTTTTATTGCCCAACGTAATTGTTTCTTGCAAATCCGATTGTAATTTGTGCCAAAAAGTATAGTAATTAAATATAAATCGAACGCTCAGTGCTCCACTGAAAACGAACAGGATTACTAATATAAAAAACGAAGGTTTACGGAGCGTAGAAGTCATTTTTTGGTACCTATTTTGCATTACATAATTTTTTAACATAATAATGATTATCGGCTGTTTTAGTTTTCCCAATTATTTGGCAGTCTGCTTCACCACTATAAAAAAAATCAATGTTTTTATGTGAAAATGAATCTAGTAAACTCTTGCATCTTTAGTTGATTGATCAGTAATTTTAACCTGTTTTAACTGATGTATTTTGATGGGAGAGAACCATGGCGATAAAAATTCACAAATCTGGTCTAGAAAATGCGATGCGGTTAATAAACGCTGGTGAAGTAGAAACATTTGATGCTGATTGGAATGAAGAAAAGCCCACACTTGAAGAGCTTGTTTATTTTATTAATCATCATGATATGAGTGAATATGGTCGCTGGTTTCTAGGTATCGACGATAAATTTCCCGTTGATACCAAAGAGCATTACGTGTTTCCGTACGGTGATTTAAAAACAGTGCAAAAATGTGCATTGGTTAATACTCTTAATGAAGCTCAAAAAAGTAACCATCAAGAAATTGCACATACCGCAAATCAATTAATTCAGATGATTGATAAAAAGAAATAATTAATGCGGTTCCTCTTGGGGTTGGTTTGCTTTTATCAAATTCATAATGCATTGTGCTTGTAAATGATTATATTCACTCCATGTTGGAAAAAGCGTTTTCATTCCATGCATAAATATACCACCAGTTGTTGCTAAACCAAGAGCCATCCGTAATTGCCATGGCCATGTACCAGTAGAGTTATCAATCGTAAGTGCTTCCAGCGTAAGTCCCAATGAAGAAATGCTTAGTACAATAAATGGAACGAATCGAAGCCAAGGAATGTCCTTTTTGGCTACTTCGTTTTCTCTTTCTTTCAAAATTTGATCGGCATAGCGAAAATATCGTTGATAATCACTATTATTTTCAAGAATTTGTGATTTTTGAAAGGCAAATAAAGAACGCATTTTTATGTAATCAGATTTGGTAATGTAATATTCAACTA
>JAKJAQ010000006.1:32588-78704 GCA_022707425.1 Candidatus Babelota bacterium
TTCGCCAATTGGAATTTGTTGAGCAGATTGATTAGATCTCCAACTGATAAGTCCGCCAATTCGTTCAATAAAGGATCGACCAGGAGTGTCATTATTGTTTGAATGATTTAAAACTATACCTTCGCTGGTAATTAATAGCGGAAGAGTGTTTATTGCATTTAATGATGAATTGGTGTCTTCTTCCATTGAATGCAATGAAAAAAATAGGCATAGACCAAAACAATACAATGATAATCTCATTATTCCCCCTCTCATTGTGTGATTCTCTTAAGTTAGTGTGAGAGGATTATGCCAAAATTGCAATAAAAAAAGAGAATGTTGTCTACTAAACAACGTTCTCTTTTTTTTATGTGTTATATTATTTATTGTTTTTTAACTTGCAGCGTTCTTCGTATTTTTCAAGATCCCACGGTTTGCAATAACAATAATTTCCATAGGGATCATTTTCTACATACACCGGATTATCATCAGGTCGGCGATCACGAAAACCGCAAATTCCGGAACAATAACATTGATTACTTGCGCTGCATTCTTCCTGCGAGGTTATTCGCTTACGCGCCTCGACATTAAGAGTACAAAGCGAAATCGCTGCAATGAAAAATATTAAAAACCGTTTCATAATTTTCCTTCATCGATTTCTGCTCGCACTAATTTAATATCCGTTTCCGTTGTCATTATTATTATTTTTGTTGCCACCTTGTTGTGGTTTTTGTCCTTGCTGAGGGTTTTGCTGTTGTTTTTGACCATGTTGTGGTTGTTGTTGAGCACCACCTTGTTTTTGTTGGCCTTTGTGTTGTTCCCAAGATTTTTGTTGATCTTGTTTTTGACCACCTTGTTGTTGCTGACCATTATAATTTTTTTTGTTATCCATGAGATTTCCTTTTTTTTGATAACTTAGTATCTGTTTTAAATATCACTTAAGCGTATTTACGTTTTGCTTTACGCTTTGATGATGCTTTTTTAGCAGTTTTTTTGGTTTTGGTTTTTCTAGAAGCAGTTTTTTTCTTTTTGCTGTCTCCTAAAAGATCCCAAAAAAAGACCATATTGTTATTTTTTTTGTGACGTACCATGGATTTATCCTTTTTTTATAAGAAAGTAATTATGATCATTCATTACTATCATAATAACAAATTGACAAGTAGAAAATCAATCTGAGCAAGTACATTCTCAAAAATTATCAGCTTTTTTTATAGTTTCAGACAAAAATAGGCAATCATACATGCTTTATTAGAAATATAAAAATCATAATCAAGGAATAAAATACAATAACGAATAAATGTAAAATAATATTAAGCTCTTGTGTCATTGGCATTATAGCCATTATTTATATCACAAGAAAGATTGCTGTTAATAAAAATGTTGATTTTACTGTGCGCAGGTTGGTACGTATACATTAATAGAATTTATCAAATTATTTAAAAGGAACACGCATGTTATTAGATTGGGTAGTAATCTTTCTTATCTTGGCGTTAGTTGCTGGTGTATTTGGTTTTGGTGGATTTGCTTCGCAGTTCGCCGGCATTGCACAAATTTTATTTGGACTTTTCTTAATTTTATTTGTGATTTCGCTCATTCAACGATTTATGTATCGTCGCCCGTAATTTATCGATTCATTTGCAAGTAATTGTGTGCAAGTGAATTTTTTTGTTTGCTTTTCCATAAGCCGCACAGCGTAATAGCTATAGCATCGGTTACATCAGCTTTTTCAACGATTGAAATTGCAGGAAAAAGCCGATAAATAACGCGTGCTACTTGTTCTTTTTCTGCGCCGCCAAAACCTGTGACTGCGAGTTTTACTTCTCGTGGCGCAAATTCATATAATTCTGCTTTGTGTTTATCTGAAAGAAGATACAAAATGCCGCGCAAATAGCCAAGTTTTAAGAAATTTTGTGCATTTTTGCCCAAAAATGGTGTTTCAAGTGCAATTGCTTCTACGTGATGTTTGTTTATTTTTTCTTCAAAAAAAGCGTGAAAAATACCAATTCGTTCTGGTAACGATTTTGTTGTTGGTAATTTTAGGTAGCCATGTTCGCGCAAGATTGTTTTCCCCATTTCATTTGAAATGACACCAAAACCGGTAATGGAGAATCCTGGATCAATGCCTAAAATTACCATGAATATTTTCTCCTCATTTTATTAATGAGCATTATGGATCTACGGATTTGCGTATGCAAATATCCTTCTATTACACTCGGTAGCGGATATTGATTTTGTGTGATATGTATAAATTCACATAAACTATGCTCACATGGAATCGTACAAAATGGTTTTACGTTAATGGTGGTAAATGCCGAACTATCTATTGAATTAAGTTTATTTACTAAGGTATCAATAGTCTTTTGCAAATTATCATCTATAGCATGTAGGCTAAAAAAAAATAAAAAAGGAATTATTAATTTAAAAACAAACATCAATCTTCCTTTAAATCGGTTATCAATGTTTTAATGGCCAATGCATTTTTTTGAGATTCATTGTCAGGCAGTTCTGTCATTATGAGCTTAAGAAATCCATCAAACGCAAATGCTATAGTTATTGGAATCAAAATTTTAGGATCATCTGCTAAATATGCTATAAAACCACCGGTAATGCCGCCAATGAGACGCGCATAGCCATCAACGGTATTAATGTCGGGAAAGCAACCATTTCGTTTTGGTTCTGGAGCGACTTCAATTACGTTGGCAGCAATTTTTTCGAGATTTTCTTTATTTTTTGACGCGAATTCTCGATGGTCAACGAGCCATCGTTGTGTTTCTTCAAAGTTGCGATCGCGAATTAAGGTTTCAATCGCGAGTAATTTACTGCTGTTTTCTTTATTGCGTTGTCGTAATGGCGTAACCGTTGTCTCATCTTCCATGCCGTTCAGAATATTGATTGAACAACAGATATACACCAATAAAGTTAAAATGTGTTTCATATGCCCCCTCCTTTTAAAGATCTATGAACTCTTATTCATCGTACTCAAGATCTTCAAAACGAGTCAATTCTCGCACAAAATTAAGCATAATCGTCCCGGTAGGACCATTTCTTTGTTTACCAATAATCAGTTCGGCAAGTAACGGATTTTCTGTATCTTGATTATAAACACTATCTCGATACAAAAACATTATTACATCAGCATCTTGTTCAATAGCTCCTGATTCGCGCAGGTCGGATAAAATTGGGCGTTTGTCGACGCGGCTATCAACGGCACGTGAAAGCTGTGAAAGTGCAACAATTGGTACTTCAAGTTCTTTAGCGAGCGCTTTGAGCGATCGCGAAATTTCAGAAACTTCTTGATGTCGATTTTCGTGCTTTTTAACCGTACGAACGAGTTGTAAGTAGTCAATTACAATAAATGAAAGTTTGTGTTCTTGCTTTAGTTTTCTCGCCTTTGCGCGCAACTCCATCAGTTCAAGCATAGCAGTATCATCAATAAACAATTTGAGCGAAGCAAGCTGTGCGGCAACGTTTGTTAATTCAAGCCATTCATCTGAAGTGATTGTTGCATTGCGAATATTTTGATGTGAAATTCCAGCTTGAGTTGAAAGTAACCGTAACGTTAATTGTTCTGCAGACATTTCAAGAGAAAAAAAACCAACAGTATATCCTTGTGCTGCAGCATGAGCAGCAAGATTAAGCGCAAGAGCCGTTTTACCCATTGAAGGACGTGCGGCCAAAACAACTAAGTCCCCTTTTTGAAAACCAGAAGTCATCATATCAAGTTTTTTAAAACCGGCTGGCACACCAGTAATTCCTTTACTATGACTTTTGATATCTGAAAGATGTTCGAACGTTTTTTTTAGCCAAATATTGAGTTGAACAAAATTTTGATTAGTGCGCTTGTTAGAAATTTGAAAAATCGTCTGTTCAGCCTGATCAAGCATTACATCAATATCTTTTTCATTCTGATCATAGCAAGAAGTAATAATATGCGTTGCTGAATTGATCAGTTCGCGCAGAACTGCTTTTTCTTTAATGATGCGTGCATGGTGGGTTACCATACCAACCGCTGGAATATCTTCTTGCAACGAAAGCAAATATGAAATGCCCCCTATTTCTTCCAGTTGCTGACTTTTTTTGTTAAGTGAGTCCTGCAACGTTACTAAATCAATTCGTTTTTGTTGGGCAGCCAATTCGCTCATCGCTTGAAAGATAAGTTGATGAGCATTGTTATAAAAATCTCGCGATGCAATAATTTCTACTATTTGATGAATATATTCATCATTCAAGAGTAAAGCACCCAAAACCGCTTTTTCGGCTTCGGGGCTATGCGGCAAATTTTTACCCAATAACTTTTCTGGCGGTGCTGATTTTTGAAATGATCGAGTGGCATCGTATGCCATAAAGTTCCTGCTTATTCAGCTTCGGGAGTAACGGTCAGTTTTATTTTTGGCTGCAAACGGTTAGACAGTTTTACCGTAATTTCGTAGTTCCCTTTTTCGGTAATTCTTTTATCAAAGATAACCTGATTTTTTGAAACGTGGATATCTTTTTGTGCCAATAATTCAGCAATTTCTTTATCAGAGACTGAACCGAATAATTTATGCCCATTGGCCATTTTACGTTTTAATGTAATTTGTGTGTTCTTAATTTTATCAGCAAGCATTGAGGTTTCAGTAGCAATTACCTCTTTGCGATGCTCAATCGTTTTTTTCTTCTTTTCGTAAAAAGCCAGATTTTCTGGTGTAATTTGGACGCCGAGTTTAAGAGGAATAAGGTAATTGGCGCCATACCCATCTGCAACTGAAATAATTTCACCTGCTACACCGATTTTTTCAACATTTTTTAATAGATATACTTTCATTGCGTGCCTTTCATGCCGATCTTTATGCTCTTTTTTTATCATACCGCTTAATCAAAAAAAAGAACAGTCGCCTTCAACAATGCATTAGTTGAGATGATAGATGATTCCTCTTTTAGAAATAAAGAGTTGAAAATAGTGAGAAATATAGAGAATATCGGTATTCCAACGAAGGGCATTAAGTCGCGCTAATGCGACCAAAAGATGTAGCGAGGCATGCATAGAAAACCAAGAATCATTAATCAAACCGAGCACTGTAACCGGTGGGGTGTATGGCTTTTGGTAGGCAAAAAAAAGTTCTGAACAAATAAATGGAAAAAGCGGTGGTATGGTGGAATTATCTGCATAAAAAGGAGTGCGGCCACAAGTGCCTTGGCAGGTTACCTTTTTTGTGGTAAAAAATGTGCAGAGAGAATTGAAATTGCAATAGAGTGCTGGACGTTCGGTAAAAATGAGCGGTGTGATTTTGTCATAAATTTGAGTTATGCGACTTTGTTTGAGTAAAACTGCACTGTTAAGGTATTTATTATTTTCAATTCGTTGTGTTCCAATAATAAATGACCTGTTTGGGTTTAATCCGTATTCACTCCACATCTCAATAAGTTGTTTACATTTATTAATTGGCCAGGTAAATGTTGATTCTGGTGCAATAATTAAAGCGATTGTACTGTCCTTCCGTTTGATTTGTTCTAATTGATCTAAAATATCGTGCGCTCGCTGCCATGGATCAGTTGTTTTCTCCATATTTAGTACATTTAAGGTAGCAATGTGTTGTAACCATGCAGGTTTATTTTCATGCGTGTGGCCTGCATATAATATAATAATGAGAAAAAATAGCGTAATAACTGATGCAGAATATTTTTTCTGGGTTACGAACAATGCTAACACTCCCTGTAGGGCAATTAATAACAGTATCAACCCTTCCACTGTTATTGATGATAACAACAGTGGAGTAGCCGTGAAAAACAGTGGAATAAAGAATAGACACATTGGCAATCCTGCACTCCATCCAAAAATGATCAAAGAAAAGCGATAAAGAAAATAAGAATAAAGGCTCAACGCAAGACAGAAAAATAATACGGTTATTCGCTCATTATTCCATTTGAGTGCTAACCATTGTGCAATAACAAATACGAACATTTGCGTAGCTGAAAGGTACGCAACAAGAAAAAACCAAACAACCAGCCGGGCATCCCCTTGTGCATGTTGATAAATAACCAATGCTATCGGTAACAACACAAGCCCAGTGCTAACAAAACTCCAACAAAAAAAATCGGTAGCGGTACACTGAGCAAGAAATGGTGAGATGATTATGCACAAAAAGGGAACAAAACAGATAAGTGAAATCCACCCAAAGAATGGTGCTGTCAAAAAAGGAATCGTACAAAAAATAGCAGTTAAAAAAAATAGGTGTCTTTGGTTCATGCACAAACAAAATTAATAACTGAGTGCGTAATTTTGATTCCGGTGATTTCTTGATGCGATTCCTGTACAATTTTGCATGAACATTTCATGATTCGACGATGATCGTGAGACACAACTAATTCAAGAAATAGTTGATTAGGATTAACTCTTTTAATAAGAGCTTGAGCCGTTTTTTTTTGTGATCGCATTGGCAGTGAAAATGTAATGTTATTTCCTGTTTTAATCAATCGGTGCATTATGTGGTCAAAACGGTTTTTTGTCAACGCAATTAACTCCAATCCTGCTGTGTACGTATCGTAATATGCTTGTTGAAACAATGCTTGTTCACGAGCAAGTTGGTTCATGTACGTTACTGATCGCCACGTAATCGTTGTAAAGATGATCAAAAAACTAACTAGCATCAAAATGAATACCGAAGCAAAACCGCTTACCGAGAATATTATTTTCATGAAAGTTCCAGGAGGCGCGGCACTGCCCATTGTTCAAGTTGATAGACACAATTATTATTAATTTTAATTTTTGCATTGAGAACGAGTGCTTTAATATGTTGTGGTGTTTTCGTGCTCATGGTTATCTCAAAACGTCCCTCATGAATGTTATCAAGAATCATACTTTTATGTTTTCTATGCCATTGTTCATTGTGAGCATTATAGGTGCCAGTAATTTTCCACAGCTTGTGATCTTCAATGCGCAATCCAATATCTTCACCGGCAGTTGAAATAACCACATTGGTTTCAGTTATTTTTTTCCACATTGAGCGTTGTGCTGGTAATTTGTTCACAATTCGCAAAAAAAGTGTTGAAGCAAGATGAATGGAAGCTGATTTCGTGGCGGTTGAGCTTAGCGAAGAAAGAAACGTTATCCTAGTTAGGCACTGCGTAATAGTGAGCCAACTTAAAAAAGTTGCAATCGCACAATAAATAACAATTTCTAACAAAAAATAGCCCGGAACCTGTTTGTTACTCATAGATTCCTCCATGCACTGTGTAAGTTTTTCGTTCTCCTTGAGCTGTTTTCCATGCTGCGACAAGTGTTATGTAAGAAAAATAGGTTTGATGGTCCGGTTTTCCAATGAGATGATTTATCTGTTCAAGCGGCACTGAGGTCGTATGCCAATTAAACTCGATGGAATCTTTTTGCATTCGTTGTTTTCTTTGTAACGTACGATCAATTTTTAGTTGTTCGAGCAATGAAGCACTCAGACTGGTTACTTGAAACAGCCTGAGCGTATCTTTTTTTTTGTTAATAATAAGATTGTGCCACGAGATTAAAATAGTCGTGCTTAAGAGGAGTGCAACAAGCGCAACCATTAATTCTATTAATAAAAAACCGCAAAAATGAGTGGTTGTTTTCATCTTTTTGTACATTCAAATCTACGATAATTGTTTGAAATTAACTGTGTGGCCGAGTATGCTGGTAACTATTATTACCCATACCAAAGTATGAGGACATTATGAAGAAATTTGGTTTTTTACTGTTTGCTGTTATTTTTTCAACGTCATTGCTTTTTGCGGGATTGCCTCCCAAAGCTGGTGCGCCAAGCACGATTCCCGATTTACCTCCCTTGAGCGAAGAGGAATTGGAGCTGTTTTCACAAATTTTTGAAAACATGGATGAAGAGACGCTTAATGCGCTTGCTAAAATTGGTGAAGATTACATAAAAGAGATGGAGGCACAAGGCAAAGATCCGTATGAGATCTTTAAAGAGCCAATGATTCAGCCAACCCCTCCCCCGCTGCCAAAGCCTGACATTCAAAAACCAATCGTTCAACCCATTATTTTAATGCCACCTCAAAAAGTTGAAGAATTGCGTTCATGGTTAAAAGATATTGGCTATTTTTTACCAAGTATTCAGCATAAATCGGCAAGTAATCGTGAAACTGCTGCCATGATCAAACCATGGAAATATCACATTGAAGATGTTGTCTATTTCATGCATGTGCTTGAACAAGAAAAGTTGTTTCGTTATCTTTTTGACAAAGATTTTGACCAGCTCTTAATTGGACTAAAACAATTACACCAATCTCTTTCATCATTAGAGCCACGATTCTCAGTACCTGAAGTTACACTTGAGTCTGATCGCAGTTATGCGGTTTTAGGTTTAACACCAGGTGTTTCGTTTATTGAAGTACAAAATCGTTATCAGCAACTCTTGCGTGATAAAAGCCCAATGCTGATAAAAAAACAGTTGGTTGGTAAATCTTCTGACCAAATAGCAAAAGCACTTGAAATTAATGAAGATGAAATCGATTCAATCAACAATGCTTACCAAATGATTATGAACAAGCAAGAAGCGTTAGAAACGCTCAGTAACATTTTAGATTCATTTTCAGCTGCGATTTATACGAACAATTTGATTGAAAATGCAAAAAAAGTATTAGCAAAATATGAACCAGATGCATTAAAAGTTAAAGAAGAACAAGAAAAACGAGAAGCTGCAGCACGCAAAGAACAAGAAGAAGTAATTAAACGCCGACCAGTTGTTTCGCCTCGTTATTGGGGTGGTGACATTGATTATGGAAGACCTGGTGGTGGTGGCGGCTTTGAAAAACCACCGTTTATTCCACCTGCACCATATATTCCAGCTGAGCAAGGCAAAAAAGGTGAAATAACTCCTACTCCATCACCTGAAAAGAAAGACGGAAAAAAAGATGGCAAGAAGGACGACAAGAAAAAAGATGAAAAAAAGAAAGAAAAAGAAGAAGTCGATCTAAAGAAAAATGCTGAGCAAAAAGCAAAACCTAACATTAATTTGCCAAAGTTGAGCAAAAATGTTGAGGGTAAAATTGATAACCTCAAAGATTTATTTGGTGAATTGTCAGACTTTGTTAATGAAAAAACTCCGATAACGCGTGGCAAAGAAACAATTACGCAAGCACCAAAAGAGTTGTTTGCCGATTTCGCGGTCTATGTATCTGCCCCCATTGCAACTCCATATGATGTAACTAATCCTGCACTTGTTCGCGCAAAACGCATTATTAATGCATTAACCCAAATAACCCAAATGATTCATCAAATAAAAAAAGAGATTCGTTCTGATCGCGATCTCAAGCGTTTAGAAAAACGTGAATACCGGCAAGCGATACAACAACTGTTATCTTTTTATGAACGCGAACTTTTTAATAAAGAACTGAAAGAATTAGTACAGTTGAAAGTAACACCAGAATTTAAAGTGCTCATACCAACTTCGGGAGAATTTAAAGATATTACTCCGGAAATGAAATATATGTTATTTGGGGTGAATGAATTTGGCGATCAGCTTGAAACACCTCAATATCAGGTAATTAAAGCAATCAATCCACCAATTGTTACTCCCGTAGAAGAACAAGAAAAACCGCAAGAAGAACAAACTGAAGTTATTCAACTACAGCAACCGGCTGTTCAATACATTGATCATATGGGTAGTTTTAAAGCGGCCTATAATGAATTACTAAAAGAAGTTAAACCAGAGCTTGAGCAATCTCAAGCTCTGGATAATGAACCAAAGAAAAATAATGATGTTCAACCAGTAGAATTGCCTAAAAATTAAATGAGTTTTTGGCAGCGGTTGCACAAATGTTCAGGATGTTGTGTTACATCCCAATGCCAGCAGCGAGGACATTTGCTGCCATAGGCATGTTCCACCTTAACACTAAGACCGGTTAACTCAGATTGGTTTAGTTCTGATTCTTTTGATACCACAATAAATTGCGAAACAATTAAAAATTCTTTGAAAAATTGTTCAATAGTTTGTTTATGTTGTTCAAGTGTTTTGATGAAATCGTTCAAAATGACTGTTTGTTGTTCATTTAGACCAAAATAAACAGTGACGCGTGCTTCCAGAGAATGTTTGATTGTTCCAACTTCACGCTGTTGTTCGATTGCTTTCAAAATTGCAGAACGAATTTTTTTGAGCAATTCCCATTGTTCTTCGCGTTCAGCAATAAAGCTCATTTGATCAATTTTTTGTGCCGTTTCTTGTGCGCGCCCTTCAAATGGATACCAGTCAGTACCAGCAACTGCATGTTGATCAATTTGTGCCATCATTGATTGCAAAATTTCTTTAAGATCGTTGAACGATTGCAAATGAATCGATTGATCTTTATTTTTTTGATATTCATCAGAAATATATTCTGCAGTAAATGACAAAATTGGTGCCATTAATTTGGTTAATGTATCTAAAATGTGCCAACACGCAGTTTGTGCTGAACGGCGTTCATGACCATGTGCTTTTTCTACATACAAACGATCTTTTACTACATCTAAATAAAACGAACTCAGTTCTTTGGCACAATACTCAGAGAGTTGATGAAAAACACCAGTAAAATCCATTCGTTCATAAGAGGCACGAATCGAATTGTTTACAAAAAAAAGTTGTTCAAGTGCATAATGATCAAGAACGGTCATTTGATCAAACACAACTGCATCTTTTTCAATGTCAAAATCATACAAATTTGAAAGCAAGAAGCGGCAGGTGTTGCGAATTTTTCTGTACACTTCTGCCACATTGCCCAACAGTTCTTTAGAAACAACCGCATCACCACCATATTCACTGCTTGATGCCCATAATCGTAAGCCGTCAGTGCCAATTTGTGCAATTAACTCATCAGGACTTACTACGTTGCCAAGCGATTTGGACATTTTGTGACCTTTTTGGTCAACCGTAAATCCATGTGTAACAAACGATTTCGTGCACGCTTTTCCCTCAAGCACTAAACTCGTGAGCAATGAACTTTGAAACCAGCCGCGATGTTGATCAATACCTTCAAGATACACATCTGCAGGAAATGCTAATGCTGGATTATGTGCTAACACTGCATAATGACTAATTCCTGAGTCAAACCATACATCTAAACTATCCCGCTCTTTTGCAAAGGCAGTACCATTACATTTTGTGCATGAAAATTTAAATGGCAGTTCATGAACATTAATTTCAGACCAATATTCAATTCCTTGTTTTTCAACACCGCGAGCTACAAACTCAATTAATTCGCTCGTGATTATTACTTGGTCACAATTGGTACAAACAACGGCAGGAATTGGTACTCCCCACAATCGTTGGCGCGACAAACACCATTCTAAACGACCACCAATGGTAGCACTCAAATAATTTTTTGAACGCTCAGGAACGAACGTAATTTCGTTAATAGCATTAAGCGCTTTTTCTTTCAAATTGTTCTGTGATAAATTACAAAACCATTGATTGGTAGCACGGAAAATAAGACCATTGTGGCAGCGCCAGCAATGCGGATAATTATGTTTAATTGATCCTTTGAAAAATAAATTTCCATTTTCAGCTAATTTTTTAATTACCCAGATTTGGCCTTCGGCAACTGGCATTCCTTCAAGTTCGTGCGGTTCGATGCTAACTTGATAGCGACCATCACTGCTTACCGGACTAAAAATTTCGAGATTATTTTTTACGCCAACTTCATAATCTTCAGGGCCGCATCCCGGTGCACAATGAACACATGCAGTGCCATCTTCAAGCGAGACTGAATCATCAAGAATAATGGGTACCTGTAGCTGCGTAATGAACGGATGTTGTACCTTATGGCCACCAAGTTGTTCCGCAGTCACTTGAGCAACTACTTCTTTTGTAATTCCGGCAGTTGCGCACAATTTATCAACCAGGGTGCTTCCAACAATAACATAACGATCACCAGATTTTATAATCTGGTACGTAGCACCTGGTTTAATGAGAACAGCGCGATTGAGCGGTAAAGTCCATGGTGTTGTTGTCCAAATAAGTAAACTCACTTTGTGATGAGCAAGTTCTGGCGCTAATTTTTTGATCGTTTCACCCGTTAACGGAAATTCTACATAGAGTGATGGATCTTTTCGTTCTTTATACTCAATTTCTGCCGTTGCAAGAACGGTTTGATCGGAAGAACACCAAGGCACTGTTTTTTTCTTTTTTTCAATGTAGCCACCTTCAACAAATTTACCAAATGCCCGAATTGCCATCGATTCATAGTGCGGATTCATGGTTAAATAAGGATGATCCCAATCCATCACCACACCCAAACGGATAAACTCTTCTCGTTGAACGTTTACCCATTCATTTGCATAGGCTCTACATGCTTGAATGAGCGCCAATCCAGTAAGTCCTGGTTGTTCTTTAATTACTTTGATTTCGGTTGGCAATCCATGGCAATCCCATCCTGGGGTTACCGGAACATGTTTGCCGGCCATGCGTTGTGCTTTGGTTGCAATATCTTTTAAAATTTTATTGTACGCATGCCCCAAGTGAATATGACCATTTGCGTAGGGAGGGCCATCATGCAAAATATATTTTTCGTTCCCTTGGTTTTTGTTAAACGTCTTTTCATACAAGTTGTCACGTTTCCAGCGTGCAATTAATGCTGGATCGTCAACTTTATGGTTAGGACGAATTGGGAACTTTGTTGTGGGTAAATTGAGCGTATCTTTAAAGCCACCAACCGATTTTTGTTCTTCGGACATGACCATCCTTCAAAAAATAAATTTTGCAAATCGAAGTTTTTGACCAGTATACTAAAAAAGGCTTTTTTTGACCACAGCATGATTGCAAGATAAGGATATTCAATGGATGTACAGCACAAAAAAATCGGTATTTGGGGATTTGGCATTGTTGGTAAGGCTGCAGCTGCCCTTCTTTCAACCCAATCAGTCTCTATAACCATTATGGAAAAAAGAGAATTGACGCAACAAGAAAATGCTTTAATCAATCAGTACCACGCAACCTCTATTCATCAAGATTCAGTCAACGATTTTTTTGATCAAAATGATCTCATTCTTATGAGCCCAGGAATTGACCCTCGTCCGTATGCACAACAGTATAAACACAAATTTATTACCGAACTTGATTTACTCAGCAGCGCGTTTACCAAACCAATTATTGCCATTACAGGAACGGTAGGAAAAACTTCGGTAACTCATTTTCTTTCAACCTTACTGAATCGGACCATGCGAGTTGCAACAGCGGGCAATATTGGCATCGGAATGCTTGATTTGATAAACAAACAAGAGCAGTTCGATTGTGCGGTATTAGAAGTTTCAAGTTTTCAGCTTGAATATTGCAGACAATTTCAACCACACTTGGCAATTATTACCAATCTTTATTCGAATCATCTGGATAGACACGAGACAGTCGAAAATTATTTAGCAGCGAAGTTACACATTCTCTCTTCACAAAAAAAAGAACAGCAAGCTTTATTACCAATTGATTTAGTGTCTTTCAAATCAGTGCATGATTTAGTCAAACAGCATCCTGAAGGTTTTTCATTTTTTTCTTTACACAAACCATCAATTTCATTTGATTATCAACTGTTTTGGATTGAAAATAATCAGATATTCTGCAAAAAAAATGGGATCGAAAACAGCATTGCTCACGTAACACAATTTCCGCAAACTTCGTTTGCTATTAATTGGTTAATTGTTGCTGCTGCATTAGATATTCTTGGACAACCATTTAATTTTGATTCATCAGTTGATGTTGAAAGCGATATTTTACATCATCGGTTGGAAAAAATTGAAACGACACAAAAAATTACTTTTTACAACGATTCAAAATCAACGGTTCCTGAATCAACGTTAGCAGCCGTACACTCATTTAATAATCAACCAATTGTGCTTATTGTTGGAGGATTAAGTAAAGGGGTTGATCGTGCATCATTATTAATTGCACAATTACCCAAAAATGTGGTGCATGTAATTTGTTTTGGTACCGAAAAAGATCAACTTTTTACCGCTTGCACACAATATGGCATTATTGCATCACGTTACGAAACATTGCAAGAAGCTTTTATTGCAGCATGTACCTATGCAAATGAAACAATACCAGTTCTATTTTCTCCAAGTGGTTCAAGTTATGATTTATTTAACAATTATCAAGAACGAGGCAATGCATTTAAAAAATTGATTAGAGATTGTTTTACTGTTGTGTAAAAAAACCAAAAAAGGGACCGTAATGAACATTTTAAAGCGAAAAATAATGTATTTATTTCTTGTGCATAATTTTTTGTGCGTCGCACAACCTAAATTAGTTGTTTGTTTAGTAGTTGACCAACTTTCTCAATCTAATTTAATGCGACTTGCGCCATTTATGAATGGTGGCATCAAAAAATTACTCACTCAGGGCATTGTATATCACAATGCTTCATGGCCAAGCTCAATAGCTGCTACGGGCCCTAATCATACCGGATTGGTAACGGGTACCGTGGGTGCTATTCACGGGATAATTGCAAACGATTGGTTTGGTCGCGATGGCGTCAAAATTGATTGCGACAGCGATACATCGGAACGAGCAGCAGTATTCTCACCATCCGGTTTTTATGCGTTTGGCAAATCAGCGCGCAATATAATGGTGGACACGGTTGGTGATCAAGCAATGATTGCAAATAATTCGTGCGCACCATTCACCGTTATTTCAGTTAGTTTAAAAAGTCGATCAGCAATTGCAATGGCTGGCCATCTGGGTAAAGCGTTCTGGTTTGATACTCATGCAGGTAGATTTACTTCAAGCAAAGCTTATTTTGCACAATTTCCCCCATGGATGAATGAATTTAATAACTCAATAAAGAATATAAAAGAATATACGTGGCACCTCCTTTTTGAAAAAAATAGTTGTACCTACGATTTTGTTGACCCTGATACGTATGCACATTCGCGCATCGAATCGTTGCTCAATAAAAAACTTGATCAATCGCTCACGACAACAAAAGAATTTTATTCAATGCTCATTGAAACACCAAAAGGTCACGAACTTGTTTTAAATGCTGCTTACGCTGCATTAGAACAAAGTATGTTAACGAACTCAAATGCAACGGTTTTGCTGTTTGTTGGATTAAGTGCTGTTGATAAAATGGGCCATTTATTTGGTGCAGATAGTTATGAATATTGTGATAGCTTGTTTCAACTTGATGCCTACGTTCAACAATTCATGAAAAAAATTGAAACAAAAATACAAAGTAAAGATACTTTGTTTATTTTAACTTCTGATCACGGCAGCATGCCCATTCCAGAACTTTTGCAAAAAAAAGGATTTTCATTGGCGCGGCGCATAGTGACAACAACGTTAGTTGAACAAATTAACAGTTTTGCAGAAAAAAAATTCGGCATTCATCAGCTGCTTCAAGAAATCGACACGCCAAATATTTATTTTGATTTAAAACAGTGGATCACACTCGAAAAAGAAAAACAAAAAAAGATTATTAAGGCACTAAAAAGATTTTTGAAAAAACAGAAAGGATTTAAAAATGTATGGAGTTATGAAGAATTAGCTCACGGCAATTTTAATAAATATAATCAAGCGTTGATTTATAAGAATCAATTATTTCCGGAGCGCTCTGGCCAACTTATTTTTCAAGTGTATCCTTATGTATACGTGAGCAAATACACTAATGGCACCGGGCACAAAACTCCCTATGCCTATGATACTCATGTGCCGCTTATTGTGTATCAACCAACTATATTGGAAAACAAAAAAATAATGCAATCAGTTTTTGTTCAACAAGTTGCATGCACTCTTTCTGCGTTGCTGCATATTCCACAACCATCAGCAGCAACGTTTAGTATATTACCGGGAATTTGTGAAGGAAAAAAACATGATTAACTACTTTTTCTTTTTATTAATTATGTGCATAAATTGCAATGGCATGGACACGAGTGAAACAAAAAATGAAACTAGTTATAAGATTATTCAGGGACGACTGCAAGGTTTTATTGTGATGGTGCACGGCATTATGCAAAAACACACATCAATTAAAACAATTACCGATTCAACAACATTACGCGAACAACTGGTAGTCGATTATTTTTCTGATCTGATGTTAGCCGCTCAAGATAATGATTTAGAGAATGCTTATCATCTTGCGTTAAATGGAAAAGAACACAAGTTTCCAAATTATGCTGAATTGCAAGGCACCATTTATTATGCAATTCATCGCGGACATCCATTATTACTGCATGAAAGTTGGCTAACGAAAAATTTAGCAAGCCCTAAACGATTGAAAAAGAAAAAATAACAAAAAAAGTTATTTTCTCACATAGCCATGTTCGCCAACAATCTTACCGATTGCATCATATGCCGATTGTTCAGTTGGTGTAAATGCAGCAAGGCCATCAACGTAGCGATTGTACATGCAAAATGCTGCAGCAATAAGTACGGTGTCATGAATTTCTTTATCGGTTGCACCGTGCTCTTTTGCTTGCGCAACTGTTTCTTGTGTGACCATGCGTCCACTTTGTTGTACTTGGCCTGCCAACGTGAGCAGTGCTTTCATTTTTTCTGAAACTGGAGCGGTTGCCACGTCATTTTTAACTGCTTGCACAATTGTTTGATCGCCATTTAAATGATGCGTGGCAATAGCACTGTGCGAATTACAGCAAAAATTACAATTATTGCGATAGGAAACGTATGAAGCAATCAGTTCACGTTCTCCACGCGAAAGTGTTGATTCATCATACAATAAAATCTGAGCCAATTCTCGTAACGGTTGTGCCGTTTCAGGTCGAAAAACAAAGAGTGAACTGATTCCTGGAATAGTTGCAGGCACTGAAATATGCGGTGCTTGCGCATTGGTTGAAGTTGAAAAAAGAAACAACATAACAAATAGATTTTTTCCGTATTTCATTGTTTTTCTCCTTTTTTTACTTACCTTACTGTGCATCTTTTTTTGTATTCAATAAAAAGTAATATATTTGACACTGCAAATGCATCTCGTGTACCATGAGCGATGAATAAATAGCACATTGAATCGATTGTTTTTCATGTTCTCATCACACAAACAATTACAAACCGATCTGCGCATTTTTGTTGGCGTCGTTATTGCCCTTCTTTTGTTGGGCCTTGTCTTTATTTATTCTGCAAGTTCAGTTTTTGCACTCGAAAAATGCGGTTCTGCACACTATTTCATTAAAAAACAATTTGTTGGACTCATTCTTGGTGTGTGCGCATTGCTCTGTATGCGTTTTACTCCTCTGTGGCTGATTAAACATATGAGCTCGGTAGCATTTATTGCCACCTTGGGTCTCACCGCACTCACATTAGTACCCGCACTCAGCCCTTCAATTCATGGCTCACATCGCTGGCTCAACCTCGGTTTTTTTTCATTTCAGCCGAGTGAGCTGCTTAAAATTACTTTTATTATTTTTATGGCTTCGTATATTGCTAAACGAAAACAGCGATCCCGCAGTGCTGCGGTAAACTATTTTCCTTTTTTAGCACTTCTTGGCATCGCCTGTTTGTTGTTGCTCAAACAGCCCGATTTTGGCATGACCGTTACCATTGCACTCACCGTTTTCTTAGTCTTTTTTATCATGCAGATTAACACCAAACTGTTGTTGTGGGCGGTTGGGTTAAGCATTCCCCTTGGATTAGCGCTCATTTATTTGCGCAGTTACCGCTGGAAACGCATTGTAACGTTTTTCAATCCATGGAGTGACCCGCAAGGTGCCGGTTTTCAACTCATTCAATCACTCATTGCAATTGGTTCGGGGAGTTGGTGGGGAGTGGGCATTGCCAATTCACGCCAAAAGTTTTTTTATCTGCCCATGCAACACACCGATTTTATTTTTGCGATAATTGCTGAAGAAACTGGTTTTATCGGCGCACTATTTTTGATTTTTCTGTATGTACTTTTTTTGTATGTTGGCATTCGCATTGCGTGGCGAATGACCGATTTGTTTAGCATTATCGTCACACTCGGATTTGTCATCATGACCAGTTTGCAAGCAACGATTAATATTGCCGTTACCACCGGTTTGCTGCCCACCAAAGGAATCGGGTTGCCGTTTGTCAGTTATGGTAATTCATCGCTTATTTGCAGCCTAGCTATGGTTGGCCTCATTATGAACTGCGTCGCCGATTCGCGCTAATAAATTATTAATACTCAAATAGAATTTAATCGCCCAAATGGGCCTGTTGACACATTCTTTTATTATTTGGTAAGCTATATTATATTTGAATTTTTTTACAAAATGGATCAGTTATGCGTTTATTTTTATTCTTATCGTTAATTATCATAGGCCATTCTGCATTTTGCATGGATCAATCTGGCAAAAATAATATTAATTCAGCAAAAGAACTGGTTGAGAAGTATGGAAAATTAATTTTCTCACACCAGAATCAAATTAATCATTTTACACCACAACAGATGAAAAAAATTATTAGAGAACGAGATTGTTTTGTCGTACCCCTTTCTTTTGATGATATTCCACATGATGTGAGAAACATTATTTTAAATGAATATCAAAAAAATGGTGCACGAATAGCACCTATTTGGGACAAAGAAAAACAACAGTTAACTATTATGACCTTTGCTCCTGATAAGGCAAAAGAAACTCCAATCATTAATGATCCTCAAGCACTTGAGAAGTTTAACGCGCGTTTAACCAATGATGTTCAAACTGGTGCATTGTTAACTGAACAACAATTTAATAATATTAAAGATGTTCATTATGCTGTATGGAGCAACAAGCCATTTCATTCTAAATTTTTTGGTGCACCAATTGACAAAAGAAAAGAAGAAATGAACAATTGTCACATGCAAAAAAGTCATGCAGATATTAAGTCGGTTCGTAGACTTGAAAAAACTCGCGGCCACTATTTAATTGAATTCAATCTCTATTTTTCGATGCAACAAAATGGAAAAACTGGAATTTTGAGTGCAGAAGACACTAAACAATTGGCACTCTATGATTCAGTATCTAAAAAAACTACCTATCTTGGTTGTCCTGACCCAAGCTGGAAAAACTTTGATAGCGTCAAATCTGTAAACGTAGAACCGATCTTGGCTACAAAACTGTTCAGAAAAACCCTACAAGAAATTGACACTAAAAATAATAAGTAACCTTTTTTTCTATCATCTCCTGCATATTCTTCTTTATAGTAATAAATAAGGGATAACGGGGGGGGAGATATGATAAAACGGGACACGATGGTGCTCCTGTTGATACTTTTTTGCCGGGTATTAACAGCAATGGAGCATACTCATAATACATTGATACAAACAAATACCGTTCCGCCATTACTTGATACACCTTTTGCCCGTATTGTTGATGATGTTAAAAATCTTATTTTTCATCACTATCAATTAGCAAATGGCAAATCGTTTATTTCTGACCAGTTCTATGTTCGATTCGGAAAAAGAAAGGCATATATTGAAATTCCAACACCAATTGAACAGTTTCCGCGTCAGCGACATGCTTTTTATCAAATTGAGGAAGGGTTACCTGGGTTAAACTCGTTAAATTTTGAGTTCATAAAAAAAAAGTTTCGCACCTATTATATTATAGAAAAAAGTTGGGAAAACCCAGTAGCCTTATTTTCAGAAAAACGTAACGTTGACCTTCAATCAAACTATCTGCCGGTCCCTTCACAGGCTATTATTAACAATAACGGTTTTGTCGCATTTCAAGTTATAAAGCCATCTTCCACGAGTAAAATTTATCTGATCAATATTGACAAGATAATTAAACGTTCTACCGTCGATTATTTAGCGCACTCTCTGTTCAACAAGAAAAAACTGCTTAATTTAGGCAAGAAAGAATTTCTTGCTGCCGGCATTTCTCCTTTTGCACAAATGATATTGACCCTTTCGCGAAATCCAGAAAGACAACATATCGTTCGCATACGCAGTTTTTCTGGTAATAGCGACAAATCCAAAAAAATATCATTTGATAAAAATCTTGCTGTGCGATCATTATGGTGGGGGCCACAGAACAGTATTATTGCGTATCTTTTAAAATCGAAATCGTTATCAATTGGGCAAGTACAAGATGAACAATCGGTCGAGAGTTATTTAATTATTTATGATACAAAAAATGATATGGTACATCAGCACATTGATCTTGGCAAGTGGATAAACGACGATCCAGAAGGAGAGCGTTTTTTTCAAAATGCTCAACAATTTTATCGTTTTTATCTGAAAAATGATCAAAACAATATCGATAATGAACAGGAACATGCAGAAACCCACGTTGGTAAGCGAGCATCGCCACTTATTAATCGTGCTACTTTTTTATATCCTACGCAACGGTTTGTCGATCTTCAATTCTCAGTAGAAATTGCATTTGGCAAGGCCATTACTATTCATGATTTTTTAACTGCATTTCCTGCCTATGTTCTGTATGATTATGAACAAAAAAAGTTATTTACGATCGATACACCAACAGAGCGAGTTCTCGATGTTTCAAGGCGTAAAAGCACTCATAGTTTAACAGTTTCTTCCAATGCTGATTTAAAAAAGATGGTCTATTATTTTATTAACAATCCCGGTCATTTATTTCTCATCAATGAAGCATATAATTGGTTACATGATGAAAATCGCTCAACTGATCAAGGTAACGAAATTCTTAAACTTATTCACAATAAAAATTTAGTATCTAATAAATGGCAATTATTGTGGGCTGCAACGGTTGGCAAAAAATATGATAATAATTATTTTAGAAAAATACATGAATTAGTTAAGAATGGTACCAGTGGTCAATCACCTAAGAATCGCTCATAAGTTGATCAAGTTTTTTTCGTGCTTTTTTGAGTGATTGTTTTGTTTTGAAAAAATCTTTCCATGGATCGCCAACTTTTTTTAATCGCGCAAAAATGTTGTTGATATTGTATTTTTGCGAAGAATCGAGTGTATCTGATTCTACTTCTTTCCACGCAAGCGGTGTTGCAATCGGTGCACCTGGTTTTGGCCTTACTCCAAAGGGCGTAACTGCCGTTGCACCAAATCCATTGCGCAAATAATCGATAAATACCTTTTTACCTCGCTTGTTTTTGCGTAGTTCAAGCGTTGTTGTTTTCGGGTTTTGTGAGACAACCAATTCCGCTACGTGATATGCAAAATCACGAACCGCATCATAATCTTCTTTTGCATTGAGTGGTACCACCACATGCACGCCATGAGACCCAGTGGTCATGACAAATGATTTAAGATCAAGCTCATCTAAAACTGCTTTTACTGCTAATGCAGTTTGTTTTACTAAATCAAACCGTTTTACATCTGAAGGATCAATATCAAAAATCATCCGATCGGGATAAGCAAGATTACTTGTTTTACTTAACCATAAATGTGGAGTAATGCAATTTTGATTTGCTAAATAAACAAGCGTGGCTGCGTTATTACACACCACATAATTAGTAAAGCCACCTTCCTCTTTTTTTACTTTCGCTCGTTTGATCCACGAAGGAAAATAGGCCGGTGCATCTTTATGATAAAATCCCTCTTCTTTGATTCCGTAGGGATAACGCACCATCGTGAGCGGCCGATTTTTCATATAGGGTAAAATATACTGAGCAACATCGTAATAATAGTGTACCAAATCACCTTTAGTAATCTTGGAAGGTGCAAACAGTATTTTTTCAGGATGCGTAATTTCTATTTTGTGTTGATTTGATTCAATAAACATTACACTCTCCTTATTTGTTCTCGCGAGCAATTTGTTGCATGGTGCGTTTACTGAGAGCAGAACGTTGATTGATTTTTGACTTAGGCGTTCCTGGCACATCTTTCATTTTTATCATCAGCCATTCATTTTTGGTGTCCGGTTTTTTGAATTTGATGAGTGCGAAATTCCCTTTTAATTTCGCGCCATCCAAATTTACTTCAACTTGTCCATTTTTCAGTGATTGTTCAATTGGTACTATTTTTTCATTGTGTGTTTTAATATTGTTGAAAGTGCCATAATCCCACACCATGACCGTGCCGCCGCCATATTCCCCTTGTGGGATAATTCCTTCAAACTGTGCATAGCTCATTGGATGATCTTCGGTCATGATTGCTAAATGTTTTTCACCAACTTTTGTAGGTGGCCCTTTTGGCACGGCCCATGAAACGAGGACGCCATTAATTTCGAGTCGAAAATCGTAATGCAGATGCGATGCTGCATGTTTTTGAATCACAAAAATCCGTTTATTTTTTTCTTTTTTCTTTGTTATTTTTCCGCTTGGTTCAGGAGTTTTTGAAAAATTACGTTTCGATTGGTAGTTGGTTAATTTTTTTTTAGTCGTAGCCATTGTTTTATTTTGTACTCCGCTAATTATTAATCCAATTCCAATAATGAATAGTATTTTTTTCATATGTTTTTATTAATGAGTTATAAATTGTATTATATTGTTCATACCTTTTTTTACTTACTTGCCACAATTGTTTGCAACGCAGAAATAAAAGATGCGTAGGAATGCACTATTTTGTACAACATAATTTTGAATTATCAGACACATAAAATGCAAAAAAAGAGCGGGGAAAATTCCCCGCTCAAAACTATTTTTTAGAAAAAACGCTTAGTTATGCTGTTTTTTCTTGATTGCCAAATGTTGGAAGAGATGGTATTGCATTTTTCACCAATTGTGGAAAGTTTTGCAATTTGGTTTTTACGCCATCAAAAAAATTCATTACCATTTCTTTATCTGCACCAGCCAAGTACAGAGCCCCTGCTGCTGCAGAAAGACCTGCAACACCGGTAACTGCCGCTGCACACCATGGATGATTTTTCATCGAAACACCAATTTTTCTCAACGTACCTTTTTTGTAAAGCACGTAGCAGAAGGTACCAATTGCCAATACGCCGATCGCCCCTGCACCATATAATACTTGTTGGTTGTGTCCTAATGCACTGAAACTAAACCAGCTATCTTTATTCACTGATTCTTGATTTTGAGTAGATTCCTGATTGTTATTATTATTCTTTGGTTCTTCCGCTGTATCAATCTTCGGAGCTGAAGCGGCTGCAACTGCTGCTTGATTGCTATTCTGAGTTTCAATAACTCTTACAGCTTCTATTTTTTGTTCTATGTTCTCAGCTGCTAACGTTACAGCTGCTTGAGAGACTTGCGGAGCGGATACTGAATTATGGGTAGAAGCTACAGATGAATTGTTCGTATCCGTATTTTCATCAGCACGCGGACCGAAACCAAATTTCTGCATCATATTTTTCGCTTTGATCCATGCTTCATGAGCTGTATTTTCAAGTGTTTCATGCAAAGCAAAATTAATCTCATTACTTTCATTTTTCTTTGCTTCTTCAACAGATTTACTTAAATTTTCATCGCCCATTGCGCTCAATGAAAACGCGTTCAAAGCGAAAACCATCCCTAAACCAATGCTTAATACTCTCTCTCTTTTTGCATTAACTCCATGATGTATCATGAGTATCCCTTTTGATTATAAATAGTAAAAAAATAATTTATTTTGAATGATGCGTTGAATACCAACCAAAACCACACAAGCTAGCAACGATCACACCACCAATGATAATTTTCTTTTGGTGACGCTCAAAAAAAGACATTTCTTGTGGTATGGATGGAATATGAGTGCTACCAACTTCATTTACAAATTCATCACGCTTGATCTCGTTCACGCCATTAGTTGGTAGTTGTTCGAGTTCATTTTTCTGTTCAACAACTCCTTGTGCTAGTTCTTCTTTTTTAACAGATTGCATTACCTCTAAGTCAGCTCGTTGTTCTTCTATTTCTCTTATTCTTTCTTCAACTTGCTTCGGGTTCTTAACCCAATTATCTTTGTTAGTTAATTTTATTTTTAATTTGACTGAACGATCACCCCAGCGTGGTCCCAAAAAGTTTTCTTCTTCATACGCACATGCAGCTGTTGCAATCAAAAGCATTGCTGCAACTAAATTTAATTTCATCATTATTTTTTCCATGTATGTTATTTTGTTTTTGTCCAATTCATCGCCAACGCAACAAGCAAACGCATTCCTGCACCAGTTGCACCAGTGTCATAGTAACTAATATCAGGAACCGCAAATGCTGAACCTGCAATATCTAGATGCGCCCACGGTGTTTCATCCACAAACGCTTGCAAGAAAAATGCTGCAGTAATGGCACCTGCTCGATATTTTGCATTACCACTATTACACAAATCAGCAACATCGGCACGCACAGCTGCTTTAAAATCGTTGTCCATCGGCAAACGCCAAACGCGGTCACCAGTCAATTGTGCTGCTTTTTCAATTCGCTGTGCCATATCATCATGCTGCGTCATTAATCCGGTAAAGAATGGCCCAAGTGCATAGGAGCATGCGCCAGTTAATGTAGCAATATCAATCATTGCATCTGGCTTGTAATGCTTTACTGCATAGGCAAGTGCATCGGCCAAAATGAGTCGCCCTTCAGCATCGGTATTTTTTACTTCTGCTGTTTTTCCGTTGTAAAAACGAATAACATCACCGGGTTTGGTTGCGGTACCACTTGGTAAATTTTCAGAAGTTGGCATCAACGCAATAATATTCACGTCTGGTTTGAACTGCGCAAGAACTTGCATTGCACCAATAACTGCCGCTGCGCCAGCCATGTCATCTTTCATGGTTTCCATCGCTGTTGCAGGTTTAATGCTCAATCCACCTGAATCAAAGGTAATTCCTTTACCAACAAACGCAATTGTTGGTGCATCATTTTTTGCAGTACGATATTCTAAAATTGCAAGCTTACAATCTTCATGCGAACCGGCAGAAACAGCACCTAAACCGCCCATGCCCATTGCCACAATTTCTTTTTCACCAAAAACGGTCGCTTTTAAACCAAATTCATTGGCAACATCTTGCGCATAACCGGCCAACATAGCTGGCGTTAAACGTGACGGTGGTGTATCAACCCAGTGGCGAACTTTATTAATTGCTTGTGCAATAATTGAGCCGTGCGCAATACCGTCTTCAAGTTCTTGACGATTTGCATGAGCCGATACGCAACAATCAATCGACAATTCTTTGCGCACCTTGTTTTTTTGATCAGAAATAAAATCGTCAAAACGGTATGCAGCCATCGAGGCACTAATGACCATTTGTTCTGCAACATAATAATCTGATTGCCCAAAGAGAGTTGCGGCTGGCAGATCAAGAGAACATGCATCAATTTTTCTACTTTGCATTGCACGAACTAACGATCCGCATGCACGGCGAAATTGTTCAATATCAATCTTGTTGTGTTTGTTAATCTTACCAAGGCCTACACAAAAAATTGTTTTAGGCTGACCATTAACTGAAATTGCTATTGGTGCAACTTTTCCTTGCTGTCCAGAAAAATCAACTTGCTTTAAATAGGCTTCAAGTGCCGGAAAATAACGACGAGAAACTTCTTCTAATTCTTTAGAAAATGGTTGCTCGCTCGCGATAAAAAAAGCAAGGCTTAGCGCTTTTGATTCTGCCAAACAACAACTTGCAAAACGAAACGTAATCATACTGGTCCTAACTCATTCACACATTTTTTTTCAAAACTGGTTACAGTATATCAAAAAATGGCCGAGTTTCTACTCGGCCATTTGTCAATCGCACACAGAGTACGTTTTTTATCGCATGATTGGTAAAATAGGTGCAGATTTTTTAATCGCACCTTTATACACAAGACCAGGTTTTAATTTTGCCTGCACCTTATTGATCATTAAAGGATTACCAAATTGATCATACGCAAGTTTTCCGTTCGGATCTTGTACGGGGGTCACCGAAACACCTAACCGTGCAAGCAACGTATCAAGTTGGCTTGGCATAAAGGCAACAGTTGGATAGGCACCAACAGAAGCGGTTGTTGGATCAAATAAAATGCCGGTTGCTAAATCTACATACCATCCATTGAGTCGGTCTTGATAATATGACCAGCCAACATCTTGTGCACCAGAAAGTAAGAAAAGATAACGATCATGTGCGGGATCATAAAATATTCTGTTTACCGTTGTTTGCAATATATTTTGTACATCTTTATTTGCCGGAATATTTTTAATCATGCTCAGATCAACGGGTGCCAAATTATCAGCGGTTGGCACATTGTTGACTAAACGATTTAATCCTTTGGTATCAATTACCGCATTTAATTTCCATGCACAAAGTTTCCAATAACTCAATTTTAAACGCTCAAGTGCACTTGCACCAATTGGACAGGTTGTTGGTTCATCAGGATCTAAAATACTGGTGTCATAGAGATAATCGTAGGTGATGCCACCATCAACAATTGATAACCAATGAGCAGTCACCAACGTAGAAAATGCTTTTTGTTGTTTAGTAACCGTGATTGCGCCAGTTGTTCCATCGCTCTTAGTGTATGAACCGGTATATTGATTAGCACCCGACGATTTTAGCGTTATTAAATTCTGTTTATAAAGTATCATCTGCAATGCAAGGTCTGCATTTCCATCCCACACAATTAAAACAGGATTGAGTGGATTATCGGCAGAAACATAGGTTCCATTTGTTCGTGCGTAACGCATTTGAGAATCGAACAACACTCCCGGCAAATACGTAGCAACAAGTTCAAGTTGTTCAGTAAGTGCATCTTGTATCCAAATATCATACTGTTTTGCACTGCCATCATCGTTTAATGATTGTACAATATAAGCAATACTGCCATCATCATTATTGCCAACCGTGTATTTGTAGCTTTTGCCATCTGCAGCACGAACAATCGTTGCGGTTGTCCAGGTATGATAAAGTCCATCATTGCCAATGAATACAACGGTGAACAATCCTTGCGAATCTTGACCGGTAAAGAATAGATCTTTCTTTGTTGAATCTTTATTAATAAATGTTTGATTTTCTCGTAACCGCGGTTTGCCATCAAGATTAAATACATAGCCGGCAATCATATCAATGTAATATTGCTTGGTTCCCATTATTACTTTAACAAAGTATGCACTGATTGCGCTGTTATAATAAAATTCATAACTTAATTTTGGCGATGTAGGTAAATTAGCATTTTTAATTGCTTGTGCACTTTCCGCTAACAATTTAAAGGTATTATATTTAATTGCTGCATCCAAATACGCCTGATTAAGCGTGGTATTTGTTGGGCTCTTAAGATACGCATTATACGCACTGCGCATATTCATGCGTGCTAAATCTATCATTTTTTCAAGACCGCCAGCTTCAACTTTAATCATTGAATCAATTGGAATTGCAGGATGATCAGAAGCTAGATCGAGTTTTTGTGAACCATCAGGATTCACCACAATGCCCGCATAGGCACGCAGATTAGCAAGAGCCCACCCGGTCAAACGGGCGACTGCATTTCCTTGACCATCATAACTAATACCAACATTATTATCTTTCCCGGCATCGCCAACATTATAATCAATGTACACTTTTGGTGAATCTGGTGAGACAAAATAATATTTGTTGTTATACGATTTTATGTAGCGCGGTGGGGTCATGGTTACAAAATCTTGAACAAATGCAGCACTATCAAGATTCGCTTTTAAGTTTGCGTTTAACGGTGCGTATAATCTTGCTTCAGCTTCTTGTTCACTTGCAATTTGTTCACGTTCTTTTTGAATCGTGTCATAAGCGCTTTGCGTTAAAGCAACAATGCGCGATTTTAATGCACTGTTACCAAAACTTTGTCCCCATGTTTTTTCAAGCAAGGCAAATATTTTTTCAATAAATCCTTGAGTAATATCAAGACCTTGACCAAACATGCGCAAGTTTTGTTGGAACGTACCGCCACGATCATACAATGCACCGGTAACTAAACTTAATACCAAGGTGGTATTTGGTCCTAATTTATTGCCATAAATCCATTTAGTTGCATCTTCAACGGGTCCTTCAATGGTGACAAAATAATTAGTGATGCTGCTTCCAAGCGCTTTCGGATCCATGCTTAATGGATCTTTAATCGATGTTGCATCACCATACACAAAATAACCATTTTTTAAATCATCTTGATTAATATAAAATTTGAATCTTCCAAATTCAGTGTCAGGTCCATATTGTTGCTGCCCTAGTGATTCCTCATAAGCACTCTCTGATGTTTTAATTTTACTGAGCAATGTTGGCAAGAACGGTGTCCGCTGCGCTTTTTGCACAAGTTGGTCAATTGTCATCAGTGTTTTTACCGATTGCCCTTGCGCTTGACCATCATAAACATTGCCATTTGACAAACTGATTGCGTACCGTTGCGGTGAAGATAGATTATATTCGGTTGCAAAATCCGGTGCTGCACCATCAGTATCACTTGAAAGTGCTAAAAATTCACCAGGATATTGGGCAGAGGTATAGATATAATTACCATTTTTTACATCAGGAATTCCCGTTGCATACAATAAAATGTTGCGCACTAAATCGGTGGTGAATCGATAGGGCCCCAATTCAATTTTAAATAATTGTGGATCTTGCAATACTGCTGCTTTCCAACTGGTATGCACACTATCAAGCATCGAGCGAATTTCCGGCGCACTTGATGCCAAAAGATCACCAATATGAACATTATTCGTGCGATCAACAAAAAGACCTTGATTTGATAATGCCCATTGTTCAGGTAATGGTAATACTTTACTTGCTGCCGTTGGGTCACCTTGTGCTGTTTGCGCTCCAGCTTTTACTAAAATAGCTTGTTGATCTGTTGTTGGTTTGGTTGGATTTAATTCAGGATCCATAAACACCGAATATTGTGGCGCTGTTCCTGAAAACAACGGTTGCCCTTTCTGTGTATCTTGTGCTCCAGTTGCGAGAATAAAATTGCCAAGCGCCGTTTTATACACCCAAAAAGTAACATTCTTCATATACGGTGAAAAACTACTATCATAAAATCTCGAACTTATCAGACTCACAAAAAGTATTACATTGTCATTGGGTAATTGTACGACAATTGGTTTCTTATTTTCATCAAGACCAATCGCCACCACATAATCGTTCGCACCATTTTCAAGCAATGGTGAATCGACTTTGTAAATAAAAATATTTTTATCAACTAATGTTTTATCAATCGAAAATTGTGCACCACCAAATTTAAACGGTCCATATTTTAATTGTTGCGAAACAACTGTCCACTGATCTTGATAAAATTTTTGCATCCATGAAACTTGTTCACCAATGTCAGGATCGATGAATGACATAATATTTTTCACAAAATCTGGCGTTGCAACCGTTGCCTTACCATCAATTGTGTACATTTTACCAGAAAGCAAACTCACCAATTGAAAATCTTTAGCATTCGGATTCAATTGATAGGTTGGTGTACCAAATTGAGAACCTATCCCTGAAGGGAGCAGCAATGGTGCCAATGGATCTTGGGAGTCTTGATATAAAATAACATAATCGGTTGCAATTTTGCTAAGCGGATTATTTGGTCCCAATTGTTTAATAATCGCTTGCATGTCGGGCGTATCCTGTGTTTGATACACATATCCTTTGGGTGGAACACTCCACGCAATATACGGATAATTTTTTGCACCTTGTACCGGTTGTCCGTTTGCAATCTGTTTCATTTGATCGGATGAAAGTGCTTTAAATGCAGATAATTTAAATGAACCAAACGGCGCTGAATTAGAAAAAACAGCAATTGCACCATCAAGCACTTTTCCGTACCAATAACCAGTAGGAAGTGCATATAAACTTGTTTGATTTTTTTCCTGATCAAGTTGATCAGCAATTATCTGACTTCCTTTGTAACCAGTTTGCTGATTACGATTTTCTTCGTAAACTTCGCCACTTATTCCATGTGCAACTGTGCCAGCCATTTCATCAAGATGATATTGTAACGGTTTAAATCTGCTGCGATCATCAGCATTTAAAAACGGAATTGTCTGACTTTTTGCATCAACTGGTAATCCATCACCAATAAAATGATATCCGGTGTTGAGATGTACCATTTGATTTGAAAAATTTGCATCAGTAATTGCAGAAGTTACATAATCATCATAATCGGTAATTGAAACAAAATAGTTTGCATTTTGCAAAAATGTATCAGTATCTGCATCAGCATTTCTTTGCGAAACTTCAGTGGTTGAAGGTTGATTGATGCCAACATAAAACGGTTTTGATGAAAGTGGTGCCCAATAATTAATTAAATTGATCGGAATTTGCATCCACACATTACCAAATCGTTGTGGTCGTTGCAATTGGCTGTATTGTGCTTTTCTAGCCATTTCTTCTTGTATCGGTCCAATCACAAAATTAGGAATTGCAAACGTAAAACCTGCAATCAAGTTGGAAATAAGTTGTTCTTTGATGATACCTACAATTTTTTCTTTTGCTTTAAGCCCCAGCGCTTCAAAACGATCCGATTTTTCAATCCAATCTTTTTTTGCAGCATCATAAGCATCTTTTGTAACTCGTTCTTCTTCTTGTGCGTCACTTAATTTTTTTTGAGCAGCGACTTTATCTTGCGCATCAGCTAATTCTTTTTTTGCAGTTTCAACATTTTTTTGTGCAGCCTCATACTCACTTGTTGCCTTTTTATATTCTTTGAGGGCCTGAGTTCGCTTAGATTCTACTACTTTTTGTTCTGCCTCAGTCGTTTTTCCTTGCGCATCAGTTACTGCTTGCTTATCTTGCTCAATCGTATTTTGGTCAGCACCTTTTGCTTTATCAGTAGTTAATTTTTCTTGTGCCGTATTCTCATTGCTTTGTACTTGTTTGAGCGTCGTCTCTTTTTGAGTTATGTCTTCTTGATAAGCAGTGTCAAGTTGCGTGTTTGCTTTGACTAAATTCTCTTCACTTGTTTTAATCGATGTTTCATCTTTAAGTTGTGTTTTGGCATAATCAACGTCAGATTTTGCATTTTCTACCGCAGTTTCAGCATCGGTGATTGCTTTTTCGCCGGGAGTTTCAACAGTTGTAGGTGCACTAAACCCCGTTGGCTCTGGAACGATTGTTTTTTCGGGAAAGTTGGCCAAAACATCTGCCTCTGCACCAAACTTTGTTAATGTTTCTTGTTTTAAAGGAGAAAATCCTTGTTCTTGTGCAATCGATTTAACATCAGAAATAAAATTTATTTTCGCTGTGCTCAAATTGCTTTGTAACGTTTTTGGAAAGTCGACTTCAAATTGTCCATTTTTAATCGAAATACCAGAATCTTCGAATGCTTTGGTCAGTTGATCTTTGAACGCTTGTTGTGTTTCTTCAGGAAGTTTCCCAATATCTTCAACCGAAACGCCCATGCCATCAGCGACTGTTTTTGCCATCGAGTTAATTGCTTCTGGAGTTAATTCACCTGCTCCTTCTAGACCAGCTCGCTCTGCAGCTCCTTCAACTGCTTCTCCCGCAAATTCCATCGCATAGATAACTGAAGACACGCTCATTAACAATAAAATGAGAACACTTATTTTTATGCCAAATTTTTTCATACACTCTCCCACCAAGCGTAAATAAATTTTTCTTGTTTGGCTGCAGCGTATCACAGTTATTTTTTGTGTCGCAATGATTACTGCATAAAAAAAGGCATTCCAATTAGAAATGCCTTTTTTTGCTCAACGGTAAAAAAATTATTTACCAACCAAAACCGAATCCAACGCCACCGCGTCGACCACCAAAGCCAACACCTACGCCAAATCCTGGTCCCCAATAGCGACGACCGTAATATCCTCCATATGGATAATATGAAGGATAGTAATCATAATCATCGTAATATTCAGGATATGAATAACGTACAACGCGCCGCTCACGCACAGGACGTGTATATCTTATAACTTTCCTTTGCGTTTTGATCACTGGCGCAATTTTGCTTATCGAACTTCCCAAATAAGTTTCAATAAAATCTTTCATTGCTTGTCCAGATAAAAAACCTTTTCGATTTTGCAATGGTTGGCCGTTTTTAACAATCATGAGAACTGAAGGCTCATCATCATCAATATTAAATTGTTTGGCGATCTCTGAGCCACGATCAAGATTGACCGATATAAATGCAACACGCGCTTGTTGGTACCGCTCTTGATTACTTAATTTAATAAATGCTGCTTTCATTTGTTCAACTTGATCAAATTCTACAGCCGATTCATCTGAATCATATTGATTAAAATAAACAACTGCTAAATCATGTTCGTTAAGCACGGTGTTAAATTTATCAATCGTCCGTGGTGCAAAAAAATCTGCATTAATACCATTAATGCATAACATACTTAAAATAATAGTTATCCCTAACCGTTTCATAGTTATCCCCTTATTGAATTTTGATATCCGATACTACCTTTTTTTGTTGTTTTTTCTTCGCAAGATCTCCATTTAATACTTGCTTAATAAAATTATTTACTTTGTATGCATATTTATCTGGATTGAAAAAAATCGAATCAAAATGATGACGACCTTTTGTGATCCATAAACGTGTATACCCACTCGCACTATCATATAAATTATGAGCTGCTTGCACGGTCACTTTTTCATCGTTGTAACAATGAATAATAAAACAAGGTACCGTAATTTTTTTTATAGAATCTGAAGGACTAATAGGATAAATATAGGTATTGGTTGCTGTTGCATCCATGTGTGCAACCGTTTTAAGAATTGTTTTTATGAACGATTGTACATACGGATTAAATGCATATTTTTCAAGCCATTTGCGGCCTGGCACATCAAATGTATAACCAAATAAACTAATTTTTAAATGTTCCATGCATCGTTTTAAAATATTTTCACTTTTGTCATACGGGCAATCAAGAATGAGTGCATCAAATAATTTTTTCTGCTCACTGCTTCCATCTTGATTTTCAATCGCATCAGCATAAGCTTGAATAGCAGCAACTGCACCCATTGAAAATCCATACGCAATAAGTGGTAATTGATTTAAATCTTCTCGCGAACGAATATAAGAAACAGCACCAGCTACATCAAGAGCTTCATCACGACCGAAAGTACAACAATGATCTGGTGCAATATGTTCACCATGTGCACGAAAATCGAACATCATCACATTATATTCAGGAAAAAGCATGCGCCGCAAAAAACCAATATCGAATTTATTACACATAAAGCCATGGCACACTAAAATGGTTGCTTTGGCTTTTGGTTTTTTCATTAAAAGTCCATGCCGAGCAATTATTTGACCATTAACACCCCGATGAGCATAAAACGTTACATACTCCATTGAGCCACCATCCAAATATTTCTTCTGATTTTCCAATAGGATTGCATCGGGCATGATTGGGCTCAATTCAGCGCGCAAAGGGCAAAAAAACCCTATTAAACAAAGGAAAATGGGCATGAGCCGTGAATAGACCATTATTCGTACCACACTATTTCCTTTTAATAAAACCAATTGAGGCATCTTTATAAAAATTTTAGCATCAAAAGTTTTCTATTTGCAATAATAGCAATTACGAAAATCGGGTGATTGGCATGAAAAGAAATGGGTCGAAATTGAAGATCCAGTCTTTTTTGACTCATTTGTATCAAAAAAGACTGGATTTATGAAAATGATGAAATTCTTATGAATCTTTAAGCAATTTTAAAATAAACTCTTCAAGTTGTTTTCTGCTCATTGATTGATTGTAGCGAGCCACCAGTTGTTTTTCATTGAATACTAACATGCATGGAATAGTTGGCACATGATATTCCTGCGCAATTTCAGGAGAAATGCTGGTATCCACCTTTAAGAATGCCACTTGGTCTGCAAATTGGTGTGCTACTGCTTCAACTGCGGGCAGCATACGCATGCAACTTGGGCAATGTGGTGCATAGAAATCAATAACTACTAATCCTTGTGCCGCATCGATTATGTCTTTAATTTCTGCAACTGTTTTCATGAGTGGAATTTCGGCTCGTTCTTCAGGAACCCCAGAAACATATCTTTTTTCTAGTTGCGCCGCAATGTTGGTAGAAAAACCATGTTCTTGTAAAAACGCTACTGCATCCAGCGCTGCTTTAATGCCATCACCGGCAGCAACGCCTGCTTGCCGATAACGATGATCGGTCACATCGCCTGCGGCAAATATGCCTTTAAGTGAAGTTGCTTGCGTACGATCGGACATAGCGATCGTGCCTTCTGCATCAATTTTTAAAAATTTCTTAAATAATTTACTGTTTGGATCATGCCCAATTGCTAAGAATACTCCACTCACCGGCATCGTAGATAACGTATCGCTTTTACTGTCAAACACTTCTGCACCAGTCACCTGCGAACCATCACCAATTACTGAACGAACTTGCGAGTTGAATTTTACTTCGATTGAAGGGTATTCGTGCAAACGATCTTGCATCGATGCTGCCGCTCTCATACTTGCACCGCGTACTAAAATGGTAACTTTTTTTGCATATGAAGCTAATTGAACCGCTTCTTCAATGGCAGAATCACCACCCCCAATAACAATGACTTCTTTGTCTTTATGAAATGGTGCATCACACACTGCGCACGTAGTGACCCCTTTTCCCCAATATTCTTTCTCTCCTGGAATTCCTAACGTTCGCGGTGTTGAACCGGTTGCAATAATAACGGTAAGTGCGCGCAATGTTTTACCATTTTCGGTGGTAAGTTCAAAAGGCCACACATTAAAATCTACTTTAACTACTGAATCATTAATTATTTCAACACCAAATTGCTGCACTTGTTCTTGCAAATCGTTCATTAAATCGGTTCCGAGAATTTTTGTTCGTCCAGGCCAGTTTTCAATATAACTTGTTTTGGTTAATGCACCACCACGTTCATTGCCCGCAATTACCACCGTTTTAATTTTTGCGCGTGCACCATACAATCCAGCGCTTAATGCTGCTGGCCCTGAACCGACAATAATGAGCGGAACGATATCATTCGTTTCTAATGCTTTTCGCATATCAATAGTTGGTTGCGATCGCCAATGCCAAATTAATGCACTTGCACCACTCGCGCCTAAAAGCACAATTGCCATTACAACAACAATCTTAATAATTTTGTTTTGCGACATTTTGATCCTTATAAAAATTTTTTTATGGTAATTTTTAGCTCATGCGATCTTAATTGACAAATAAATTAAGAGTCATGTACCTTAATACGCGATTGTTAGTAATAGTATAAATAACTCCCTTATAAAAAGGCAAAGCGATGAAATTATTTTTCAAATTGTTCTATGCATTATTAATTGGTTCATCAATGAATGGTGTCATTCTTGCTGACACGGTCACACTTCCATGCGATTCTGAAAACAAAAAAAATGAATGCATGAATGATTGCTCAGCAGTAGATTGCGCAAATGAAATGAGACCATGCGAAGACAAAACTCCATGTTGCCAAATGCAAACAAAAAACGATGAAGCTTCAACCGCTGTTGTTGCTCCAACAAGCTTAAATGCTCAAAATTCCACCATATGTTCTGTGGTAAAAAAAGTTGCACCTCTTTGTTTTGCCATAGGCTTTCTCATGGCATACCATAAGCTTTCTGAAGTCGATGAAAAAATCGAGAAAAAAGCAACTGTTGCAACAACTAATACAAACTCAGCGACCGCTACAACAACATCAACCGACGAAACCGCGAATAACGCGAAATCGGTGGTGAAAGCAATCAGTTCATGCTATAGCAAAACTATTGAAGACATAATGAAAGCTATCGTCGCTGTTTTTGCAACAGATATCATTAAAGAGTTCCTTAAAGAAGTAAAAAAGACCGGAACAGATTTCATTGCAGAAAATACATCTTTCGCCTGCTAAGAACTGCAAACAAAAACAGAACTATCCAACCCTCAGGTTTTAGGCCTGAGGGTTTTTTATTTACCCCGTGCCATAGCCTAAAGCGAGCCCCCCCTCGTTGACAGTTTTTGCCATTTCAGATAGAATAATTCAGTACAATATTTAGAATAAATGGTACGATAAAAATAAGGGTAAATTTTCATGAAATTTTCTAGTAGAATTAAATGGGCACTTTATTGCCTTGGTTTCCTTACTGCGCAATCGGGCTTTGGTCCTCTTTATGCAGATGATCAAAACAGCCAAATACCATCACAAGAACAAGTAATTGAAGAAAAACAGGAAGAAACAACCGTTGCTCAAAAACAATTACAAGAAGATTTATTAGAACTTCATTTACGCCCTACGCTTGAACTCTATAAAAAATTAGATTTTGTATTAGAACTTTTAGCGCAAGTGATCAATAACAATCAGGTGCGCGGCTGCAAGAAAACTGAAGCGCTTGAACACCTCAAAGAAATTCGAGGCTTAGTAATTCAATTACAAGCTGGCGCATCTCAATTTAATGATCCCAAAACTATTCAAATTCTCAATATTATTTTTGAACAAGTAGCAAAACATATCCAATCATTAGTAAAAAATAGTTTTACAGAATTTAAACAACTCGATCTTGATGCAGCAATCAATCGCGCAATTGGTAATCAAGAAATTTCTTTTGATGAAATTCGTGCCTTTACTGAAAAAAATGAAAAATTACTGAAAATCGTAGAAGCTGAAGCTACCAGTGTTGGCCTTTCAAAATTAAATCAAGTGTACCGCCGCGCTGAAAAATTTGTTGTTGATCATCGCATTTTACCGCGCGCGGGATTAGCACTTTTAGGATCGGCATTTTTGTGGTTTTTAATTTCAAGCATTCGCAACGAACAACCTAACCCAAAATTTGAACAACATATAAGATCTGAACTGCAAGATCTCGCAAAAATAAAAACTGCATTACAACAGAACGCAATACCAGAAAATGTTATTGCAGACACACTGAATCAACTTGCTCAAGCAAAACCAGATATCATTGAACCCGAAACAATTGTTAAAAGCGATTTTATCAAATTACTTCAAGGATACACGGGTGAGTTTCCGCGATTTGATGATAAAAACCATGTGGTGAATTTCGATAAATTAAAAGCACCCGGTACTATTGCCCTCTATTTAAAAGAGATTGGTATAGCTAATTTTATACTGCCTGCAATGCTTACCTGGAATATGTTTAGCGATGTTGCAAAAAACCAATTTAATGGTATCAAAAACTGGACCGGCAAACAGTGGGAAATTCTCCGCAGCTATTTGCGTGGTGGACCGGTTATTCGCAAAATTGAAACCTGGAACCGCGATCCTCGTTACCGTTTTAGTGATGTGATTGGTAAAGGTCATATCAAACAAGTATTAACACGCGTTGTTGAATATATTCGTGATCATGAACGCTTTGATCGCGCTGGTATTGTTCCTGCGGCCGGCTATTTACTCGCAGGCCCTTCACGCTCAGGTAAAACATTTATGGCCGAAGCGCTTGCTGGTGAAATTAAAGATGCATTGGCACTCAAAGGGATTACCGATAAATTTAATTATCTTAACTTCACTGCAGCTGAAGTACTTGAAATTGGTATTTCTAAAGTAATGGCTTATGCACAATTCAATGCTCCGTGCGTTCTCTTTATTGATGAAATCGATATGCTCGGTGCACAACGTGACCGCAATGCACAATTGTTGTCTGAATTGTTGACTGCAATGAGTGGTGCAATGATGAGCAATGATAATTCTCGCCAAGTGATTGTATTGGCTGCAACGAACGCGCCACAAAATCTTGATTTTGCACTGTTGCAACCAGGCCGTTTTGAAAAAACGTTGTGGTTCACTCACCCAACTTTTGAAGAACGTGCATTGTTCTTGGTAAAAGAACTTGATAAACGCAGCATTATGACCGTTGATCCTGAATATATTTACAAGTTAGCAAAAGAAACGGAAAATATTTCATTTGAAGGACTGCGTTCAATCATCATCACCGCGCTGCAATATGCGCGCGCAGAAGGCACCACACTTAATGCTGCACATCTTGAACGTGCATTTGATGAAGAAATTCGTTTAATTTTACATGAAGATCCGCGCCTTAGCCCGGAAGAAAAAAAATTGATTGCAGTGCATCAAGCAGGACATGCGTTAGCAGCTTCATTGCTCAATAGTTCACTTGCCGTTGCAAAAGTAACTATTTGCCCAGTAAACGTAAAACCTAAAGAAGAACCGGTGTGGATGAAATATGTTGATGAAAAAGAAAAACAAGAATCGGTTGAATATGGTAAAATGTTCACCATTCGCAAAGAACGTTCTGGCAATTTTAGTAGCCATGAAGATCTGATTGCAGAATGCACCATCGATCTTGCAGGTTATGCAGCAGAAAAATTGTTGCTGGGCAACACTGCCTACACCTACCACCGCCACGATAATCAAAAAGCGTTGGCAATGGCAAAATACATCACCTTTAAAGGGATGAAAGAAGATCAATTGCCAAAAGAAGTGCGTACACAAATGCATAATGAAGCGTACAAATTGGTGCAGGAGTGTGAGGCAAAAGTGAGCGAGTTGTTGTCACAAAACATCGATAAGCTCAAACTCATTGTCGCTGCACTTGAAAAATATTACATCTTAACAGGTGATGAACTTGAATATTTATTGAGTGGAAAAAAAATAGAATCTGAAATAGCTGCCACAACGGCAGCTGAACAATCAGCACTTGAAACTGCGCCTGCAGTTTCATAACGATTGAGGATAATTAATGAAAAAACTACTTTTATTATCACTATTATTTAATGCATGTTGTTTTGCTCAACCTAATAATTGGAATATGCGTCCAACTTTTGATGAGCTATCTACAAATGAAAAGCTGCTGGTTGAAGGATGCGGTGTACCTCTTTCTGACATTAGATTCCCTCATTTGAACAAAGTTAGTGATGAATTGAATTTAAAAAAACCACATTGTGCAACAGTTCTTGATTTTTTGACCCGTTACAACTCAAAAAAACAAGTTTTAGATGACCTCACCAAAGTATCGACACGCGAATTATTGCCTTGTAAGTATCTAATACCCAATGAACTAATGGAACCATATCAGAAACGGTTCGAACAACTTCAAGATCAATTAGAATTTTACAAAGAACAAGTAAAACAGCTCGATCAAGAAGCAATTCAACTACTTGATAAAATAACTGCAGCAAAAAATCACAAGGATAATTAATGAAAAAATTAATATTGTTACTTTTTAGTGCTGGCCTTTTTTCATCTCATTTTGCTGCTGGTTATTTACTTGCAGGTCCTTCACGATCGGGTAAAACATTTATAACCGAAGCACTTGCTGATGAAATAAAACCTATAGAATTATGCGATCGAGTTCTCGGCTACAGTAATCGACAACCCCATATAGATACGTTTAACAACCAAGTATTATTAGCTGAAGGTTGCGGAATAGCACATTCTTCTCGATCTGTTGGATACGATAAAAAAAGATATCCACACTGTGCCCAGGTTCTTGCATTTTTAGAAGAATACAGCAATCAACTTGCACAACTTGATCAAAAAGCAAAAGAATTACACACGGTAATTGAAGCAAACAATGTGAAATACGATAATATCATTGAATTCTATGTGCAGATTTTTTCTCAAGCTGATCAAAACAGTTCTGTTGAAGAAAAGATTCCATATAAACAAAGTCCCGATTCATTTAATGATGCAGCCATGGATCATTACATAAAATTCGCAGAAGAATTAAAAGAAAAAGGCATCTCAACATCTGAATAATTTATTCACAAAAACTCATAAAAGAGAGCAGCTTAAAAAAACTGCTCTCTTTTTTATTTTATCGCATCAATTAATTCAATTCTTTTTTTGTAGCGGCCTTCTTTAAATTGCGCTGACAACCATTCGCGCACACATTCAAATGTTTGTGCTTGCGTCAAATAATCTGCGGGCAGCGCAATCATGTTGGCATTGTCATCTTCTTTTGCTAAACGCGCAATTTCAGGTTTCCACACCACCGCTGCATAGATGCCGGCAAATCGATTTGCTGTAATTGCCATACCTACTGCGGTACCGCACAGCAGCACGCCACCATGTGCTTGTTGCTGCTGCATTTCGTGCACTGCAGCAACGGCAAAAACCGGATAATCTGACCGTTCGCTTGTTGGTGCACCAACATCGATCCATGAAACGGTGATTAAACTAAACTGCGTTTGTTTTTTTAGAAACTCTTTGAGTTCATAGCCGCGATGATCGGCACCAATCACTAATGAGATGTGCATTATATCTCCATTTTATGTTCGTAAATCATATGAAAGAATATCGCAATCTTTTTTTCTCACCGGCAACACCCATCCTTCTGGTGATAAATACCAACGCATTCCTGCTTGGCGATCAACTTTTTTAAACCAAAGATCAATATATTTCGTTGTTGAATCAATCAAAAATTCGCCATCAATATCACGCGCATCAAATTTGACTAAATAACTCTTTTTAAAATTGGTAAGACGAATACCAAAGAATAGTTGATATTCAGGAGCAAGTTCATCAATTAATTTTATTTCCACCGGTTGATAGACACAACCATCAATCTCTAAATAAATTGACCATACCGAATTTTTATCATTGAGTGCTGTTTTGCCATCATCTGAAATTGCTGCAAGCAGATAAAAAGAAATATAATAATTATTTTCTTCAAGTTGGCGGCGTTCAAATTCTTCATAGCGTTCGTCACACAATCCATGCTTTTGTGCATATACTTGAGCATACATACAGCGTACTTCATCTGAAAGCCACAGCGCATCAAAGTGTGCTAAGGTGTCGAATTGATCATAAATATGCAGCGATCGAATATTGCGACGCACAATGTTTGAGTCATACGTCAATTTGCGCCCTTGAGGAAGTTGTTCCTTTGCCCAATTAATGTACCGGCATCCGGGAAGAAACAAAGTAAACAAAACGAGCGCGGCCAAACCATTTGGTATCTTCATAAATGTGCCTCTTTTTTTTATGCTAAGGTAGAAGTTCGTTACGTAGCCTAAAAAAATAGTCCATTCTTGACAAGAAAAGATCATCACCAATGTTTCATCTCATTTCTCTCCTTGCTCATCGTTATTTATTGGAAGCTACGCACCAGCGCACGCTCAATAGCATGGTAAAAATTTGTTTTTTTTCTATTGCCATCGCCACTGGTGCACTCGCGCTCACCAATTGTGTTATGCGCGGTTTTGAAAAAGCCACCTATCAAAAATTAAAAAACATTCATGCCGATATTATTGTCGAATCGTTCGAAGAACCGATCGATCCGGAATTTATTGCCCAATTTGCACAACGAAACTCAAAAAAAATTGCTGCTTTTAGTATTTCAAAAACTGCACAAGCACTGGTTACTTCATCAAACACTCAGCGCGAATTGCCACAAGCAGTACTCATCAAGGGAATCGATCCATCACAAGAAGCACAGACCACCGCACTGGAATCGATGATCATCACATCGCACAAAAGCAAGACATTACAAAGTGCACTGGACAATAAACGAATTGTTATTGGCAATAAATTGGCGCAACTGTTGAATGTTACAATTGATGATACGCTTAACCTTTTTTTTGCAAATGAATTTCACACAAGTTCACGAAAATTAACACTTGAAAATAGCACAGCGCGCATTGGTGGGATTTTTAAAACAGGAATTGAAGAGTTTGATGCGTCAATGATAATTATCTCTCTCGATTTTTTTGACGATTTATTTGATCAAGAATTTCCTGCGGCGGCAATTGCACTTTCTGCTGGTGTTGATGCAGAACAATACATTGCACAATTGCGTTCACAACTTCCTTATCAGGTACATTCATGGAAAGATCTATATCCTGCAATTTGTGATGCATTGCGTTTGGAAAAATATGCCATGACCACCATTTTATCACTCATTGCTCTCGTTGCGAGCATGACTATTATTTCACTTATCTTCATGCTCATTAGCCACAAGCAGCGTGATCTTGCAATTTTACTTTCAATGGGTTGTTCTGTTGGCGCGTTACGATTTTTATTCGTCACTATTGCAGCATGCATTAGCATTCCTGCTTGTTTGTTTGGACTGTTCAGCGCTTATTGCATTGGTTTTATAATACGCAACTATTCACTTATTGAATTACCTGACGTGTATTATATTTCACATTTGCCGATCGAACTTGAACCACTTAATTTTTTACTCATTGGTATCGGCGTTATTCTTTTAACATTGCTAGCTTCTCTTCTTGCATTACGCACACTAAAAGATCTACAACTTTCTTTGTTGTTACGTTAAAAAAAGGAATTGAGTATGAATTATCGCTATTCAACATTGCATTCAACATTACCTGAATTTAATGTGAACAAAAAAAGAATCATCGTTCGCGCAGATTGCAACGTCCCCCTCAAGAATGGAAAAATCGAAAACGATTTCAGATTACGTGCACTGCTCCCCACGCTGCAATTTATTGCACAGCGTGGAGGAAAAATTATTCTCATAACACATCTTGGTAGACCACAACACCAAGAACCTGCACTTTCAACACAACAATTAGTTTCATGGTTTGAACAACAAGGTTTTTCTGTCCGATTTGCAGCAACGGTTCAACGAGCACACGAGTTAAGCAATGAATCTAACTCATCACTCGTTTTACTGGAAAATGTACGTTTTTTTCCTGGTGAAACAACCCATGACAACAATTTTGCACAACAACTTGCGCAATGTGGTGATTTTTACATTAACGATGCGTTTGCAACAGTGCATCGAGATCAAAGCTCGTTAACACTTACCCCATTGTTTTTCCCGCGAGAAAAACGATCGATTGGTTTTCTTATTGAGCGCGAAATTCATGCGCTTAACCGTCTCATCAATTCTCCTGAGCAACCATTTTTGGTTCTCTGCGGTGGCGGAAAAATTGAAACAAAAATTCCATTAATAGCTTCATTGCTTGATCAAGATGCTACGATTGCTTTGCTCCCGGCAACCGTTTTTACTTTTTTAAAAGCAGAAGGCCATGAAGTTGGTGCATCACTTGTTGAAACCGATCAGTTATCATCGGTGCATGCATTACTGGCACAAACAAAATATAAAAATAAATTTATTTTTCCTGCCGATTATTTAGTTGCGCCAACCATAACCGATGCCACATGGAATCTTTCGTTTGTGCCGGCTGCACAGTTTCCAAAAAACTATTACGGCATTTCGATTGGTCCCCACACGGTCAATACACTCAAAAAATATATTGAGCAAGCACAAACTATTTTTTTTAATGCAGCAGTTGGATTCCCGCAACACCCAGAAACCGTAGAACCAATAAATGAACTTCTCAAAGCAATTGGCAATTCGCATGCCTACTCAGTCATTGGTGGCGGTGATTCAGTTTCGTTTGCAGTTAAAGCAGGAGTCGCTGACCAGATTGGTTTTCTTTCAACCGGTGGTGGAGCAACCCTTGCCTATGTAGGCAAACAACCATTGCCAGGTCTTGATCCGTTCCTTACCCAATCGGACAAAAGCTGAAAAGATGAATGCAGTTTTGCATATGCTCAGCAAGCTCTTCCAGTTCACCATGCACATGATCGAATACAAAAATTCCTTTATTATCATGTTTCATTCGCCACGAATAATGTTTAGGTTGCACGAAATTGAGTTCGTGAGCAATTTTATGCACTGCTTCTTTTTCATCATGCCCATTTCTGGCCATGCTTTTTTGCTCAATTGAACGAATTAGCTTATTAAAAGGTGAACTTATCATATAGGAACTATATTGATCAGCATCCTGCCAAACATTTGAAATTCCGTGACTGTCACCTTTATGGACGCCAGCTATTCCTTTAAAACAATCAAAATCGGGATTGTCTACGAAAAATGCGGCACGGGTAAGATTAAATCCATTTTCATGGCATAAATCGGACAATACAAACGCTGCAACATTTTCTCTTCCGTGAATTGAAATCATTCTACCCGGAATCTCGCTTAAATGTCGCAATATTTGATTATGTTTATTAAGATCACACATTTGCTTCATGTATACTACCTTTTTTTTGAGGTTTTGCTCTCTGTTTCTCCTTTTTTCTGCTTCGTATTTCTCAGGACATAGTTAATTTACTACGACCATCCCTTCTTTGGCAAATCCCCCGTTACTCCTTTTCTCCACCGCTTTTGGTAGCAAATACCTTTTGCAACAAGCGTATCAAAGCGGCTCGGGCAAAATCAACAATCACGGCCCATTGTCCATCCAGGCTTACTTTTGAGCTAATTTTCGTGTAAAGTAAATTTAGGAAGGATACGTTTGCTCTATGATGCGGTATTTTAGTTTTTTAATGTACATACATTTTGTTTTTCTGTGCAGTTTTCTTTGCTGCATTTCTGTTCATGGTCGCAGTCCATTTCGCACCCCAGAACCGCACCTACCGGTGCTTCTTACGAACTGGTCAAACGAAACAAAGAAATATGAACTTGCCAGTTCCTACCTTCAAGAAGGACCGTTGTTCCATTTATACGATCCGGTTCATTTTAAACAACATCTTTTGCCCACAACTAACATCGCATTTCGCTATGATCCTGAACAATCAGTGAATGGAACTGAACTTGCCAATCTCATCGAAACATTACTGGTTGAAATAAAAAATAAAAAACAAAAAAAATTTAAACATTTTAAAGTAATAAAAAAACGAGATTTTAATTTCAAAAAACAAACCGGCTTTTTAGTGCTCAAATTTAGAAACTATCCTTTTGTGTTGAAGTTATTTATCACTTCGCCAGAACAATTTCTCAAACCGTTTGACTATGGTTTTGAGTCATGTTGCTTTTTTATTATGGGAGGCGGAGTAAATCGCTATTTAAGTGGTTTTACTCGAATTAAAAACCTTGAAAGACTCAAAGAATACATTGCAAAAAATGAAGATTGGCGACCCAAAATAGATTTTCCCCGCAAATGGTTTTGGATTCCACGCAACAATCGATCGTTCACCATCACCGGTTTTAATATAGGTACCATCGGAACAACGCATCAAATTGAATTGCCGTCTGCCTACGCATTAGTATGTGATGAAATTAATATTGGCCATACCTTTTCACTTACCTGTAAAGAAAATCGTGATACCGCTCTTGAATTGAGCAATTTTTTGCAACAACAAATCGATCCCCACATCAATAATTTTGTGATCGATAAAATAAATAAAAAAATTGTATTGATTGATACTGAACATTTTCCCACCATGGTTGGTCTTGAACAACCAACTAACTGTACTAATTATCTTACCTGGTATTTAGATTTATCCTGGAAAATGTTTCAAGACTCTTTTTGTAGAACAAAACGCACACGGAGAGAGTTCCAAACGCGTGCAAGAAATTCTATGAATTTTTTTTCAACTGCCTATTATTCTTAAAAGCGCATAAAAAAAATTGGGAGTGAAGCAATGTCCTTTGTATTTTTATTTTTTTTAATAAGCATCATACCATTCAAGCTTAATGCTTATAAGTATCCAGCATTGGTTGAACAAATTTCATTATCTGAACATGAAGAAGATTTATGCAAAAATTGTACCTATGATGAGCTTTTTTCTGCTGGACGAATTTTTAAAATTGCTGGCCAACCTGAAGAAGCAATGCGATTTTTTAGGCCCGCACTTTTCAAATTACCTGAAGAACTTTCCATTAATTGGGATCTTGGTGACATGTATTTGCTCAATGGCGATTTTCAACGAGGCATGGCCGGGTTCAGAGCCCGCTGGCAGCGCGAATCAATTCATAAAAAAAAATTGTGGAATGGTGAAACAGTTGCTCACAAAACAATTCTTGTGTATTGCCAATGGGGATTTGGCGATACTTTTATGTATTTGCGGTATTTGCTGTTGTTAAAAAACGAAGGAGCACGCGTAATTTGCATTTGCCAAAAACCGTTGATCCAACTTCTTTCATTTTGCACCTTCATTGATCAGTTAATTCCGCTCGGATCAAATGAAAAACTTCCTGAATATGACTACCAAACTCCAATCACTTATTTGCCTGAAGTGTTCGGTACCACCATTGAAACTATTCCTCAGCCAATTCCGTATCTTTTCGTTTCTCAAGAACACATTGATTATTGGTCAGAAAGAATTAAAGATGATCATCATTTCAAAATTGGTTTGTGCTGGAATGGAGAAAATCGCCCCGATCCACAAACGTGGACACGTTCTATTGCTCTTGAAAAATTAGTGCCAATTTTACAATTACCAAACACAACATTTTATAGTTTGCAAACTGGCTCCGGACTTGAACAGATAAATACGTTACCAAGCACTTGTTCGCTCAACACATTCGATGATAATTTTGACAAAGATCACGGAGCATTTGTTGACACCGCAGCTCTTATGAAGAATCTTGATCTGGTGATTACTATTGATACATCAATTGCTCACCTTGCCGGCGCACTTGGGATTCCGGTATGGGTAATGATTCCTTATGCCAATGAATGGCGTTTTTTTAGAGATCGGGCCGATTCTCCTTGGTACCCTACCATGCGTCTTTTTAGACAATCAGCGCGTAACGATTGGCAAACACCAATTGAACAGATTATGATATCCTTAAAAT
>JAKJAQ010000007.1 GCA_022707425.1 Candidatus Babelota bacterium
ATTAATTATTATGAAGAACACAGTAAATGCCATAATGATTTGACCAAAAATTGCTCAGTCTGTAGCCCATTAAAAACAAATGTTCACACGCAACTTGAAAAATTTACGGCTCAAACAACTATAAAGCATACATCAATTCTTTGGTTCACTCTCTGGTCTGCCAATAAAGGATGGTTGGACTAACTTCAACGCCCACCATGCTTCTTATATAAATTATGGTATACTTATTTATAATGCTTAAAGGATACGAATGTTAATTGATGAATTACGCGAGAAATTAAAAGCGCTTGAACCTGACTTGCAAACGATTACAGCCTATTGGCAGCAATCCAATTTAGAAAACGAGTTCAACCGCATTACCAATCAAACTGAACAACCAGATTTTTGGCAACATCCAGATCAAGCAGAGATTTTAAAGAATCTGCAAAAAATTCGCACACAACGTGATTTGTATCATACGATAACTAAATCATATAAAGAACTGAGCGAACTCATCGAAATGTTTGCGCAGGATGAAAACGAACTTAAAACAATTGCACGCGACATTCATTCTTTAGAAAAATTAGTCGGTAAATTTAAAATAGATCTTTTGTTAAAAAACCCGGAAGATGCATCGAACTGTTTCTTAACAATCAATGCGGGTGCTGGTGGAACCGAATCGCAAGATTGGGCAAACATGCTTTTACGCATGTATGTTCGTTTTTGCGAACGTGAAGGTTTCTCAGCCGATCTGCTTGATTATCAACCAGGTGAAACTGCAGGCATTAAATCAGCAACGCTATTCATTAAGGGTAAACATACCAACGGCTTACTTAAAACCGAAGAGGGAATTCATCGCCTTGTTCGCATTTCACCTTATGATGCAAATAAACGCCGGCACACATCTTTTGCTGGTGTCAGTGTTACACCTGAAGTTCCTGAAGTAGAAATTACTATCGATCCTAAAGATCTGCGCATTGACACTTACCGTGCAGGTGGTGCAGGTGGACAACATGTTAATAAAACAGAATCTGCAGTGCGCATCACGCATTTACCAACAAATACGGTAACACAATGTCAAAATGAGCGATCACAGTTACAAAATAAAGAAACTGCGATGAAAATGCTCAAAGCAAAATTGGCACAAAAGAAAAAAGAAGAAGAATTAGCAAAAAACGCTTCAATTGAAAAAAAGAAAATTGAATGGGGCTCGCAAATTCGTTCTTATGTTCTTCACCCATATAAAATGGTCAAAGACCATCGCACTGACATTGAATCACCTCAACCTGACAACGTACTTGATGGTGACATCATGGATTTCATCGAAGCATATTTACTACAAACCGCTGTTTAAATTTATTGCTTCATTTTTTTAGGTTGCGGTTTTGAATCGAGCGGTATACCCATGCGTAATGTTGGTAGCGATGCTGGCACAATCCATTCATCATCCTTTTGTGACGTCAAATAATGATGAACACTTTTTGCTAATTGTTGTTTTTCTGTTGGTGCTGGTTTTTCTACCGTGCTCACTTTTAATTTTTCTTGCACAATTTTAGGTAATGGTAACACGCTGCTTGAAGCCAACTGCGAATGATCTTTTTTCATTACCATTCTTCTCCCTAAACGACTAATTTTATTCGCAGCTGCTTTTTGGGGTGTTGTTTTATTACGTTCTAATAATTCTAATTTTGCAAGACGTTGAATTTCAGCCGCTTTTCTGCTCGCTTCTAACCATTGATCACGTTTTTTTTGATTTATTTCACGCAGTTGGTCAGCTTGTGCACAAATTTCTTGTGATTTAGCAAGACGTTCATTTTCACGTACCTTGAATTCTTGTTTTCTCTGATCTTTAGCGTGCGCAAATTTTGAATAATGTGTCGATTGTTTTTGTGCATGTTTAAGTTTCAGTGCTGCTATTTTGTCTTTATTAATTTCTCGAACTGATTTTTTGGCATTACCTTCAGTTGATAAAGACTGTTTTACTACAGAAGCTTGTTGTTTACCGGGTTGCCCGTTGCATAATTGCTTAATACGCTCATGTGGTAAATCATTAAGCGCTAATAATAAATCTTCACTGAACAGCTCAATGTGTGCAAACATCAAAGAGAAAATGAATAACTTTTTTTTCATGACTTACCACCCCTTTTTTCTTCTCATCATTTCATACTACGTACTTTATTTTTTCATACTTAGATGATTTTCTTCAATAGTTTGGAAAAAAATGAAAAATTAGATTAATGTTTTGATGAGCTCAGTAATTGAATTGGCAGCAAAAACACCCGACCAAAATGGTTCCCATTGTGATCGATCTTTTACGATAAATGAAAAACAACCACCAAGTATTAAACCGATCGAATAATCCAGCGGCATCAATACGCCACCAAGAACCAGCATCGGATTTAATTTTAATTTTTTTAGTACAAACCCGAACAGCGCACCAATCGCCAGAACATACATATCAAAATGCGTAGCATTAATTAACAGTGCTCGACCACCAGCGCGACCAGCTGATAAAGGACCACCATTACTTAATCCAAATCGAGTAATGAGTAGCCAAAATACTACGCTCACTGTTATAGAACTGATGACAATACCCAACATTTGATAACGGCGCAATTCTGTTTTATTTAATTCTGCTAAGTGACCGATTTTTCTACCAAATAAAATGTCGGTTGTTACACCTCCACAAATTTCAACAAAAGTTGAAATTATAGTGAGATGAATGGGGTTCACACCAAATAAAAACATTGCAGGTACCATTACCCAAGTTGCAAATCGCCCTAATTGTGCCAATCCAAACTCACCAGCAATCACTGCAATTTGATAAGCGCAAATAAATGAAAGAATTATCAAATAAAGTTGCGAAAAAATAGAAAACTTAAAATACGTCAAAAAACAAACAATCAGTGTAAATGTAATAATTGCTTGAATTATATGGGCACGCTGCTTTATCAATAAATAAATTTCTTCAGGTAAAATTGATTCTCTTGAACCAGTGATGCGCACCTTCTTAAACCATCGATGCAACATTTTTGGCAATTCAATAAAACTTTGCACAGCTCCAATTGCAATCATGCCACTTCCAAATGCAAGTAAAAAGTCGTTACCTCCTAATTGCGAAAAAAATAGTCGATTAATTGGTTCCATAATACCAATTCGAGAAAGTGCACCAACTAAGAGTGGAATTGCAACCAGTGATCCTGAAATAAAACCGATTGCAAACAGCATAGGTAAAATATCAAAACGCATGCGAATTAATGGAAACGCAATAGGCCCAAATAATCGTGCATTGAGGAGAGTTACCGTGGACGGCACCACAGCCTTTACTTTCCACAAACCGGTCTGCAAAATAGTAAAAATTAAACTTGCAGTACCACCTGCAAGAAGCTCAAGTGCTTTGCGCGCCTGATTTTGCGCAGCAATCAATTTGTAGACCAATTGACCAACAGGAAATGGTAACTCATCTTTTACAATCATTTGTTGTTCAAAAAGATCTGCAATCAATAAACCAAGCATGCCACCAGAAAAAGCTAAACCGGATAATACCGCACCAAAAAACAATGGTTGGCTTAACCATTGTGCAAAAAGATCGGGATTAAGAAAGAAGAGTGTTGGAAAAGAAAAACCAAATGCCGTTGCCAAAATACCGCCAATAGATCCTCCAGCCGTCACCAACGCAACCCCATCGCTGTATTTTTTTCCACGCAAACCGGTTGCTCGCACCAAAAGAGTTCCAATAAGAACTAAAGTGGGCGCAATCCACGGACCTATTGGAGTCGCAAGGGTAATATAGCTCATAATACTGGTTGAAATAATTGAAAGGCAAATGGTAATGAAAACAAGGCTGATGTGCATGGTAAATTCCTTGTAAAAAATAATCACACCTGGGACTGTACCATAATTAGAAAAAAAACACTAAACCGGCATGAATCTGACAAATGGTTAAATTAGACATAAAAGCTCATCTTTGGCATTTTTCACCGTTTTGCTATAATAAGAAAATAAACTCAATTTTGTAAGAAATAAGTCGAAAGAAGACCATGAAAAAGCTTTATTTATTGCTTGCTCTCTCAGTAGCTCCTTTACATTGGTCTGCAGTTTCTGCACATGAAAAATTAGCAAAAAATGAAGAAGAAATTGTTAATATATTGCTCGGGCTTAATAGATGGTGCAATCAATTAGCTACGGAGTTACCACAAAAAAAAATTAATATCATGGTCGCTTGGGTAAAAAGGTTTGTCGAAAAAAAACAGTTCGCTCATCTTTTATCATTCTATAAGCAATGTATTAACTCATTTGACAAACAAGAAGAATCGTTCGTTTATGTGCAGGATGCTTTTTTGCCCAACACTGAGCGAACATTATTGGTACACGATGCATACACAAATGGTCTTTGTTTAGAAGATGGTACGTTCACTGCACAAACGCGTGATCTTTTCTTAGCATGCTATCTTCCATTCGGTGTTGCAAATGCGGTGCTCGTTATCCCGCAAGGAATACAAGAATAATACTTATAAGTAGAGAAAATTATCATGAAAAAAAAGTTGTTATTTATTTTTCTTCTAACTTTATCTTCATTATTGAATGCAGTTGCCGTCAAATTACCAATTGGTAAACGTGTTGCGGTTTCACGGTTTGAAACGGTATATGAGCTCTTTGCTCAAATGCAAGCACAACAACCTGAGATGCTCAAGCAATTGTATGCACTCGTAAAAAATTGTCGCAAGAAAACAAAATGTTACATAAATTTTGCTGCGGATGCGTCAATTTTTCAGTTCGTAAAAGAAAGAACAGAAAACGAGTTCACGTTATGGAATGAAGATGGGGTGATTCATCCTGATGTGCGCAATATCATGCTCACCGTGTGCAAAGAACTCCCTGATGGCACGTTTGGCGTACTGTATCCGTTCACTCCAAAAAATTAAGAATCGAATATGCTACTCATTGTTTTAATGTATGCACTTTTTGCTGGCACTTTTTCTTTAGGAAAAGTTTTGGTCGGTTATTCACAGCCAATTTTTTTGGTTGGTGTACGAATGTTTGCTGCAGGAAGCTTATTACTCATTTATGAATTCATTGTACATGGTGCAAAATTTCGTTTCGATCGCAAACACATTTGGTATTACTCACAAATTATTATTTTCACAACCTACATACCATACATTCTGCGTTTTTGGGCACTGCAGAGTGAAATGACTGCTTCGCGCGCTTGTTTGCTGTACAACTTATCGCCTTTTATGACCTATCTATTCGCTTACTTTCTATGTGACGAAAAAGTTACCATCAAAAAAATAATTGGCTTATTCATCGGATTTCTCGGATTTTTACCCACGGTACTTCCAACGTTTTCCGCACAAGCTACTCAACTCACTGAGAGTTGGTTTTCATTGCCTGAGCTTGCAATTTTGGGTTCAGTTGCTGCATTAAGTTACGGTTGGATTATGATTCATCGTTTGGTGAAAGTGCATAACTATGAAGCAACCACCATTAATAGCATGAGCATGTTTTTTGGTGGATTATTAGCGCTTATCACTTCATGGTGTTTTGAATCTGCAGCACCAATGGAAAATATGGGTTCCTTTTTAGCCATTTTGGCAGTTGTGGTTGTTGTGAGTAATTTGGTGTGTCATAATTTGTATGTTTCACTACTCAAAATCTACAGCCCTACCTTGCTCTCATTTGCAAGTTTTCTCTCACCACTTTTTGCAGCATTTTATGGCTGGGTTTTTTTACATGAACCAACACCGTGGTCATTTTGGTTTACTGCTGCATGTGTGCTCATGGGTTTAGCATTGTTCTATTATGATGAACTGTATGGCAATTCAGAAAAATCATTCTGGCCATTTAAACGCCATGCAACTCCTGCACAGTAAACAATCAATTAATTTACAAACCTGCCGGGCCTTCTACGGGTGGTTCAATAACTTGTATTTGTTGCGGAGCCAATAACCCTTTAATTGCATCAAGGCTCAGCGTTTTTAATCCATTTGGATCTGGGCTAAAGAGCGGTGCAGATTTAATTGCCACTAACAAATCAACCGGCATTCCCGTTTGAAATTGAGCGCGTAATCGATCAGCATTTTGCTGCAATTTTGAAAAATAATCCTGCAAATCCGTCGGGCGATCAACTTCTCTAAAAATTTGTGTCGTCGCGTTTGTTCTAAAATTGATAAGAGCACTTTGATCAATAGCCAATTGACGATCAAGAGTTCGATTGCGTATTAAAAGATCACGATACAGTTGAGTCATTTCTGGTGTTGAAATATCAATGCGCTTTGCTGCATCATCAAGCATGGTACGTAATTGTCGATATTGATCTTTGAGCAATCTTAATGCTTGCAAACTTTCTTGATTAATAGCCGCATTTTTTATTTGTGTCGTTGCTTTGTCAGCGACTTTATTTAAGGCGTCATAATCAGTTTTAAATTGTGATAATGAATTTTTAAATTGTGCTGATGATGTTTTATAATATAAATCTTGCATCCGATTGGTTATGCCACTGAGCGAATTAGCAAGATTCTTTGAAAAATCTGTTGCCAATAAAGGTTGCTTCGTTTTTACTGGTTCGCCTTGCACGCCATATTTATTCATGTAATAATCGAACGCTTTTTTTTGTATCTGATCATAATACGAATCTAATCTTCGCGCGTTATCAAGAACCTGCGTAAATTCACGTGGTGATAAATTATTAGATTTTTGTAGTTGATCAATTGTTGTTTGGGTTGCCTCATTAACTAATTTTACGCTCATCAATAATGATGCAACTGAACTGTCAGCGGACGGAAATGTGTTAAAATCAACAGCAGCTAACGATTCGATGTTACCAATAAAAGTGCGAAACTCAGGAGAATTAATAAAGTCACGCGGGCTTTCGCTAATCATTCTCACGAGTGTTGGATTCGATTCTGCTATGTCACGTGAAATGCCACGCACGTCAATGTCTTGTGGCTGCTTTGCAGGAATGGGTTCTGGTATGCCAGCATCTACATAAATAGTTCGTTGCTCGGCAACATCAAGAAACGATGAAATTACTGATTCAATTGTTTGCTTAATTTGGTTTTTTAATTCTGGCGACAATTCAAGAGTGCTATCAACTTGCACTTCAAGACTGAAAAGATACGGCAGCATATTTTTTACTTCGGCAATTATTTTTTCTCGTTGACTTACATCTGCTTGTTGAACAATATCTTTATATTGCTCCACTGCTTGTAATCCGGCTTGTATCTGCTCCCCAATAACTCCTTGCCATGCACGAGAAATTGCTGCCGTATTGCGTGCACTTTCAAGTCTTGCTTGCGCTGTATTCATGGTGTTATATACATCGGCTAAACGGTTGCGCAATCTAATTACTTGCTCATTCGAACCAAATAGATCGGCCAATTTAATGCGTGCTTTTAACAAAATTCTTTCAAGGACCGTTTTAAACTTACCTGATAATTTCTCGGTTTCATTTTTACTTTCAATCTCTTGTGGTGTAATAACTGGAATGCTTTCTCTCAGTAATCCTAAGGCTTGAACCAATTTATTTTGTGCCAATTCATCAATCTGTGAATCCCACGCAGAGCGCGTTTGTTGTGCTTTTTGCCATGTTGACATTTCTTGATCAAAAATTGCATTGGCATCACGCCATTCTTTTGTTCCAAATTTAGTTGGATCTTTTACAATTTTTAATTGTTCACCCCACCGCTCTTGTGACTGCTCTTCTGCTTTTCGTGCTTCTTCTTGATTTTTCTTTGCTTCATCAACACGCTCACGTGCTTCTTGCTCAGTGCGTGGATCTCTATATGGTTCAGGCTCAATAAATTTTTCTTCAATTGCAGACAGAGCGCTCACTGCAAACAAAAAAAATAGGTGCAACAAACTACGCTTCACTCGAAACTCCTTATTAATTACACTTTTGGAATGACCAAACTTTAACAAAATGAAAAAAACAAATGCAAGAAAGTAAAATGTAGTCAAATTTAATATTTTATTCTGGTAAAAGAAAAACATGTTTCCACGATTTTCTAAGAACTATTTGTTTTATGCATCTATAAGAAACTTGAAATCTTAATGCCAGCTCTTTACAGCTTGCTTTTTTATTTTTTATCAACTTTCGAATATTGATAACATCGACCTCTTTAAGCTTGGAATTATACCGCTGACTGCCCTTTTCAATATTTTTAACTAGTCCACTTTTTCGCGCATGTTTCATATTTTCTACGCGCGCACAATATACCAAATTTTCAATTCTATTATTTAATTTATTACCATCAATATGGTTACATTCTAATATTTGCGATCCCTTGAATGTTGAAAGAATCACTCTATGAACACGATATGTTTTTGAATTACCATGTTGTTTATATAAACGAATTTTTTGGTATCCCAGATTATCAATAGCTGGTCTTAAAATTATCGCTTTTTTAATTCGATGTGTTCCTGTTCTTCTTTCTATTACAATTCTTTCAACCGATTTTATTCTACCCAAATTACTAGCTTTATATCTACCTTCAAAGCCTGGTATTTCCTTCCATATTTCTCCAGATAGATCTTTAATTTGAGCAAAATCAGAAATACGCATAATTTTTGGTTTTTTTTGCTTGGCAATATTCTTTTTTTTATTTTTTACAATCATTGTTTTAGGTATTAATCTTTGTATTGTTCCCATATTAGTTCTAAATTCTTCGGAAATTCTTTTTTTTGACATTCCAAGCTGATACAAACGAACGATCTCATTTTTGACGCCATCGGAAAATTTGACTTTTCTCAAACCAATTCTAATAGAATGAAGCGAATTTTCAGAATGAGATGTATATTCAAGATTAAATAGCCTATTGTCTTTTTTTATGCCATTAATATGATTCACTGAAAGTTGAGATCTTTGTTTAAATGTTTCTAATACTAATCTATGAACTTTATAATTTTTGTTTTGAAATCTTATAGTAATATAACCATCAAAATCAACTTGGCTTTTTAAAATTTTTCCACCTTTTTTTCTCCAACCATTTTTACTTCTAACATACCTTCCCTTAGAATAGACTTCACCATAATTTGAAATCATTAATAACTGTTGCTCAGGATGTTCTTTCCAAATTTCATCATCAAACTTAACAACTGGGACATCGTCACAAATTAGTGAACTAACATAGTAAATATTTCCTAAACTGCAATCCGAATAATCACCATTTATAAAACCAATTGGTAAATTTTTGAATTCATTAAAAACACCCAAAACTAAATCTTTGAGATAAAAATTGTATTCACGATCATCTTTATATAAGCGTACCGTTACATGGCCTTTTTTATGGTAGTGAGGTCTTAGAATATGCTCATTAATATTTTTTTTTATTCTACCTAGATTTGAAATAGCATATTTATCATAAAAATTGGGAATGGTTTTCCAATATTCAGCTATGTTGATATTACTTAGTTTCATTTCATCTGATAAATTTCTATCAATAATTTTTCTAGCTCTTCAAAAAATTTATTGTTTAGTTTGTTTTGGTTTTTAAAACCAATCTCGCTAAGAATATCAATGGTTAAAAATTGAGGCAAATAATTACTAGAAATAATTTTATTAATTTTTTTAATGCATTTTAATTTTTTTTTTATTTTCTCTATTTTATCAATTCCAATAAGATTATTTGACATCACTAATAATAATGAGTTCGATAGTTTATCTATAGAATTGGAAGTATCATTTTTTATTTGCTTATCTATCTCGTTTTTTTGATTACTTGGATTCTTTATATTGTGTTGAAAAACCACATGAAGCTTGTTAAAGTTTTTTTTTATCTCTGTCAATTTATCTAATGCATTTTTAGCTTCTAATTGCATATCTTCTATTTGTTTTTCTTCTTTAAAATATGTCACTCTAGAGCGAATACCTAATACCAATGCTAAAATACATGCAACATTCGCAGCAGCTTGTAAAATAGAAAAAGAATCGATATCCATCAATTTTCTCCATGGAATTAAGACTGGTGCCGGAGATCGGATTTGAACCGATACAGTATTTCTACCTCAGGCTTCTGAGACCTGCGCGTCTGCCAATTTCGCCACTCCGACATCTGCTGTAGAATAACATTAATCAGTTTTTTCTACAAAAAAAATTAAATCTTTACGTCACTTAAAAATTGGTCTATTCGTTGTGCATATTCATTTGGTATTTCGGTAAAAATACGTGCATGTCCCGATTTTGAAACGACCCATAGCTCTTTTTTAGCATTAATCTGTTCATAAATTCGGTAAGCATCATTTACTGGAACCGTTTTATCGTAGTGCGAATGTATCATTAAAACAGGCACTCTCAATTTCTGTGCCCATTCAACCGAATTTACTGAATTAAGTTGGAATTGATGCATACGCTCAAAAAAATTCTGTACCAGTAAACCAAAAGGAACATAGGGCATTTTATGCCTATGCACTACCATTCGTTTTGTTTGTTCATCAAGACGACAAAATGGTGAATCAAGAATCACCGCTTTAAATAATGAACACTCGGTTGCTGCGGCAAGCAAGCTCACTGCCCCCATTGAAACACCAATCCCGACAATCGGAATATTTTTTGTATGTTCATGTTCATTCAAAAAATTGCATGCAGCATGTACATCTTTTTTTTCATGATAACCAATTGTTGTCCATTTCCCACCACTTTCACCATGCGCACGATAATCAAAAAATAAAATATTATCTTGTGGAAACATGAGCGCAAATCTGTGCATACGCTCTTTGGCCATGCGATAACCGTGGCACAACAAAATACTTCTGCTAGCTCCTGGTCGAACAATTAACAACCCTGCCAAAGAGACATTATCATCGGTCTTGAATGAAACCGGTTGTGCAAAAAATCTGTTTCGTAAAATATCGCGAAAGAGCAAGTGCTCTTCAATGCGCCGTGCAGGAAAAATTTGTCGCGATGTTGATTTATGAACAAAATAACAAATGAGTAAGCACGAAAGTATGGAACCAATTATTATCGGCACCACAAAAAAGTACACCATATTTTTAAATTGATTTTTTTTTAACATAGTTCCCTCCCCAATAGTATTATACTGGATCGGTCACTTTCCCTGATAGAAAATGCATATGAAGATGGAATACATGCTGCCCAGCTGCGGCACCACTATTGATAACCAACTTGAATGCGTTCGGTACCATTAATTGTTGCGACAATTTTTGTGCCATCATAATCATTTCACCTGCAAGAACTGCATCGGCACCAGTTAATGATTGAATATCGGCAACATGCTTTTTGGGAATAATTAAATAATGAATTGATGCTTTTGGGGCAATATCGGCAATAACAATGAGATTATTAGTTTCATCAATAAGTTTTGCAGGAATTTGATGTGAAATAATTTTACAAAATATGCACGAGCTTGAGCTCATGAACGCTCTCCGAAAGTTTTATTTTATAGTCCAGCCTTGTTTTGCTAAGAAAATTTAACGTATTATCAATTCTTCACATTTAAAAAACTGGTCTGCCAGTCATTTCTTTGCGAAATGACTGGTGCCGGAAGTCGGACTCGAACCGACATGGTGCAAGCACCGCGGGATTTTGAGTCCCGTGCGTCTACCAATTCCGCCATCCCGGCACATAATCGCTTCAATAGTACCGGAAAATTATTTCCTGGTCAACGCAGTTTTTCAGGTAATTACAGAAGAAAGATTAAAAAGCGGCATGTATACTGCTAAAATAAGTCCTAATATCAACAGTGCCAAAACAATCATGAGTATCGGCTGCACAAGAGAACTAATAATGAGCAATTTTCTATTGATGCGTTGTTTATATAAATCTGCGGCTCGCATAACCATAAAACCCATATTTCCAGCCTGTTCACCAACCATCACCATCCCGCAAACATCGGGGCCAACCAAACCAATTTCTTCCAGAGATTGACTAAGTGCCACACCTCGATCAACCATAGATTCAAGCACAGAAAATTGTTGTGAAAGCCAACGATTTTTTATCGAACTTCGCGCAACATTGAGCGCTTGTACAACATTTACACGGCCATAGATCAGCAACCCGGCCGCATACAAATAATAGGCAGCACTGCTGTCTTTCATAAGTTGCCCAAAAATTGGAACAACTAAGACAATTCGATCACTCATCACAAAACGTTTGGTGAGTAAACGAAAAATAAAAAAAGCAGCACCAATTCCAGCAAGAAGTACAAAACCGTTTATCGATGTTAATAATGTGCTGATTTGCAACATACAATGAGTTAATTTTGGCAATTCTTGGCCAGATGAGCTAAAAAGTGCACTCAGGGGCGGTACAATACTCACCATAATAAATAGTGCGATGATTATAAATGCTGCAAACGTAATTGTGGGTATTAATGCAGCACTTCGTAGTTTTTTGTAAAATTGCTCTTTTGATTCAACATAATCACTAATCATTTCAAGTGCTTGTGGGAGTTTGCCTGCATCTTGTCCTGCTTGGATCATCTGAATAACAATCAAATCAAATAATTGTGCAGATTTGAGTGATTGCCCTAACGATGCACCATGCTGAACATCGGCACTTACATCTTCGAGTAACTCACGAAAAACGCGATGAGTTGTTTGTTTTGCCAGCAATGAAATTGCACGATCAATGTAAACCCCAGCATTGACCAATATGGCAAGCTGACGAAAAAAAGTAACTTGCATGCTCAATGAAACACGACTAAAAAAAATCGGTTTTTTAAGTTGAGCACGCATCAAACCAATTTCTTTTCTTAAAAGTTGTTCATCAAGATCAAGCAACGATCGTGCTCGCAAAACTCCGTGTTGAATGTCGCCACATAAATTAACGCCTTTCCATTTAAAATACGGCACGTTGCTCTCCTTCTTCTACTCCAAGCTTCTTGTACAGTTCCTGCCGCGTGAAAGAACCTTGAATAGCAATTCTTTTACTGCGCGCAGTTTCACCAGAAATAATATCAAGTTCTTTTTTTGGTATTTTGAGCAATTTTGACAATAAATCGATGAGTTCTTTATTAGCTTTACCTTTTTCTGGCGCAGCTATTAGAAAGCATTTAAGCTGGCCATTTTTATCACGAATAATACCCTGCTTGCCTGAAGAAGGAACTACCTTAATTTCTAAAATTAACGCCATTTTGTTTTTCACTCCTTGCAGACCTGCATTATTACAGGTAAAATCATATAAGACTCTTGCATTAAATGGCAAATCATTTATCCTGAATTGCGTGTTTTAGTGCTTAAAAATTTATATCGCTAAAAGTCTGGAGAGATGGCTGAGCGGTTTAAAGCACTTGCCTGCTAAGCAAGAGCCTGGGTAATTCCGGGCGCGAGGGTTCGAATCCCTCTCTCTCCACCAGTCATTCGTGCATTTTGCAAAAATGACGAATGCCTGGCAGGCCATCAATTGAAATGTACAAAAAAGAATTAATTGAAATACACGCGCCTATAGCTCAATTGGACAGAGCGTCAGACTACGGATCTGAAGGTTAGAGGTTCGACTCCTCTTAGGCGCACCAGTCATTCGTGCATTTTGCAAAAATTGCGAATGCCTGGCAGGCCAGTACAAAAAAGCCAAAATTTGAAATTATTATAGTTGGAGAGATGGCAGAGCGGTCGAATGCGGCGGTCTTGAAAACCGTTATTCCGAGAGATCGGGATCGTGGGTTCGAATCCCACTCTCTCCTCCAGTCATTCGTGCATTTTGCAAAAATGACGAATGCCTGGCAGGCCAGTAAAACCGACGTGTCGATCGAAGCTTGAACTATCAATCAAAAAATCTTTTACTTGCCGCCCTAAAGGGCTTTCTACTTGGTTAAAATCTTCTAAAACGCCCTTATTAGTTTTTATTTTTAATTATTTTTTCTACACATCTTAAAATTTTGTTCATATATAATTCAAAATTCGATCAAATGTTTTTTATGATAAAAAATAAAAAACAGGAATTCGTCATGAACAAGTTTTTACTCTTTCTTATTTTATGTATGTGTGTTTCTTTTTCTCATGCAGAAATTACTTTTCAATTGAGTGATGGAGAAATCACATTAAACAACGAAGAATTTTCGCACTTACGCAAAAAATCGGTCACGATTAATAATTTATTTTCAGATACTGAGCAAGAGAACGGTGATAGTCCATTAATATTACCAAATATATCTGTTCAAACTTTTAACGAACTAAAAGCGCACTTAAGTGATTTGCCAGTCGATATTGAAAAACAATTTTCATCATTAACACTTGACCAAGCAATTCATTTTTTGAGTGCAATTGATTTTTTAGACATACAAGAATTGATGGAGCAATCAGAAAAAATGCTGGCAATCCGTTTAACAGAGCCGGCACTATTAAAACGATTCATAACTGAACCCACACTTTTATCAACCTTGCAATTACCAAACACCTTATCATTTTCAATTGCACAACGTATTATACAATTACCAACAACCTCATTAAAAAAAATAATTAAAAATATTATTCAGATACCGATTAAAAAATTATGTACCACAGATGATATTGTAAAATCGCTCTGCCTAACTAATAATGGAATTCTTTTTTCAGGAGGCGCTCGTGGAACCATAAAAATGTGGAATAGCAAAACAGGTAAATATCTACACACCGTACAGCATCATGGTTTTGCGGTACATACGCTCATTACCAATAAAGAAAATACCTCTCTTTATTCGGGTTCAAATGACATGATCACCGTTTGGGATATCGAACAGCGAAAATTAGTGCATGTTATTGCTGCTGATGAATTAATTACTTTTGCGTTAAGAAATGATGGCACCATTTTTGGAAGTACTCATCATCAAAATTTACATGGATGGAATAATGAAGGAAAAGAATTGCCATTAAAATTTCCTAAATTATCTAAAATTATGGCACTGTGTTTTAATAATGATGGTAACATTTTATTTGCAGGATATAACGATGGCAGCATTATTGCATGGGACAGTAATGATGGCACGCAACTTTATAAAATAACTCCTTATACACAACCAATTACCGCTTTGCAATTTCATGAAGGAATTCTTGTTTCATCTTCAAGTGATGGTAAAATTATTCTTTTTGATAGTACGTCAAGAAAAATTATCAATACACTTGATATTGATGAAAATATACTGAATTTTTGTTTTCTTCATAAAAATTTGATCTGTGCTCTTGATGAAAAAAGAAAAATGAGCATTTGGGATTGTGTCACTGGAAAAAATTACTTTTCATTGAAGAATGAATTACAACTAACCTCACTTATAACACAACCTCAGAACTTTGTTCTCGCGGGATCACGGGATAGTTCAATTTATCAATATGATTTTAATCCACTTAACACCTTGATCGCAACACTGAGCCATGACCTTAATTTTTCGCAGTTATTGCTTTTTATAACGCCAGAACAAATTGATCTCAACACCATGCCACAATTTATTGAACCTTTTCATACACTTGAGCAAGCATTACAACAATCACTTATTAAAATTAAAAAAGTGGTTCCAGTCTCAACGTTGACCAAAACGTATCAATATTTAAAGTCTCTTTTTCACCAATAAGAGTAATGGGAACAGACAACGATTAAAAAAAATGATATGCTCAAAAAAACTAGTTCAATCCCAATCACACCACCTAGGGGGCATTTCATGATTAAAAATATTACTCATTTAACATTGTTAGTTAAAAATCAAGATGACGCACTTGATTTTTTTACCAAAAAGCTTGGCTTTGAATTACACACCGATGTAATGTTTGGTGAAATGCGTTGGCTTACTGTCAATCCTGAAGGTAATAAGCAATTTGAAATAACACTCATGTTGCCACCAAGTGAACAGGCCGCACAGGTAATTGGTAAACAAGCGGGTGATATGATATTTGCCTGTTTTTCAACCGATAATTGCCAAGCATTATACGAATCACTCAAGAAAAACGGTGTAGAAACAATTGGCGAACCAACGCAAGAACCGTGGGGAACACAAATGATTTTTAAAGATCTTTACGGTAACTCATATCTTGCGGTACAACAATAGTAACTATGGAATTACTTTTTTTGATTAAAGGAATTATTGTTGGAGCAGCAATTGCATTCCCGGTCGGACCGATCGGGATTTTGTGCTTGCGTCGATTACTTATCCAGGGACCATTAATGGGAATTGCTTCCGGTTTTGGCGCAGCCACTGCCGACGTTGTTTTTGCATCAGCTGCATTATTGGGACTTGGTTTTTTTTCTGCTTATGTGATGAAAGCGGCATTTCTCATTCGCCTTCTGAGTAGTTTCGTGCTCATTTTACTTGGTGTTGCAATTTTTTATGCTAAACCCCCACATGCAATTCCATCAAAGCGTCCTCACAGTATGTTGGAATCTTATTTTTCTACCTTGCTTCTCACCATGGCAAATCCAATCATCGTTCTCTCACTGCTTTTTCTATTTGGTGCTGTTGGCATTGATCATGAACTTGATACGTACAGTGAACTATTTTCAACCGCAGGTGGAGTTTTTATTGGATCGGCATTATGGTGGCTAGTTCTTGGCCTAATTGCTGCCTATGTACACCCCAAAATTCACCCCTCTACCTTCACACGAATTAACAAAATGTCAGGAATTGGTATTGCGTTTTTTGGTGTTCTCAGCCTGGGCATTCTTATCTATCGCAGCTTTTAAAATTCTCTCTGTTCATTATTCTCTCAAAGCCTTATAGGCTAAATCGCATAAATATTTTCTATTTGAATATTGATTTGCCAATTTATGTAAATTGGCTATACTTTAAGTTATCAATCATTGATCTATGGAGGAATAGGGATATGGTCAGTAAACGAATTATTGCAGTATTTATTGGTGCAGTTTGTTTGGCTTCTGCCTACTATGTATGGTTTGTTAAAAAAAGCAATCAACAATCATTAATTCAACATCAAGAATCTACCAATCAATTACTCGCTCAATCTGAGTCTAATACTATTTCTGCGTGTGCAGGTTTTTCAACACAATCGGCTGAATGTGACTCTGTGCAATTAAAAATTCAAGGCTCATTACCAACTTGGCTTCGTGGTACGATTATTCGCACCGGTCCGGGCATGTTTGATTTACATAATGAAACATTTAAATATTGGTTTGATGGTTTTGCACTGCTCCACAACATTTCTTTTAATGCAGATGGCGCTCTCTTTTCATCACGCTTATTAAAGAGCGATTACTATCAACGCGCACAAAAAAATGGCAAACTCCCCATGCTCGAACAAAAGAAATCGTCAATTTTTTCAAAACTTGGCGCGATGCTTTCAACTCGCCCTGCCTATGACAATGGCAATATTAATATTTCAAAGTGTGGTGATTCGTTTGTTGCACTCACGGCAACTCCACTTGCCCTCGCTTTTAATCCTGTTTCACTCGAAACGTATGACATCATAGAATTTGATGACAAACTTGAAGGACATGTTACCACACCGCATCCTTGTATTGATCCAATTACTGGAGAACATTTTAATCTTCTCATCGAATATGGCACCACTACCCACTATCATCTTTATTCAATGGCACCAAACAGCACACAAAGAACATTGATATGCTCGATACCAACTAAACAACCATCATACATGCACAGTTTGGCGCTCTCGAAACAGTATATTATTTTGACAGCACAACCGTTCGTGGTAAATCCGTCAGATATGCTTTTTAACATTAAACCATATTTTGATTATTTTAGTTGGAAACCTGAACTCAACACTGAAATAATTGTTGTAAATAGACACACTGGCAAGATTGTGAACCGTGTTTGCACAGAACCGTTCTTCACCTTTAATCATCTCAACGCATTTGAAGAAAATGGCACACTGCACATTGATCTTGTTACCTATCCTGATGCTACCATCATCAAAAACACGGCACTTGAACATTTACGCAAACACCCTGAATCGTTTGGTGCAGGATCACAATTAAAACGAATTTCAATTGATCTAGATAAAAATACTGTCAAGAACACCATCATCTGCACTGAAGCACTTGAGTTACCACGCATGAATAATGAATACAAAATGAAAAACTATCAATTTGCTTACGGTGTTGGCGCAGGATTTGACCGGATTATAAAAATAGATCTATACACGAAAAAAACTATGTCCTGGAACTGCAACAATTGCTATCCAGGAGAACCGATTTTTGTTGCCAATAATAAAGGAAGCGCAGAAGATGATGGTGTTCTGATCAGCACGGTTCTTGATGCATGCGCAAATAAATCATTTGTAGTGGTACTCAATGCTCAAACCATGAAGGAAGTGGCGCGTATGCAGTTGCCGGTAGCATTGCCATTTAGTTTACATGGACAGTTTTTTAATACTTAATTTTCTTGAAGGGAATATATGAATTTTAACTATATTGCATGTGCAGCATTGTTACTTTCTGCACAACAAACGATGCAGAGTGCAGTAATTGAAGTTAAGAAAGATCTGATAGGAAATATTATTTGTTCTTCAAATGATGTTGAAGTGATTGAATGCAAAGCAAATGGAAATAGCACCTACTTTATTGTTACCCCAGAAAAAGTAATTAAAATTGATCAACAAAAAGCAAAATCTGGCATTATCAAGCGCGTGTTTTGTGGATCAATCAACGCACTTGTTGTTCATTTGATTCTCGATTTATTTTTTTCACGGCATTTTGATGACGCAAAAGATATGATTTCAATAGCTACTGGTGTGTATTCTGCAATAACGATGGATTAACAAAAGGAAACTCTTATGAATTTTAAAACAACACTTATTGCACTTTTAGTTACATGCGGTACTGCAACAGGAATTCTTAATGCCGGTTCAATTTATTGGCCTGGTGAATTTCGTAAACTTGAACAAACAATTTTTGGGAACGATTGTTCATCAGATATCGATACAATTCGCACAGTGCGCATTAACTACAAAACGTTCACCGTAAAAGCAAAACAACGAGTTACCAAAGTAAAAGTTGATTACGGAATCTATTATTACCATGCCAAACGTACCATCACTATTCTTGAAAAGAATATGAAATATCGTTCGGTTGCCACAAGCAAACCTTTTTCGAAATGTAAACCAATGACCGAAGCAAAAGCGAGCCTCACTCTTGCTGGTGGTGTGTGCACTTTAGTTGGTGCAGCAATGCTTCTTTTTGCAGACACAATGTAATGTGTGCTATCGCAAAAAAATAATTAAGGGCTGCTTTTTTGAGGAGCCCTTTTCATTTGCAATAGAAAAATAATGATTATTGTTCGCGTGGTTTACCAAGTAAGCGAAGCAAAAATAAAAATAAGTTAATAAAATCGAGATACATGGTCAGTGCACCAAGAAGTGCAACTTTATGAGCAATTTCACCTTGACCAATTAATGCATAACCCATCTGTTTAATTTTTTGACTATCGTACGCTGCAAGCAACGTAAACACTCCAACACCAATTAACGAAATAACATAGTCAACTTGTGCGCTTTTCAAGAAAAAATTAACAAGCATTGCAATGACAATACCAAAAAGAGCCATGCGTGCAATTGAACCGACGCCGGTCAAATCATCTTTAGTAAAATAGCCATATAAAGCCATTGCACCAAAAGTGCCTGCGGCAATCGCGAATGCTAAATAAATCGAGGCGGCCGTGTACACATAAAAGATCGACGAAAGTGTCAATCCAGTTAACACAGAATACCCAATAAATGAAGCAATTGCTGTTGACAAACTCATGCGCATTACAAATCCACTCAATGCGATCACAAGTGCAAATTGTGCAATTACCAGACCAAAAAATAAAATTGGGTTTCCAAAAATGGTTTTAAAAAGTGTTGGTGATTGAAAAACTGCATACGCAGTTCCGGCGGTTAAGGCAAGACCTGCAGCCATCCAACCGTACACTTTGTACATGAAATCGGCTATTGAACCGCTCATTGAATAACTTCGTTGATTGAACATAATATACTCCTCATGCTATTGCAATGGTACAACTTTTAGAGTACGTCAAACTTCACTTTTTGGCAACCGCTCATTTAATCACTCAATTACATGCTTGCACTTAGATTGATGACTGTAGTACAAAAAGATAAAAAGAATGTTAGTTACTCAAGGAGCTTGCATGAACAGTAATTTTTTTTCTCTTTCGATTGCATTAAGTGCTCTTATTTTCTGCGCACATTTTTCACAAAATAGTTCAGTTGAAGGTAAAGAAAAACCAAAAATAAATTTTTACGGTGAATTGTACGATACAACCGGAAGACAATATAATGTGGAAAATATCACCATTTCCGGCATGTACCGTCAAATTCCATTTTATAAAAAACCACGAAAAGCAACTATGAGTCCCGATTCAAATACCACACGAATTGACCTAAAAGAAACAGTTGAAATTCTCGTTCCAACCCGCGATGAAGTTGCAATTGTTTCTACCTACAAAAATCGGGAATATATAACCGTTGAAGTGATGCTTAATGATCCACAACAAACACGCAATGATTATATTATTGAAAAATCACGCAAGTTGTATTGTGATGAAATAACCGATGCTGGCCCAATTGAAAAAGAACTTTCATTTGAAGCGGTCAATAAAATTGTGATTAATGGTTGTAAGCCACGTGAAGAAGCACGCACCAATAATAAAAAAACAACTACTCGATCGTGCGAATAATCAGATTACTTGTTGATTAAAAAAGCGAATGTTATAATTTACGCACAAGCTATAATTTATGAAATAATTTTTTCTGCACCACAGGTGTAAGGAGCATTCATGCCTGTTCTCATTACCAAAGATAATTACGAACAAGAAATTGTTAAATCAAAATTACCAGTCATTCTTGATATTTTTGCTACCTGGTGTGGTCCATGCCAATACATGATGCCGATAGTTGAACAACTTGAAAAAGAACTTGGCGCAACACACAAATTTGCAAAATTGAATGTGGATGAATCACGCGAACTTGCGATTCAATATGGTGTAACTTCAATTCCAACTTTTATCTTTATTAAAGATAATCAAGTAAAAGGCAAAGAAGTGGGCAGCATTAGCAAAGAAGATTTAATCAAAAAAATTAACACCTATTTTAAATAATTTTTTTGTTATTGTGAATTTTCAGTGCGCGCAAACCATGGAAAAAATGTATTAGTTTCACTTTTGTATTGCTGATATTCGGGATTATTTTCAAACGGTTTTTCAGCTAGCGGCACTCCTGAGACACGCAGCAATATAAAAGTTAAAACAAGCGGACTGATAATTGCGGTCCATCCATAGGCAACCGGAAGCGCAATTAAAAAAATTGCCCACCACATTAAACTTTCACCAAAATAGTTTGGGTGTCGCGTGTACCGCCACAACCCTTCTTTCATGATGCGACCGCGATTTACTGGATTTTTTAGAAATTGCGCTAATTGAAAATCACCCAGCGCTTCCCATAACATGCCAATACACCACAAAAAAATCGCTGCACATTCAGGCAATCCAACTGCAACTGGAAATTGAAAATTTACCAGCATTACCGGATAACTGATAATGAGCATTAATACCCCTTGCAGCACAAACACGATAAAAAAAGCTTTCACTGCTTGATGCTCTCCCCACGCATCACGCAGTGCTTGATAACGTGAATCTTCAGCACGACCCCATGAACGCTTTACTAAATAATATGAAATGCGAACGCCCCAAATAAACACCAATAACGTGATTATTATACTGCGAGCTGATCGATAAGGTGACAGAATGAATGAACTCAGCGCAATTAATATAAATCCAATTCCCCAGCCCACATCTGCAATACTGTTGTCATGTTTTAAATAGGCAATAACCCATAAAATCGTCATATACAGAGCAATAATGAGCGGTGGCACCAACCAATTAATCATACAGTTCTCCTTTTTTTGTATTATTTTAGACCTAACACAGAGATGAACTGTCAGACTATCATTTTTAGAAATATACATTGTCGCGAAATTGTCATTAAATTTTCAATTTGACAATTTAACAGGAATTGCTACAATTAAATTGATGGTACACAAATTACAAAAAGATGAAAGTAATCGGATGAAACGAATATTCCTTATTACATTAACGCTCATTTTTTCTTTCATGCAAGCAACTCATGCTATGAGCTTTGATTCGTTGTGGAACAAAATAAAAGAACACCATATGGCCATTGCTGCAACACTTGGTGGTATTGTTACGGTGAGCGCATTCATTGGCTACAAAAAATTTCAAAAAAACGCTGCAGAAAAGAAAGCGTTGGAAGATTTCAAGAAGGCGCATACAGTGAACATCATGTTTTATTTAGCTCATGGAACGCAATATTCAAAGTTAGATCATAAAAGCAAAATAAAATATATTCAAAAGTTGCCCATTTCTGAAATTAAAAAAAATCCCAATCGATATTTCCTCACGCCTCAAGAACTAAATAATTCAGATTTGGCCAAACAAAAAGAGATGGAAATATTACAGCTCCTTTCGCCCTATCCACTCAATATTTTCTCAAGATGATCTAGATATACAAAAAGCACTCGAAGAATCACTCAAGACTTCCATTCCCAAAAAATCAAATTTTACTGCTGATAACTACAATGAAGATGAAGCAATAAAGCTCGCCATTGAACTATCACTTAAAGAAAAGCAACAAAGGAAACCAACCGGTCCTCTAGGAAAAGAAGAAGAATAAAAAAAAGATTTTTTATAATAATTGTCCAATTCGTTGGCCCTGCGCAGATTTTCAGATTGACAATTTATTTTATTTTGCTATTCTTTAATTAATCTTTTTTATTTTGAGAACAATGGAGACTATCTATGAAAAAATTATTAATTCTCTCAACTCTTTTTGCCGTTGCGGGCAATCAAGCGCAAGCATCATTTCTTGATTCAATGAACAAAATTAAGGGTTATTTTTATAATAAAAGCCCATTATACGGTTGCGAAGGCAACTTTGCTTACAGAGGTAATGATAAATATCTGATTGTGGACAAAGTCCAAAATACCCAAGGTGACACAGTTGTATCATTAGAACTTCAATCACCAAGTTCGAAAAATAAAGATCTCCAAATCACTTTCGGCAAAGAGACAAAGTTACCAATTAGCTCAAGCATGACTATTGATAAAAATACGATTAGCACCTCACACTTAAATAGAAATCTTAATCAAGAATTCGTGCTCAAAAATAACTCCTATATACTGAAAAAAAAGATCAATGTGGATAATTCTCCTTGTGGAATTCTTACCTATGAACGCTCATCGATACTTGGAAAATACGAGGTTATAGAAACTCACATCCCTGATCAAAAAATTAGCTATAATTCATATTTTGTGCCCCGTGTCTCTTATACCACTATCGCAGGAACAACCTTATTTGGCGCCTTCCTGGGATTTGTTTATACCAAGACAAAAAGTTAATTTTTATACCTCGTTATAAAATAATACTATTATTGCTATTTGACAATAATCTTAATTCATCTATACTTAATTATAGATATGAAGGTTATCAATAAATAAGGAAATAACTATGAAGAAATTACTCTTAATTTTTCTTGTTGGTTTAGGTTTAATGAACCAAGTCCAAGCCGGGAAAGATGAAATCCTTAATGACGCAAGTTGGTTCCAAAAACTCTCGAACACTGAAGTTGGCAATAATTTATGGGGTTACACCGTTGAAAAAATCAATGAGTTAAAAGATGGTTTTGTTGAAGTGTTTCTTAGACCAGCTAGTGAATGGGATGAACCACTTAAAGTTAATTATTCAACCAAAATACCACTCATTTCTATTGCTTCAAATTGGCAGCAAAACAATCCCCTTAAAAAGGTGATTGACGAACAACGCTCAATTGAACGCATGGAATCAATCAAGAAATATGCAAAAATAGCATTATCAACCGTTGGTGTTGCTGCAGTTCTTGGTGGCCTTTATTGGGCATGGAACCGCTAAAAAAAATTGTGGAGGTTTAATTTATGAAAACAGTATTAAAATTATTTACATTGAGCGCACTAATCATCGGATCATTACCTGCGCATGCTGAATTTCCTGCATCATTCAATCCAAAAAAATGGACAATTGGCAAAGAAGAAAAATGGAATGGAACCAACCTGCAAGTGCAAGACATCAAAACAAGAGTTGCAGATACAAACTTTGGCGTTGAAAGCATTACTGAATACACAGTTTATGTTCCTGATGCAAAACGATTAGCTACTCTGAAAGTTTCTGTTTCAGAAGACAACATTGATGAAGCAGAAACACTCACCTTCCATGATTCAAATTCATGGGGAAAAACAGTTGGCAAAATTTTAGCAGCATCAGCCATTGTGGGTTTCTGGGTTTACAAAGCTTATATGAAATCGGTTAAATAATAAAAAAAAATGGAGTTATTATGAAACGCTTATTACTCTTTTTTGCAATACTTGTTGGCGCTAACGCTGCACAAGCGGGTGTGGTTTCAACAATTACCGAATGGGCAAAAAATAATCCAGTACCAACACTTGCTGCTGGATTAGCCGCTGTAGGAATCATTGGTTATTATGCGTACCAACACAAACAAGCAAAAATTAACGCACAAACAAAAGCTCAATTTCATCAAAGTCTTAATTCAATGAAAAATATAGAAAAAATCGAACCGATCGAAAAAACAACTTATTTGTTTTTTAAAAATGCACAAGAATATTTGAGTTCATTTTTTCGTAAATAATAGCTTTCGATAATTTATGAAAAAAAGTCCTACTTTTAAAAGTGGGACTTTTTTATTAGTAATAATTATTGAATTTTACGCTTAAAATACGGTATATTTAATAAAAAACAAGGATTACTATATGAAAAATAAATCTTATTTTATACTTTCTTTTATGTTGATTAGTTCTATCTGCCTCAAAGCAGTTGACGAAATAAAATTCAATCCAAAAAATTGGTCAGTTGGTCAGACCGTAAAATTTGCAGGCAAAAAAGGTTTAGAGATTCGAGATATTAAAGAATGCGCTGGAAAAACTAAATTTAATACTGCTCAATACAAAGCTGTTTATTATGTTTACATTCCTTCAGAAAATAAAACAGCAACAATAACGGTTACTGAAGAATACAATCTCGATAAAAAAGGAAACGTGAGCGAATTTAGTGAATCTTCAGAAAAGTTTGCTTATGATGAAGATACTCTCTTAAAACGCGCCGTAGGTTATTTTAATTATTGGACCCAAAAAATTTTGGGATCTTCAGCATCATCAACATCTGATCAGTAATTAACTTTGCTCATTGAGTGATTTTGCCGAACGCCAACTCACGAGCGAACCATCGGCAACTTCTTGATCATTATCACCAGCATACACAACTACTCCATCACGCAGTGTTGGCTTACTGACTTTGTACCAATATACAATTTTTTTGAACGTCACAGGCACATGCTGATTATCTGTGGTAATTTCCACTGGTCTTGAAGCAGTTTGTTTATCAATCAAACATTCAACTTCATGACCCGCCTTATCTTTCCAAAATGATAGATTTGCTTTTCTACCGTCTCCAAATGCTTGTTTATAAAAATCACTAATCACAAACGATTCTAAAATCCGTTCATATAATTGATTCTGTTTTAATTGCTCAGCTGAATTGATCTGCAAAACTGCACAAGCAAGCGCAGGTTCTACAAAATACAATTTGGGGCTTTTAATAATTCGTTTGCCATGAGCATGAGCATGCGGTGGCAACAAAAAAATAAATTGTGTTTGCTCTAGCAATTCAATCCAAGCTTTTGCTGTATGAATAGTAATATCGCACGCGCGGCGCAATGCAGAATAATTCACCGGTTGGCCCATTGCTTGCGCACACAACTGCAAAAACCGATAAAAAATTGTTTCGTTGTGCAAACTTTTTGCTGCACGCACATCTTGCTCACAGTAGGTGCGCACATATTGCGCATGCCAACTTGCACTGTCACTTTCTCGTTGGCCCAATGCAAATCCACCACGCATGATTGCCGCTTCGGCAGATGCTGGCAACATTTGTGCTTGTTCCCGTTCAGCAATACTGAGTGGCCACAAGGTATACAATTTCACTCGTTCACCAAAATGGTCTGCTATTGATTTGCCTTCTAATGAAAGCAAGCTGGTTGTTGCAATAATATGCTTTCCGGGAGGAAGAACAAAATTGCGTAATTTTTCCATTAACACTGGTGCATATTCAATGTCATCAATGATCGCCCCCTGGAAATTAGAAAGCAGATTATTTAAGAATTTTTCAGGATCGCGCGTTGCATCTCTACGCGCTTGAAGCTCGCGACATGAAACATATGAAGCTTGAGGGGTCAACGCTTTGGCCAGCGTTGTTTTACCCACATACCGTGGCCCTTGAATGCATATAAGCGGGTTTGATGGCAATTCTCGAGCAATTGTGTCTTGTAAAAATCGTTTTATCATACATTTCCTTTTAACTTCTGAATTTGCGGCATTTTATATACCCTACTAACAAAATTGTCCAAAAGGCAATTATTCCTCATTGATCTGGGCTTTTGACGATTTGTCGTTTTCGGGTAAAATAAGAATATGCTTACTAAAAGCATTAATAGGGGTTATGATGTATAGTATAAATAAAACTTTTCTCATATTTTTTCTAGCATTCCTGACTGCTCCCGCAGCAGCAGAGTTGCCATCACTTTCCCAATGGAAAAAAATGGCAAAAAAAGAAGCTCAAAAAATCAATCCTCACCTGCCTGAGCGAGAACAAACAGTCTTAAAGCTTTCAGAAGTTTCTCCATTTATTACTGAAAATTCAAAGAAATTAACTGCTTTGCCAACTGGGGCTTTAACTCATAAATTTTTGGTTTATACCCATACTAATTATCGAGTAACGAAACCAATGATTCCAGCAAAGCCATTATTAATTGAATGGAGATCAGAAAAAAATGAAAATCATCAAGATTTAAATCAAAATATAAATTTGCAAAATCTAAACCAAACACAAAAAAAGACAAAAACTCTTTCATGGGCTAACTCAGTTAGAAAACATGATGGTCCATCGTTGATGGACTATGATCTTCTGCGTTTGACTGATTATACAAAAGAAAGGGCTGATGCAATCGAAAATAAAGCAAATGAAATTATACAAGCCTCTAAAATCCATCAACAAAAAAAGGCAAACGAATCTTTACTTAATTGGCTGATTAGGATAACACCGAGAAAACTAGGTGCATCTTTCCAATTAACTGACACACCTGAATTTACTAATCAGCTTTACCAAAAAAACTGTCTTTTAGATAAAACAATAGCGCGTATCAACTCAAAAATCGAAAATGCTTCGCCAGAAATCTGCGTAAAACTTGAGTACAACAATGATCACTTATTAATTAAGCAAGCTCTTCCATCTGGTAAAAAAATTATCAAAAAACTTGAAAATGATTTGCAAAATTTACCTGATGATGCAAAAACAGCACGCGAAGAAATAACTTTACTTCTCAATCTTGCCAAAAATCAATACAAATCAGTTAAAGATATCAATGAAAAAATTAATCTGAAACTGTATAAGGCAAAAAAGCAAAAAGTGGTTCCTTTAAGCACCATTACGGGCGAAATGCAAAGCATATTTAATGGCACAAATATTCTTCTTTCTAACCTTGCGGATGTTGATGAAAATACGCAATACCTCGCGTCGCAATTTAACCAACTTAAAGCAAAAAAAACTTTCACGTTAGGTGCACTTTTTAACGTACATCGCATCAGCAATCAAGACCAACAAAAAATACCAAATTACAGACGCGATCTTAAAACACTGGAAAATACATATAAAATTATCTGTGAACAAACAAAAGACACTAATGGCAACGAAAACAGACAACATCCAAAACGAGTTTTGGCACGTGAAATGAAAAATTTTGCTGCAACCGAATTTGATGCTTACAGAACATTTATGAATAAAAAAATAATCATGGGACAAAACAATGAAAATAATTAATTTAACATTTATCGCATTAACTTTTTCATTTGCACATTTCCATCAATCAACCCTGGCGATGGAAAATCCAAAAAATGCTGAAAAGAAAAAAAACTATAAACCTAAAAATTCACAACAACGCAAAGAATTGAGTGTTCAAAAAAAAGCAATTGTTCGCGTCCAAAAAATTGATGATGTAAAATGGCAAAAAACACAATCATATGCTTTGAACACAGGAATATTTTTACCTACCGAAAAACAGAAACTGCGACTCATTGGTCAAAAAAAAGCCTTAACTGAATATGATGTGCCCCAAGTTATTCAACAACCAATGGAAAAAGAAATTACAATTTCTAATCCACAAATTGAAATTGTAAATAGATCACAACTGCTTCAAAATGACTTGGAAAAAGTAACGATTAAAGTGCCTGAACCATCTCAAATACAAAAGAATGGCTCTCTTGCTGATTCAACTCCAGAGTTAGAAGATTTTCCTCGTCCGACTTTATCCGGTAATGCAAACAATAACAACGAGCCAACTATTATTACTGAAATAATTTCGCCCATGGTTAACAATAATCCAAATCGACGATCTTCATCGGTCGATTTCAACGAAAAACCAACTATCGCACATGAACTACAAAATCAATTACCTTCCAATGAACAGATTGTAAAAACAGCAACTTCGTTAAATGAAACATTAAAACAACAGAAAATTCAACAATCTACTTTAGTTCAAAAACAACTAACACAAGAAGAATTATTCGAAGCTACGCGAAACAAAATTGATCAATTTACGCAAGTTGTCGATGATACTTATGTACAAATTTTTGATAAGTTTATTACTTCCACTCAAAAACTTCCTGAAACAAAAACTTCGGGTTTCATGGAATTTTATTTAAATCGCTATGTTTACAATAATCCAAAACAAGATCCGTTTGAAATTGAAAAACTCACTTCACAATATGAAACCGATGTTTTGTCATTATTTGCAGACATTAAATCAGATTTAAATAAGATCTCTGATCGAAACAAACGATCTGAATTGATTGGATATTTCAAAGCTAATAAAAATAAATGGTGCATGAACGCCTATTATACTGAAAAAATACTTAATGCCTTGATGCATGATAATAAACATAAAACTTCACAAGATTTGGATAATATAAACATTAAAAATGGCGAAAATAACAAGCAAGTTACTCCAGAACTCTATCGCAAAATAACAAGCTTGACCGATGAATGTACTAATAATATGCAAATTTTTGGCAATACGATTTATGATAAATCGAATCTTGCATTTGAAAAAAAATATCGCATTGAAAAAGCTAAAGCTGAAAAATATGAGTTGCCTCAGTTGATTAAAACGGCAAACAATATTTCAAGCACAATTAGTACTTGGATGATTACGCAATTATATTAAAACTCGTGATACGCACTGAAGTGTACCATTGTTGCTTTTTCACCTTTGCGGCGATCGAGTTTAAAGCCCCAATCGATTTTCATTGGTGTTGGGCGCAATACACGTAGGCCGATACCAACTGAATGACGATAACTAAAATGGTTATTGCGTAAATTGACTGGAGAGATTTCATCTGCATCAATGGTGCGCCAACCAGCACCGCCATCATAAAACACGCACCCTTTCATCGAAAAATCTGCCGAAATTGGAAACACTAATTCAGTGTTTATCCAAAATGCGCGTGTTGCTCCAAGTGGGTTTGAGCGATCTGGAAAGCGCGGCACCACCCATTGCGGCCCGATCTCACCAAATTCAAAACCACGCACTGTTGCCGGCCCACCCATATTATACAATTCTCTAAACGGTACCGTTTTATTTTTAAACGGTGCAATTAACCCCAAATGTCCGTGCATTGCAAATATAAGTTGCCGTTCACCAATCAGTGGTGTGTACCAACTTGCATCAATATCAGTTTTGAAGAAACCAAAATCGTGCGCATGACTTGGTAGCGCCACTTTTGATAGTATTTGCCATTGATAACCGCGGCTTGGATGCATTGGGTGATTGCGTTCATCTTTGGTGATATTGAGTGCCCATGCAACAAAAGTACCACTTTGAAAGCGTCGGTTAATAATTCCTTGCAACTCAACACGTTCATCAATTGTTAGTAAATTGGTTTGTTCAACGGCGGTATTGGTATAATGCACTTCTTCAACAATAAATCGACTCAACCACAGTGAATCGTACACGCGGCGAACTAAAAATCCGAGATTGAATGCACCACCAGCAATTCGTTCATGAATTCGTTTTGCCAAAAAGAAAAATTCATCATAGCTCGTTCGTTTCGTGAAAATATCTATTCCTGCATGTATAGGACGATCAAAAAGCCACGGTTGCGTTACATTAAAATTAAAATCAACTTCTCGTTTTGCATATTGTGCACTAACCGCAACGGCAATTCCTTGTCCTAAAAAGTTAGTGTCTGAAAGTGAGCCACGAATTGAAAGCGATTCGATTGGCGAAGATGCATCACGCTGCGAACCACCAAATCCCACATTCAATTCTGCGCGTCCTGTTTTCACTTCTCGTAAGAGCAATTCAAGATCAGCGCGATCTTTTCCAATACGATTAATTTTCCAGTTAACGCCACCGCGTTGATCAAAATAACCAAGCAATTCGACACGATTTTTAGAATCTTCCATACCTTTTGTGGTCAATAAACCACCTTCAACCAAACTGAGCTGGCGCCTAATTATTTTATCTTCAGTTTTTTCGTTCCCACGAATCGTAATACTTTCCAAATACACTTGCGGGCCAAGCTCACTGTAAAAACCAATTTTTACGGTTTTGTTTAGATCATCAGGTTGAATTGACGGCTCAATATCTGCATAAATATACCCAAATTCTCCCCACATTAAGCGCAGTGCTTCAATTGTTTCACGAATTTTTTCTTTTGAATATAAATCACCTACTTTGACCGGAATTCGCTCTCTTAAAAACTCTTCTGAGACAAGATCATTACCGGGTACTGAAACTTCGCTAATGGTATATTGCGCACCTTCTTGAATATTGTACGTGATTTTGAGTTGTTCACCCGTTGGATCGGCTTGCACTTGCGTGTCGATCACGCGGGCTTGCAAATAACCGTTGCTTTGATAATAATTTTCAATCACTTGTTTATCTGCTTCAAGCATTTCTGGCTGATAGCTTCCTGCATGATCTAAAAAGCCACCAATCCAATCTTCACGCGTAAACAGCATGCTGCGTAATTTTTTTCCGGTAAACGCTTCATTGCCACTAAATCGAACTTGTTTAACGAGCGTTTTATTATTTTCTTGAATTGAAATAATAAGACGCGCAGCACCATCTTCACGCACAATTTTAGCGGTCACTTGTGCATTGTGATAATCTTTGTCTCGATATAATTTTTTTATGATGCCAATATAACGCGGTAAATCGTTTTCATCGATCGTCGCAACTTTGGTAAAATCAATTTTTTTTGCTATCTCTTTTTCAGCCAAATGGTTGTTACCAACAAACTCAACACCACTCAGCTTAGTTTTTTCACTCACCACTACAATTAAGTCAACTTGATCATCACCAACTGGTTCACCAAACAGTTCAACATTATTGAAATAGCCCAAATCGTTAATATTTTTTATCACCAAAGTGGATTTGCGTTGATCAAATGGTTGTCCAACACGGAATGGTACCCTGTTTATAATTGCCGCCGCGGGAACGGTATTATTTCCTTCAACACTAATTGAATGAACGATCCGCTCTGAAAGATTGATGCGTCCCAACTTTGGTGCATAGTTAGCTGCATCATATTCTTGATCTAGTTCGTCATCATCTTCTTCATAATCAACATCATCTGAATCATCCTGGTCTGTTGATTGCACTGCATCGTCCGATTGTGCAGGCATAGATGCAACATCCATGGCAAATAAATTGAGAGATATACATGCGCTCAAAAAAAACGTAAGAATGAGCACCAAAAGTCCTGTTGATCGTGCAGACATCATGAATTACGCTCCTGATTGAATCAAGCTGAGACCCTGAAGGGCCGTAGTTATAGATTACCTTTTTTTCTAAAATTGACCAGTATAGCAGATTTTTTCTACACTATTTCTTAATCATTGGCAATGCACTTATTACGAGAATGTGGTATTTATGATACAATTTTACTCAACACTGTCTGGAAAAAAAGAACAACTCAAACCGCTCAAAGCGCAAAACATTTCACTCTATGTGTGTGGCATTACCCCGTATGACAATGCACACATTGGCCACGGGCGCGTCTTTGTTACGTTCGATCTTTTATATCGATTGCTCACATTTATAGGTTATCACGTTAATTATTGCCGCAATGTCACCGATATTGATGACAAATTACTCACAAAAGCACAAAAAGAGTTTGGTGACCCGTTACGTTATCATGAAGTTGCGCAACGGTATACCGCATCATTTAACCGTGACATGAAAGCACTCAATTGTGCTACTCCCACTCATGAACCGTTAGTCACGCAAAACATGCCAGAAATTATTACCTTTATCCAAGAACTGATTGCGAAAAATAAAGCGTATAAAGTAAATGGCGATGTTTATTATCGCATTGCTCAGTTTCCTGCATACGGTAAACTTTCCAAACAAAAACTTGATGAACTGCGCGCCGGTGCCCGCGTACAAATAAATGAAGAAAAAGAAGACCCACTTGATTTTGCATTGTGGAAAAGTGAAAAAGAAAACACCTTTTGGCACAGCCCGTGGGGTTGGGGCCGCCCTGGTTGGCACATTGAATGCTCGGCACTTGCAAAAAAATATCTCGCTGAACAAATTGATATGCACGGAGGCGGTGCCGATCTTACGTTTCCCCACCACGAAAATGAAATTGCTCAAACTGAAGGATTAACCGAAAAACGGTTTGCACAACTGTGGCTCCATTGTGCGTTTGTTAATGTTAACAAAGAAAAAATGTCAAAATCACTCGGCAATTTTTTTACACTCAACGATACTTTTGGTGAATTTGACCCAATGACCATTCGTTATTATTATTTAACGCATTATTACCGCACACCGCTCGATTTTTCTTTTGATGACATTAAATCAGCACAAAAAGCGTACCAAAAAATTTGCCACTATTTTTCTGATGTTGCACCACAACAATTCGATCTTGCATCGCTTAAAAAAATCGATGCGATTGTGCGCATGCTTTCGTTTTTGGAAGATGATCTCAATAGCCCCGGTATGTTCGGTGTTCTCTTTACCTTTATGCAAGAAAAACATGATGCACAAACAAAAGCTGCGATGAAATATTTCATCAGAGAAGTACTTGGGTTAACACTCGAACCGTTACCAGAAAAATTGGTTACCATCACGCCAGAAATACAACAATTGCTTGATGAACGTGAACAAGCGCGCAAGGCAAAAGATTTTAAACGCGCGGATGACATTCGCGAGCAACTGCGCATTATGGGAGTCGATTTACACGATAAAAAAATGTAAAAATTCGGGCCCATATTAATTATTGATCATTTGCTTTCTGAACGCCCAATCCGTTAAGATTATAAAAAAACGGAGGGTTGCAGATGAAGTTGTTAATTATAATAATGGCTGTGTGTTTTAGCAGTTTGACACTTTATGGCATGAATAAAGGCGAGACACGAGTAGGAAAAGTAAAAATTACACCGAGCATTGAAGAAATGAGCACTGTTTTACTCACCGTTGCTCTAGAAGCAAACGACCCTAGTTTGCTTGCAACCTCAATACAAAATGGTGCAGATTTCAGATCAATTATTTCTTCAGGTAACATTGAAGGTATTAAATATTTACTTGCTCAAAACTTAATAGATCCACAAACAGTTTTACCTAATTCTTACGAAACACCGATTCATTATTTTGAAAGCCGGTATTCTGGCAAAAATAAAGAAGAAATTCTTGCCTTGCTCAAAAATTATAAAAAAAAATGTCTCACTATTTCGGGACAACAATAATTTTTTCAGACATTTTTTAAATAATAATAAAATTTGTCTACAAAGTGAAAATTCTCTCGTGTAAAACATTGCTCCATGAAAACTTTTTGCGGTACGCTTTATAATAAAGAACTTTTTTAAATTGCAAAAAATTTTCGGAGAGAAACAATGAAGAAATGGCTACTTTTATTACTATCGCTCGGAATAAGTACGAACATTCCATTAACCAATGCTATGGAAATCAGCAGTGGAGAAGAATCTGAAGAAGAATCTTCAGGCGAAGATGAAGATATAGCAACTGATGCCGATGTTGATTTAGTTGAAGCAGTTATTGAAGGTGATACACAAAAAGTTAAAGATTCAATAAATCAAGGTGCGATCGTCAACCGCTACAAATATAATCCATTGGCCTATGCGCTCCAAAACCAGGATCTCGATTTGGTTAAATTCTTAGTCAGCAAGGGTGCAACTATTGATACACCAGTTGCAGGTAAATTGACCTTGCAAAGAATCGCAGAAAATACTGCTGGTGAAAATGAATTATTCTTTTTTTCGATTGTACCGCTGCTCAAATTAAACGTTAAAGGATTCAGTTCAACGCATCACGGATTTTAATGATCGCTTTTTTTCTTGAGCGTTGGGAATAAAATCACATCTTTAATTGAGGTGGTGTTGGTAAGTAGCATTACCATGCGGTCAATACCAATTCCCACACCCACCGTTGGTGGTAATCCATATTCCAATGCATGAACATAATCAGCATCATATTGATGCGCTTCAGGGTCACCCGCTTTGTGCGCTTCAAGTTGATGCTTGAATCGCTCTGCTTGATCATAGGGGTCGTTTAACTCATTAAAACCGTTACTAATTTCCATGCCCCCAATAAACAGTTCGTAGCGTGCAGCAACGGCACCATTTTTTGGATCACGTTTTGAAAGTGGTGAAATTTCGATCGGATATTCGGTAATAAATGTTGGTTGCACAAGCGTTGGCTCAACTAATTTTTCAAAAAGAGCATACAACTTAACATCAATTGATGCAGTTGTTTGTTGCAACTTGATCTCATGTTTTTTCAATTGTGCGTCGATGTTTGCTACAGAACAATCATCTTGTTTGATATTTAGATGCTCAAGGACTGCATTTTTTACCGAAATACGTTTGAACGGTTTTGCAAAATCGATCACCGTTTCACCAAAAGGAACCTGCAGCGTTTCACAACTTTTTTCAACAGCAAATCGCATCAGTTGTTCGACAAAACTCATAATGAAATGATAATCGTGATATGCCCAATAAAATTCAAGCATCGTAAATTCAGGATTGTGGCGCGTTGAAATTCCTTCATTGCGGAAATTACGATTAATTTCATAGACTCGTTCAAAACCACCAACAACCAACCGTTTTAAATACAGTTCCGGTGCAATGCGCAAATAAAAATCATCGCCTAACGCATTGTGATGCGTAATAAAGGGGCGCGCTGCTGCACCACCAGCAATTGGGTGAAGCATTGGTGTTTCTACTTCCAAAAAATTATGTTCATCTAGAAAGGTGCGGATTGATTTGATAATGGCGCTTCGTTTTAAAAATTTTTCACGACTTTCAGTATTACTAATTAAATCAAGATACCGTTGGCGATAGCGCACCTCAACATCGGTCAATCCATGAAATTTTTCAGGAAGCGGGTGAAGACATTTGCTGAGTAACACAAATTGAGTCACTTCAAGCGTAATTTCACCCATTTTGGTACGGAACGATTTACCGGTTACCCACACTAAATCACCAATATCGATAGTCTGTTTTAGAGATTCAAATTGTTCCGAGCCAACAATATCTTCTTTAAAATAAAGTTGCAGCTTGCCAGAAGCATCTTGCAAATTAGCAAAAGCAGTTTTTCCGTGCGAACGCATCGCAACTAAACGGCCTGCAATTGTGTAATTTGGTTTTTGATCATGATGCCCAAAATGTTTAAGCACTTGTGCACATGAATCGGTCACTTCTTTATTTTCTGGCCACGGTTCAACACCCTGCTTGCGCAAGGTTTGTACTTTTTCAGCACGAATTTTTGACTCACCAGAAACTTCTTGTTGTTCTTGATGTGCTGCAGATTGTTTTTGAGAATATACTAAATTCGCTTGCATCACTGGTTTGGTTGGTAACGTTCCCAATGAGACAAAAGTAGTATCTTTTTTTATGACTAATTGAGGGTTTTGTGCGTTAACAATCGCATAAGAAACAGTACCTTCACACACCGATTGCAATAACCACGCAAGTTCATTTGTAGCTGCGGTTAAAATAGTTAAATCAACGGGCGGTAATGCTTCAAGCACAAAAAATGCATCGCGACTATTTTCAGTTAATTTTACTCGAGACGCTTCACGCCAATTCCATTTGCAACAAACTGCGCCATTTTCATCTTTATAAAAAACTTCTCCCGGTTCGGGTGTGTACAACTCTTGTTGGCCCAAAAGCGAAACCGGAATTTCGTTTTTCTGGGCAACCGTTAATTCTACGTCGCCCTTAATCTGAGCTAAATCTTCACCTCCCAGAGGAAGCAAATATTTCAATGAAATAGCATTGTATAAATCAACCAACGGATTAATAGATTTTATTTGATTTCCTTTTACAACACGACCAGCCAGTGCCTGCACAGAACTCAAATATTTTTTTGGATTAATGTCGCATTTTTTGAATGCTTCGTTCCATGCAAGAATAAATGGATGCTCTTGCAGCTGGTTTGCATCGAGCGATGAACGCAATGTTAATTGAGATTGCTCTAAAAGATCCGCCGCTTTTTTGACTGCATCTTTTTGTTGCAGATTTGTTGCAACAATAATACCGAGCTGAACGTTAGGAAATAAATCAAAAACTTTTTTATTAACTCTAAACAACATGGGAATTATCCGTTTCATAATGTTGACCGTCACTATGAGTATACTCTTTTTTTACTATTTTGACTATGTTCAAGCCTCTTTTTTTTCCGATTGAAAATTAATCTCTTTTAAATCCGCACTCTCCTTTGTAAACTAAACACCAAAAGTAGCAGTGCCAAGCGGGAAGGTGGTAATGAAAAAAACAACATTTATCGCACTTTTTGTGGGAATTCATGTCACTTTTGTTTTTTTGCAAATCCACAAACAGAGCATTTTTATTGGTTTGTCATTCGAAAAACAACGGCTTGAAAAACGTAAAGATGAACTCATGGAACAAAAAGATCAATTATCGGGGCAATTATACGCACTGAATGATCAAGCATCTATAAAACATTTTGCTTTAACACAACTAAATATGAAAACACTTTCACTGCACAATCTCATAACCTGTACCAATCATGAATAGCAGTTATAAATTTCGTTCCGGTTTGGTGTTTTTCTTTTTTAGTTCATTATATGTGATTATTGCTTGCAATTTATATCTCATACAAATCAAACAGCGCGATTTTTTTAGTTCACTTGCGCAACAACAATACACATTAACCCTCACCACTCATCCACCACGCGCGCTTATTACTGATCGCAATGGAGCACCACTCGCAATAAACAAAGAAAGTTTATCCGCCTTTATCGAACCAAAAAAAATTGAGCAGGTTGCACCACTTGAACGATTTTTAAAAAAACATTTTCCTGGTGCTCTTGAACGATGGTATGCACACCGCGATGCAGCATTTTTATTCATAAAACGTAAGCTAACACCCGAACAACAAGAATTGATTGAACAAAGTGAATTAACTGACATTAAATTAATGAAAGAACCACATCGTTGGTACCCCATTCAAGCAAGCGGACACGTGGTTGGTATTACCGATATTGATAATGTTGGTTTATTTGGCATTGAAGCATTGTATAATGACCAATTGGCAGGAACACCGTCAACATTCACTTTACAAAAAGATGCACGATCCGGTGCATTTTATTTTGATAAAAAAACGGCAAAAGCGGGCACTGAAGGTTCTCCCGTGCAACTTACGATCGATTCTACCTTACAATTTTTAGTGCAAGAAGATGTAAAAGATGCGGTTGAGCATTTCCAGGCAAAAGAAGGTGCAGTGCTCGTCATTAATCCTAAAAATGGTGAAATTATAGTGATGACACAGTATCCATCATTCGACCCAAATAATACCCATACTCTTGAACAGGAACTCACCAAAAATAAAGCAGCCACAGAAAGTTATGAACTCGGTTCGGTCATGAAGGTATTCACGGCACTTGCTGCCCTGGAAGAAGGGCTCGTAACTCCTGATGAAATCATCGATTGTCAGAATGTGAAAACTGGTTACATTGATGGCTTTAAAATTAGCACATGGAAAGCACATGATAAATTATCGTTTTCGCAAGTGATTGAATTGTCGAATAATTTTGGCATCGCACATGTGGCAAAAAGATTGGGGCCACAATTATATGATCATTATCAGCGCCTTGGGTTTGGCAAAAAAACAGCACTCAACTGGCCAGGTGAACAAACGGGATTTGTAAATCCACCACACAAATGGTCGCGACAATCAATTATTTCACTTTCATTTGGCTATGAACTTTCTGCAACTCTTGTGCAACTTGCACAAGCATTTTGCATGATTGCTAATAATGGCGTTTCAGTGACACCTCACATTATTTTAGATGCACACAACCCACACGAAATTGGACAACTGATGTACAAACCCGAAACTATAGAAACTGTCCGCTCAATGTTAGAACGCACCGTGAGTCAAGGTACTGCACACCGCGGAGCGATTAAGGGATACACCGTGCTTGGAAAAACAGGAACTGCAAATATGGTGATTGATGGTCAATACAGCACCAAACACAACACCTATACCTTTGCTGGCATTATTGAAAAAGGAAATTATCAGCGTGTCATTGTTACTTTTATCAAAGAAGTCCCAAACGCAAAAAGTACTTTATATGCTTCTGCAGTTGCGGTGCCATTGTTTGAGAAGGTTGCTGAACATTTAATTTTACATGATCATATAGTTTAAAAAGGAAAGTGATGAAAGCATTTAATGTTGATGTTCCAGCAGATGTACCACCATCAGCAGCTGATGAATATGTGCGTAATTATCGTGCAATCACACGCGACACCGGCAAATTAGTTTTATTTTCTGTTGATCAAAAAATTGAACATTTAAACGATTATTTTTTTGGCGAATCAATTTCTCCCGAAGACAATAATCCTGAACATCTATTTACCATTGCTCATGCAGGATTTGTTGGTGCAATGGCAACCCATTTAGGCCTCATTGCGCGTTACGCGAATCAGTATAAAAAATGCAATTACATTGCCAAACTCAATAGCAAAACACATTTGGTACCAACTGCACAAAAAGATCCTGAAAGTGTACAGCTGTATTCAGTCGCTGATGTGTTGAAATTTAAAACAAATGCAGGAGTTCCGATTCGTGGCATTGCATTTACGTTGTATCCGGGCAGCGAATCTGAATCACATATGCTTGCTCAAGCAGCGCATGCAGTTTTGCAGGCACATGAACATGGATTAATTGCAATTCTTTTTATTTATCCGCGCGGTAAAGCCGTAAAAAATGAGCATGAAGGAAACTTAATTGCAGGAGCGGCAGGACTTGGTGTTTCACTTGGTGCCGATTTTGTAAAAATAAATCCACCCACTGATTCTGCAGGAAAAAGTTCACTCGAATGGTTAACGATTGCAACACAAGCTGCAGGAAACACGAAAGTTGTGTGTGCAGGTGGCCAACCAACTGATCCACAAACATTTTTAACGGTGCTGCATGATCAAATGAGCAAGAGTGGTACTGCTGGTTGTGCAACGGGAAGAAATATTCATCAAAAATCGTTGCATGATGCAATTAATTTCACCAAGGCACTCAATGCACTTGTATACGAAAACAAACCACTCGATCAAGTGTTGAAAATGATTTAACTATTATTTTTTATATCACGAAATGTTGTCGGTCTTACAATTTTTTTTTTAACGTTATCTCTATCTTCGCCTTCTTCAAAAAATTCGTAACGATTAACAGTGCGTGTTGCACGATGCAAATAATAAATGAGCAACGCACCGGAAATGCCACCTAAAAAGCTCACAAAAAAAACGTAGCGATACGGAAGCATTTCGACCGATTTTTTTCCTGCAATAATATCTGAACCATATCCAAGAACACGCGAACACCAATTTTTAAAACCATCAACGGTTGATTGTGCTTCATGTTTAAATTCTTGCCATTCTCGATCATTTTTTTGATCGGTACACACGGTTGAAATTGTTGTTGCACACAAAAGTAGTGTTAAAAAAAATATTTTCTCTGCACGCATTCAATTCTCCGCATTTTTTTAAATTAAAAAATCTGGAAGAACATTACTCTTTTTTTTGCTGCGCATGCAATAAAAAAACGAGCCGAACAGTTTTTGTTCGGCTCGTTAAATTTAATAGAAGAAAAAAAACAGTATTAGTACATACCGCCCATGCCACCCATTCCACCACCATGATGGCCATGTCCGCCTGCAGCTTCTTTTTTCTCTTCAGGAATTTCTGAAATAATTGCTTCAGTTGTTAACAACAAACCAGAAATCGATGCCGCATTTTGCAATGCAGTGCGTGTTACTTTTGCAGGATCGATGATACCAGCAGCGATCATATCAACAAATTCACCAGTTTTTGCATCAAATCCAACGTTGCCAATTTCCGCTTTAACGCGATTGACAATAACTGATGCTTCATGTCCCGCATTTGAAGAAATAATTCTGATCGGTTCTTCAAGTGAACGGAACACAATATGTGCACCAAGTTTTTCGTCGCCTTCAAGTTTCAATTTTGAAACAACATCTTGCGCACGAAGCAATGCTACGCCACCACCAGCAACAATACCTTCTTCGACTGCTGCGCGTGTTGCGCTCAATGCATCATCAATGCGGTCTTTCTTTTCTTTCATTTCTGTTTCAGTTGCAGCACCAACTTTGATAATTGCTACACCACCAGCAAGTTTTGCTAAGCGTTCTTGCAATTTTTCACGGTCGTAATCTGAAGTGGTTGCTTCGATTTGTGCTTTAATTTGTGAAACACGGCCTTGAATTGCTTGTGAGTCACCTTTACCTTCAATAATCGTGCAACTGTCTTTAGTAATGATCACTTTTTTTGCACGACCAAGATCACCAACCGTGACACTTTCAAGCTTCAAACCAATATCTTCAGAAATTAATTTGCCGCCAGTTAAAATTGCAATATCATCAAGCATCGCTTTGCGACGATCGCCAAATCCAGGTGCTTTAACTGCTGAAACGGTCAATGTTCTGCGCAATGTATTAACAACTAAAGTTGCAAGCGCTTCGCCTTCAACATCTTCAGCAATAATCATCAATGCACGACCCGCTTTTGCAACTTGTTCAAGCAATGGCAACATGCTCTTCATGCTTGAAATTTTCTTTTCGTAGATCAAAATAAGAGGATCGTTGAGAACTGCTTCCATTTTTTCTGGATCAGTGATCAAATAGGGAGAAACGTAGCCGCGATCAAACTCCATTCCTTCTACTACTTCAAGTTCGCTTTCAATACCTTTTGCTTCTTCAACGGTGATAACACCATCGCGACCAACTTTTTCCATTGCTTGTGCAATTTGTTGACCAATCTCAGCATCAGATGCAGAAACTGTTGCTACTTGTTCAATTTCTTTTTTAGAGCTTACTTTTTTAGATTGAGATTGAATAAACTCAACCGCTGCGTGTACCGCTTTATCAATACCGCGCTTAAGTTCCATAGGGTTTGCACCGGCCGTTACAAACTTATTTCCTTCACGGAAAATTGCTTGCGCCAACACCGTTGCAGTTGTGGTACCATCACCAGCTACATCAGCTGTTTTGCTTGCCACTTCGCGCACCATTTGTGCACCCATGTTTTCAAATTTATCTTTAAGTTCAATTTCTTTTGCTACCGTTACACCGTCTTTGGTGATAGATGGTGCACCAAAAGATTTTTCAAACGCAACGTTGCGACCACGGGGCCCGAGGGTAACTTTTACCGCATCAGCCAAAGTGTCAACACCCGTACGAATTTTTTCGCGTGCTTCCACGCCAAACAAAATTATTTTTGCCATAATAGGTTACTCCTTAGGTTGTTTCACTGTGCGCTAACAACAGCCAAAATTTCATCTTCTTTTACAATTAAATGCTCATTGCCTGCTTCTGTGCCAGCATATTTAGGAACAAAAACAACATCACCTGCGCGCAACGCCATAACAAGCTGTTTACCTTCGCTGGTTGTTTTTCCTGGCCCAACTTTAACTACTTTGTACATCTGAGCTTTTTCCTTGGCAACTTCAGGGATAAAAATACCGCCTGCTGTTTTTTCTTCAAGTTCCATTCGCTTGAGAAGTACTCGATCCGCTAAAGGAGTCAATTTATCGTACATAAGATTCTCCTTAAAAATTGAATAATTTATTTGAAATTCATGATTAAAATGAGGAGGCCGAATGAAGCCAAAACCTGCCCTGAATTCAAGTATACTTAAAACTCGAAAGTTTGCAATATCTACAGTATAACACTCAATTTTTATGCAACTAGAAAGTGAGGTCAATTAGCACTGACATTTGCCATCTTTGCAACAGTCGCTTTCTTGCATTTCTTGCTGGGCACTCATTTTTTCACGGACACGCTCAGGAGTTGGCTGAACTAAGCCAATTATATTATTGCCTGGATCCTTAATGCGCGCAATGTATGCATATTCAAGATCGGTCGGTGGTGTAACAAAAGTAATGCGGTCTTTGAAAGCATCGTAAAATTTATGCACATCATCAACATGAAGCACCAAGCCACTGTAATGATCAGGAAGTTCTTCATCAACTTGGTATAAAAATAATTTCACACCTTGAAGATCAAATTCTGCCCATTTGCCAGGTACCTGAAAAGTCACTGGAAGCTCAAGCTGTTTATAAAAATCGATTCCCGCTTGGAGGTTATTGTGCATGAGACTAACCATCGAAACGCGCAGATTAAAATTCATAATTTCTTCCTTAAAAAAAGACTGTTATGATACTATACCAGCATTCACTTAAGGAGTCACGATGCCACGATCTTTTGCTCTTTATCCTTCGATCATTTCTGCCGATTTGCTTAACTTGCAAAAAGAAATTCAATTACTACAAAACGAGTGTGATGGATTTCACATTGATGTGATGGATTATCATTTTGTTCCCAATTTAACGTGGGGCCAACCGTTCATTAATGCAATTGCTCAATATACTACTGCACCACTTCACCTTCACCTCATGATTTCGCAACCAGAAGCGTTTGTTCATTCTTTTGCACTTCGCTCAGGCGACACGGTTATTTTTCATATTGAAGCGGTGACCGCACCACAAATTATCATTGAATATCTCAAAAAACAGCAATGTAAAGTGGCAATTGCACTCAAACCAGCTACGCCACTTGAAACTATTGCACCGTACGGTAAACAGGTTGATGAAATTTTGTTAATGTCAGTTCAACCAGGATATTCAGGCCAATCATTTTTACCCGCATCGATGGACCGATTGAAAAAACTTGTGCAATTACGCGATCAACAAAAAAGTCATTTTTCCATTGTCATGGATGGTGGCATTACTGCAGACAATCTACCGTTACTTGTCCAGAATGGACTAAATGGTGCTGCGGTAGCTACAGCACTTTTTACTTATCCTGATAGATTGGCAGCACTCAAAAAATTATATAATGCAGCAGGCGTTATTTAGCACCATATTTACGCAAATAAGCGCGAATTCGCGGCGAAACAATGTATGAAAGTGGTGTCTGTCCATCAAGATCTTTAGCATTTAAAAATCGTTGAAGATCGATCGAATCTTTACCAAATACTTCCCGCGCTCGCTCCACCAAAGCACTAATAATATCAAAAGATAGTTGATCGTCTGAACTTGTATAGGCTGCCATTAATAATGCGGTAAAACCGTTCAACTCAGTACGCTGATTTACAAATCGACTAAAATCTTTCACCGAATCGCCAAAAATTTCTTTCTGGACTGCTAACAACTCTTTTAATGCTTTTACGTAACGTCTTGAAATAACCAAATGAAGCGGTGTTCTGCCATGCACATCGGCATTGTTCAGAATTAAATTCACCCACTCTCTATCATCTTGTTTTAAATTTTTAGAACCTGGACTACCTTTGAGGACCGTATCATCTTTAAAAAATTCTGCAGCGCGCATTAATATTTCGCGTATATAATTCGAATTACCGTTAGCTGCTGCATTCATGAGGGGTGTCCACGCACCTTCATCGCGGGACGTTAAAACAAATAAAAATGCTTTATAATTTTGTGGATATTTTTTTCGAACTGATTCGAAAAAGTTGGATATTTGGGTTTCGTTACCTTCCACGGAAGCGTAATCGAGCAATATTTTTCCGAGCCGTAATAAATCCTGTGTTTGTGGATCTCCACTTTCAGTGTCATCACGCGCTCCGTGTTCTACTAGAAGCCATCGATCACGCGGGTCAATTGACTGTACAACGGGACTACGCCCGAACGAACCACGTGCATTAATAAATTCTTCAAAGTAGGGTGAGTTTTTACCAAGCACCTTTTCTGCAGCGCGAATGAGCTCATTTACCACGATTGAAGCACTATCATGCGCAGCAACCAGGAGTGGCGACCAGCCGATGTGGCGTTCTTTGCTGTTAATAAATTCGTAAAATAATCGTTTATTATTTTTGAGCCATCCCTCAACGCGTGCTAATAAAATTTGGACCACTTGGTTTGCACGGCGTTCGGCCGCAATATACAGCGGTGATCGCCCATGAACATCTTCAGCATTCATAACCGACATAAGAAGCGGTAAATTATTGCCTAAAACTTCCTGCAGTGCATCAAGAATTAAATTAATTCGTTCTACGTCACCAATCTCTACTGCATGAAAAAGTACGTTCCACCCATCATCATCTCCCACCTTCATTGTTTGTGCAAATTTTTCAGGTGACCTTTTATACCGATTAATCACCGACCGCAATGCCTGCTTCAACTGAGAAACATCATTTTTATGAACAGAGGTATAGAGTTGCGCACCAAGTTTAATAACGGTTGGATCAGTTGGCCGTATTATTTCATGATTCCACACTGAATGCGGAAATACAATCAACACACTCATAAGAAAACAGTACTTTTTCATCCCACTCTCCCTTTTTTTGTTAGTTTAACTCAGACCAAAAACAAGTGACAAGTAATCATAAAAATCATTTGCGCAAAACACTTAATATGCTAATATTGAATAGATGGAGATTTTAGCAGATAATCGGTTCAAGGAACATAAATGCAGGTTATTAGTACCTTATTGCTTTTGATTTGTTCGTCATTGCTTTCAGCAAACACACCATTACTTTTTCCGAACAGTTTTTTAAAAGGTGTAGCTTTTTCGGTACATCAAAATGGTGGCGATCTTTTTGGGCGCAGTAATTGGTCAGTTTTTGAGCAAAAGAAAACGGTGCTTGGAACTCCGACCGTCACCGGCAATCAACGTTGCAACAGTTCTGTTGGTTTCTGGCAGAAAGGCTTTGAAGATATTGCGCTACTGCAAGAACTTGGATGCAACTCGGTTCGTTTTTCAGTTGAATGGTCAGCGATTGAACCCGAACCAGGTGTTTTTAATGAAGTTGTGCTTAACTTTTATGAACGGTATTGCGATGCACTCATTGCAGCCGGCATTCAACCAACCGTTACCCTTCACCACTTTACGCATCCCCATTGGTTTGATGTCATTGGCGGATTTGAAAAAGAAATCAATATTACTTATTTTGTGCGGTTTTGCAAAGTTGTTTTTTCTCGTTTAAATAACAAAGTTGCCCTTTGGTACACCATTAATGAGCCAACGGTATATAGTTTTATGGGGTACATTTTAGGCATGCATTCACCAGGTAAAACAATGCATTTTACCCTTGCAGGAACGGTGCTGAAAAATTTACTTTTGGCGCACGTTCGCGTGTATCAAGAACTTAAAAAACTACCTGGTGGCCAACAAGCACAAATTGGCATTGTACATCAATTGTTACGCGCACAAGCTTATTCAGAATGGTCACCATTTGGCAAATTTACCGCATGGTTTCTCAATTTCTGCGCTGCACACAAACAAACAAAAAAATTCTTAGAAACAGGTATTTTTGAATATAAAATTCCTGGGATTGTTAATGTACAAACTCATTGCCCTGAGGCACCACAGTCCTACGACTTTATTGGAATTAATTACTATTCACGCGTGGTAACCGGCATTACGGGTCCGACTTGTTTTCCAAATGAAGTTATGACCGATATGGAATATGCGATTTATCCCGACGGAATTTATAACGCAATAGCAGAAATGGCAACGCTGGGTGTACCGATGTATATCACCGAAAATGGCATTCCTGATGCAAAAGACGAACATCGAGCTGAATTTATTAAAAATTATCTAAAAAAAGTGCATGAAGCGGTTTTGGATGGTTATGATGTTCGCGGTTATTTTTATTGGACCTTAATGGATAACTATGAATGGGATCGTGGATTTACGCAAAAATTTGGTCTTTATCAGGTTGATTTAACAAATTTGAATCGAGTTTTAAGACCAGGTGCAGAGCCATTCAAAGATCATTTCTTGATTGCCAATCGGGCATAATTTATACCCGTCCTAATTTGACAAACAGAAATATTTTGTTACAATTAATTATATAGTATTTATTATGCGTTTTGTGCATACAATTTCTTTTAGGTGGGGTATGAAAACTAACTTTTTTCATTCTTTTTTCTTGTCATTTTTGATCATAGCTTCAAGTTCAATGATGCTGAAAGCTATGGAAGAAGGTTCTTCGCAAGAACAAAATTCACAAGGAAAAGCATCGCAGGGCGACAAACTATTTAATCTTACCCTTGCATCACCAACAAAATCTACGCTTTTTCGCTCTGATCAAAATGGATGCGAAATGCCTTTGCTCTTAAATTCTCTCGACAAAACAAAAAAGGGCGACTCCATAAATGCTGCATTATTTCGACTTACTCATAGTCCGTTAGCCAACAAACTCAAACGTAAAGCCCTAGAAGGTGTTAATGTTACCGTCAACGTAAGTGGCAAAGATGAAAAAACGGTAAAAAAAGCTAAAACACTTAAAGATTCGGGTGCTCGCGTCCTCATTTTTGATGATGAAAAAATTGATTTACATGAAAAAACAATTGCATGGAACTATACCGATGCAAACGGGGAAAAACAATACCGAACACGTATTGGCTCTCAAAATTTTACCTATCAAGCCATCAATGGTGGCAATCTAGAAACAGTCATTTATGATCAAGATCCTGAATTACATGCATCTACCATCACTGATTTAAACAAAATCGCAAAACACTCAAAAGAATTGAGTAAGCAAAAAGTAATCAGTCCCACATCACCCTTAAAAACGATCGGCAATAACGTACTTATAGCAACACCACAAAAGAAAACAAAGATAAGTTCATTTAAATTTGATTTAAATAAAACTCTCAATCAACGCATTAAAAAAGCTGATGATGAACTGTATATCAATATGTTCACAATCGACCCAAAAAATACTGCAGACTTAGTACAAGCAGCAAGCCGAGGTGCGCTTACACAACTGAATGTAGATTTTACTTCACTCAATAATGCATCAGTCATGCGCGATTTACTTAAATGTGCAGCTTTAGGCACCAAAGTATATGTATTTAATCACGATCACTCACAAAAATTTGCAGATAAATATCCACTGATTAATCATGCAAAAATAATGACAAGAAAAAATAAAGACGGTTCTGTATTAAGTATGATTTCGACTCAAAATATGACGACTTCAAATAATGCAGATATTAATAGCCAAATTTTTTATCCAGATGATAAGCAATTAGCAGAACAATTAAAATCTGCTATCATTGAATTTGGTGATAAATCAGTTCCAATCGAAAGTTTGTGTGATAAGAATGAGTGGCAATTAGCACAACTAGATGCACGTCTAACCTTTTTATCAAAAGCAATCAAACGGGAACAAAACAATAATAACAACAATAATTGTTCGAAACAAAAACACCAAGGAAATATTCAAAACTGTTTGAAACTAATGAACGAATTAACCAACAGTCCATTTTATAAGAAACAAAGCAATAAGGATGCATTTGGTAATTATTACTACAATGTTAGAACACAATTGTATCACCTTGCAAAGCAACTCGACTACAAAGACGCAAAATTAGATTAATGGAAAATATATGAAATCTCACTTTTGAATATTCACTTTTATCATTTGCGCCTTCATCAATATATCCCTTCGCATGCTTTTCTTTCTTCTTGAAATAATATAATTTACTATTATAATTGTCTTTTTATTTTATATTATTATTTATTATTATTAAAAAAAGTATCGATTCAACTATCATGCATCTTCATTTACCCAAAAAAATCTTTTTCTTTTTACTTTCAGCAAGTTTCGCACACATAAATGCGATGGAAAAAACAGATGCGCACAATTGCACATCTGCTCTTTCCAGCTATGCAATTGATTTTTGTGATCACACCGCGGCGTCATCAATTTCCAAGCAAATACAACGTCTGACGAAAAATAATTTTTGTTATGTATTGGAAAACTATTTAACCGATAACAGTTTTATTTTAAGTTTCCAAGAAGCGCTGAAGAACGGCGCTCAGGTGAATATTATTATTGATGCTAATCCAGGAACTGCCGCACAAGAGTTAACGAAAAAAAATATTAAATCTCTTGCTACAGCTGGTGCCACCATATATTTATTTAATAAAGAAAAAAAAATAAATTCCAACAAATTTCCTACTAAACTGCATACTAAAGCAATTATTTGGACCAACACGCACGATGAACTGACTTCTTACAACTCCTGGTTTGGATCACGCAATTTAAGTAAAAATGAACAGCATGAAAAAAATGGAAACTGCATGTTACGATCAACTATTCCTGAGATATATCAACAAATATTTAATCATTTCACATCTTTAATTACTTTTGCTCATCAAATTGATAAAAATGGAAACATCATTGCCGCATCAAAACAAGCAAGTTCATTGAATGTTATAAGAGAACAAGCATTGAAAACACACCGCAGCCACTTTCCTCAAACAATTATGATTGATAGCTCTCTTGAATATAATATTAATGCAAGTATTGCCACATGTTTTAAAGATGAACAAATTACGCAATTGTATATTTCTGTATTTAACATCGACGATTTCGTTATTTTAAATTCTTTAGAACAAGCCGCGCGCAAGGGTGTGTTAAAGCAATTAATTATTGATGGATCTGCTTTTAACTATGATGTAAAAGAAGAATTTAAAAAAAATACAAAACGATCTGTATCAATAAAACAACTCATGGCCAATGAAGTTGATGTACGAATTTTCAATCCACAAGGTAGCGAAAAAACAGAAGATGAATATTATGATGCGCTTACACTCAATAAATTGTACGCACATAGCGCACCAATTATTGCACATGAAAAACTTTTTTTTGCAAAAAAGAAAGATGATTCAACACTGGTCGGTCTTGGTTCTGCAAATTTTACGTATGTAAATAATCATGATGTAAATTTTTGGGCATACATACCTAATCAACCACAATTTGCTTCAACCGTTTTTGACTATTTGCAGGAAACAGCAAAAAAATCTTCTCCACTTAGCAAGTTACTTCGCACAAATTCTATAAACATTTCTAGTTTCTTCGCAAAAAAAAGAAAATCAGACAATATTTCTCATTCAAATGATAATTCTTCACAAGAAGAAGACAATTAAGAATCACCATTCAACGACGATTAAAAATTCTACACTTTTCAAATTCGATGAATTGGTAATTTTTTTCTATTTGCGCTTGAATTAATTTCTGTTAAACTCTTGGACAATTTTTCAACAATTCCAGGAGTATTTTATGAACAAGTTCAATTTTTTCACATGCAGCCTCTTATTATTTAACAGTTATTTGTGTGGTAAGTTAGATGTAAATAGACCTGAAGCAAAACCGACTATCGAATTATCAAGATTAAGAAATGCCATTCGAACTATTGGTGATTTTTTTGGAAATGAAGCGTTAGGCTTTCAAGCATTATTACCACATAACCAATATTTCATTGAGGCAATAATTACTGAACTTGACATGCAAGATTACTGCATTGAAATAAGGGGCATGAGTAATTTTGCACAAGCACTCTTTGGTCGTACTAATGCATTTGTGGTTCCCTCTTGTTTTGGACAAAAATTCCACGCATTTTTATTTATCAGCGAAGACTGGTTTGAATCACTAAGTGAAGAATCCAAAGAAGCGCTCGTTAAACACGAACTGATGCATTTGAAACACAATCATGTTGCAAAAAAAGCAATTTTTTCTTGGGCATCCGCCCTTTCATTTCTCGCTTTAAAAAAACTGATTATCAATCCAGTATTTGATCTTAATAATCCAGATTTTATGCGACGCAAAGATTTGAAGGCAATCAATGCGTGTGCATTTTTTATGTGTTTATTAGGATGGGTGCTGGTTGATGCAAAATTTTCACGATTCATTGAACATGAAGCTGATATTGAAGCAGCAAAAACAATGAACCACACTGAAGGTTTTGTCGATTTATTTACAAACATTAAAGAAAATACTCGTGATCCGTATTCACGATTTACAGTGAAACGGTTTTTACAAAAAATTGATGACTTTTTTGGTTCATATTTCAGCACGCATCCTGATCTTGATGAGCGAATTGAATATATGAAAAACTTTAAATGCATCGCTTAAAAAAACTTAAAACAATCGTTTTAAATGAAAAGGGGCCGTTTTTACACGGCCCCTTTTCATTTAAAATGTTATTCTATTTTGTATCAATCAATTCAACATCAAAGATAAGTGTCGCGTTTGGTGGAATCACTGCTCCTGCTCCGCGAGCACCATAGCCCAAATTGGCTGGAATAATCAAACGACGTTTTTCGCCAACTTTCATATTCAAAACACCTTCATCCCATCCTTTGATTACTTGTCCAACACCAATAGTAAAACGGAATGGTTGACCACGATCAACACTGCTATCAAATTTTCTACCCGGTTTTCCATTTTCATCTAACCAACCGGTGTAGTGAACTGTTACTGTTTGGCCAACGCTAGGGGTTGCACCGGTACCTTCTTTGATAATTTCATATTCTAAACCTGAACTAGTTTTTACCATTTTAGTTATTCCTTCTTGCTTATTATTTTTTTCTTTTGTTTGTGCACATTGTGACAATAATAAAATTGGCATTATCACAACTACTAAATCTATTACTCTTTTTTTCATTGTTATTTCCTTTTTTTTTATTTATTAATACGTTCCCAGCGATTATACTCCATAAAGATATATAAAAAATCTTGAAAGATCACCCGCAATGAATATTATTTTTTCCTTTTTATGAATCTCATGTGCAGTTCTTTGTTCAGTATGGATAACAACATACCCAAGATCCAAAAAGATTTATTAGACCTCGCCCTTCCTCATCATATTAAACGAGAAACGGTAATTAATGCAGAACTTCTCGCATCACCATTTTGCCGCCTTGTCATTGTACAATGAACATAATATACTCGCTTTAAAAAGGAGAACTCATGACAAGTTTACATATTAAGCGATTTTTTTTTGTTCTATTTATTTTCTCGATAAATCAAACACTGAATGCAAATCAACATTGGGTAAATTCACTGAACAAAAAAACGATTCTGCGTTTTGATTATCACACCATTAATAATTTACTGCTTGCTGCCAAGTTGGAATCTGCTGAACTGTATGGAACGAAGAAATACAAATTTTTAGTTACTGATGATGAAAATTTGAAACTTGCAGATTTCACCGCAATTAGTTCAATTGATCAAATCGATTCCGAGATGATAAAGGAAAGCTTATTTATTGTTTTTTTTCATACCGATGATGATTATTGTACCCAATTAAAAAAAATTAACGATGGAAAAGGAATATTTTATTCTTTACCCTATTGGTCTGGAAAAACTCGCTATCTGTGGACCGACAAGAATGCTGTTCGTGCTATTGATAATGCATTTTCTTTTGGGTCAAAAATAAGCCATCAAAATATTGATGTACACGAAATTATTTGTTTGTGTCTTAATACAACAAAAAATCTTCCTGGTGACTACGTTGAAATTGGCGTTTATATGGGTGGTAGTGCACTGACTGCATTAAGTTACATGAACTATGCAGGAATTAATCGAAAATCATACTTTCTTGATACATTCAACGGCATGACTTACCAAGAAGCACAAGAAAGCTCCGATGTTCTCTGGAAAGATACCCATGTTTTGTGGGGTGTACCTGACACAATGCGCCATGTTGAGGGTTTATTACAAACAACGAATCAAAATTTTGAATTAATTGAATCGAATATTTGCAGAGATTGTTTGCCTGAATCCATTAAACACATTGCAGTATGCAATATTGATGTCGATTTGTATGATGCCACAAGAGCAGCATTGGAAAAAGTGGCACCACTCATGGTAAAATCGGGGATCATTATTTGTGAAGATCCAACATCGACCCCACCGCTTGCGGGTGCTTTACTCGCTATGGAAGAATTTTTGGAAACGGAAATGGGTAAAAAATTTATGAAAATATTAGCCGGTGGACAATATTTATTAATCAAAATCGAAGAATAGATCTTCCATAAGCTATTAATAAAGTAAATCAACAGACGACTGATTTGCTTTATTAATAGCTTGTTTCTTAATCAATTTTCTAATTTAAATAACACTTCATTTCGTCGCCAAAAAGGGAGCGTCCATGGTGGATTGTATTGCGCCCAAATTGGGTTGCCCAGGACGCGAATGTTATTTTTTTTTATATATGTTTCCAGTATTTCTGTATGTTGTTCAAAATTCGAACCTGAGCTAAAGCCGGAAAATCTAATGGCAAGATATTTTTGTGGTTTACGCTGAACAATCTGTATTTTAGTATTATTTGGTTGAGGCAATGTTTGCAGCGTAAAATGAGCTGGCATTACAAATGAAACAATCCATTTACTACCAGATGACTCTTGCATGACAGGTGCAGTCATTGGAATTTTTTGTGAGATTTCTTGCATAACCGGTGCGGTCATTTCAATATTTTTCCGCACGGTGTTATTACCAAAAATGTAATCGGCCAAGAGTCTAAAACCTTTATTGAGCGCTTCCTTGCGCTCACCAACTACTTCAACTTGAGCCAAAAGGTCGCCCGCATACAAACGAGTTTCAATGTCACCATCTTTTGATAGCACGGAATAGTGTGCTTCTTCAGTTTTTGCCATCGCTACTCCCATCAAAAAAAATAAACTACAAAAAATAAATATCCCATAAGACCTATTCACTCTAATTCCTTTTTTAAATTAATTATTGTTGAATAACGATTTGTATTGCTCATACCCCTCTTTCTCTAAATCTTCTACTGGAATAAAACGCAACGCTGCAGAATTCATGCAATAACGTAATCCTGTTGGTTTGGGACCATCATTAAATACATGACCTAAATGTGAATCGCCTTGCTTGCTACGCACTTCGGTCCTCGTAGTAAACCAACCTTTATCTTCGCGCAACACAATATTTTTTTGCTCTAACGGTTTCGTAAAACTGGGCCACCCAGTTCCTGATTCAAATTGGTCAAATGAACTAAAAAGCGGTTCACCTGAAATAATATCAACATAAATACCAGGTTTGGTATTATTCCAATATTCATTTTTAAACGCAGGCTCGGTACCATTTTGTTGCGTTACTTGATATTGAATTGGTGTTAGTTTTCTACGCAATTCGTCATCTGGCAATTTTTTACCAGAACTCGATTTTTTCTCTTGATTATTTTTGCCCCACTGTTTCTCTAAAAATTGATCTCGTCCCGAATTGAATCGATAAAATTTATAGCGAATCGGATTTTTAGTTTTATAATCTTGATGATATTCTTCTGCTGCGTAAAAAGTGGTGGCTGGCATAATTTCGGTTACAATCGGTTTTGTGAATTTTTTAGATTCATCAAGCACTTTTTTTGAAAGTTCAGCTATTTTCTTTTGTTGTTCATTATGATAAAAAATTGCTGAACGGTATTGTGGCCCACGGTCCACAAACTGTCCTCCAGCATCGGTTGGATCTATATTACGCCAAAAAATATCGAGCAAAACATCATATGAAATGAGTTCTGGATTATAGTTAATTTGTATAGCTTCAATGTAATTTTTTTGTGCATAGTTTTGATAGGTTGGATTTTCTCCAGTTCCTCCTGCATAGCCAGAAAGAACAGAAAGTACTCCGGGGAGCGATTTAAATGCCGGTTGCATGCACCAAAAACAACCCCCTGCAAATGTTGCAAGTTCAATTTTTGATTGAGTATTAGTTTGTGCCATACTACTTCCTCCTGCCATCATGAATATCATTAACCATAATTGCCACTTCATTGCACCCTTTCATTAACACAATGCTTCATAATTTAAAGTGTATCATGTGCGATAAACACAAAAGCAAGTTGAACGGTAATTATCGCATTTGCATATTTTCAGTACTTGAATTTACGATATAACTCAACTTAAACTGATACGAGAAAATTCGTAATCATGAAAGTTGCCATGAAAAATGACGTGCACGTAAAAAATGGAATAGTTATTCCCGAACAGGAACTTGAAATTACTACCAGCCGGTCGGGCGGTGCTGGTGGTCAACATGTGAATAAAACAAGTACCCGCATTTCAGTTCGCTGGAATGTAAAAAGCACGAGCGCATTAAATGATCAACAAAAAGCGCGCGTGCTTGAAAAATTGCAAACACAACTCACTACCGAAAGTGACCTGATTGTGCACAACAGTTCAACACGCAGCCAACAGCAAAATAAACAATTGGCGCTGCAGCAATTAGGATATCTTGTGCGAAAAGCGCTTCATGTTGCCAAAAAAAGAGTTGCTACAAAAATCCCACGCGCAGTTAAAGAAGCGCAGTTACAAGAAAAAAAACGGCGCAGTGCTGTCAAAAAAATGAGAAAAGTTATGTATGACGAATAATGAGCAATTATTCACTATTTTTCTCACAACTGCATTTAATACACACTATATAGTTACCACCCAAGCGATTTTATTAAATGTGAAAGCGCAAAAGAAATTTTATTGCCAAGAATTGTTTGCGCAAAACCACTAACGGGATAGTTGCGATACGGTGTAAAACAATGATCCAAATCGGTCCTATTATCAAGAATGTGTTCTGCGCTGTATCGGCCCAGTGCTGCCGCAATGGGCAAACCTGCGCATGCACTAATATAATAAATATGCGGTTTATTTTTATCGCTTCCAGCAAGTGGTGCAATATCTTTTGAAATACCAATCAATCCTGGCCACATTTGTTCAAATTGTAGATTCAATTGTGGAAACCGTTGGTAAAAATATGAAGTTAATTTTTTCATCATCGCCTTATTTTCATGCTGCGCATGTGCTGCATAACTGGTCAGCAAACTGCCGCCACCAAGCAATAACCGTTGTTCACCGGTTACGCGAAAATAGGTGTAAATAAGTTCACTGTCCCACACCATGTAATTCTGTTCAGGAAAAATCGTGCGTATTTCTTTATCGCTCAACACCTGAGAAATGAGCAAAAAAGTTTGAACATGATATATTTCCTGCTTGAGTAAACCTAAATCTGGAATAAATCGATCAGCGCTCACCACAATATGATCTGCCGTCACCAGAGCATGAGCCGTTTTGAGAACATGGTCATCAATTTCAGTTACCGGTGTTTCTTCAAAAATAGCAACTCCATTTTCCATCAATACTTTTTTCATTTCTTGGCAATATGCATAGGAAGTAATGCCAAAGGTATCGTGCGAACATACCGCACCATAGTATGCAGAAGTTCCCATATATTTATTTAAAGCAGAGGCGTCAAAAAAAGATGATTTAAAACCGCACTTTACTAAATTATCATGTTCAATTTTCAAACGCGAAAGCGATGTTTGGTCATTTGCCAGCATGAGCGTATCTTGCGGAGCATAATCGCATTGCAGCTTATGATCTTTAATATTTTTTCGAATATCCTCCACACCGCGAGTGAATAATTCCCAAATGTTTTTTGCTGTTTGTTCGCCAAATCGTTGAGTAAAATCGGTCAGTGATAATTCCGCATTAGGTGTAATAAATCCAGAACTTTTTCCTGATGCACCTGAGCCACAATAGTACTGTTCAAGAAGTGCAACTTTTTTTCCTCGCTCGTGAAATGATTGTGCTGCCATAAGCCCTGCCATACCACCACCGACAATGGCAACGTCAACCGTAATATTTTGAGTCAACGGAGAAATTGATCCACGTTTTAAATACCAAAAAACTTCATCCTGCGGCGGCCAGATTTTTTTCATAGATGAACCAATCCTTTTTTATTTTAGATTGTCTTATCTATGCTTCATTTGGCAATATTAACAATGTAATAACCTAATTTATATTGCAGCAATTATGCTTTTTAATTGTATTCTAAAAATTGTAATCAATAATTAATACAAATGGTACAGGATATATATTGATAAATTTTCGCATTTTTATTTTGTTAATATTTTTAATTAGTTCGTTATCTCATCTTTTTGCGATATCAATGGTTTATAACTTTCGTATTGCTCAAATTACAAAACAACCCATCATCAATAAAGACAATCCAAAAGAATCTGTCGTTGTGGCATTAATTTTTGATCAATGTAGAAAAAAAAATACAGGGGTTTTTCAAAATTATGCAGGTTTTCTTGGTTCATTTATTTATGATTTTATGCCCTACTCTATTAGAACTGATTTTGCATTTTCACACATTTACGAAAAAAAAATTAACGGTACACAATTCACTGATATTCAAACAGATGATCTCCTGACAACTTTTGGTCGAAATTTTACTCTTAATTCAAAAAATTCTATTACACTGTCGATTCTTTTTGGTGTCCCTACCCACAAAATATTACGTCTTAAACACCCCGATTTTGGCTATAATCAAATAGGTACGGGACTTCAAATTGATGGCTCATTAACTCTTAATCGTATAACAAATTTAATTTATGGAGCACGCTATCTTTATTTTGTACCTCGTAAAGCAAAAGATAGTTTTGAAAATAGATTTAAATTTACGTTGGGGAATGTAATTGATTTTCTTGGATCAATTAAAAATACGTGGCAGCAACATGGATTTGAAATTGGTTATACATCTCGCTTTAGATTCGGTGCTCGGAGCAATCCGCCAATAGAAAACATTGGAAAGAGAACCGATTACATCCGGAGTAATTTCTATGCGGTATATAAATATAAATTTATGATAAACGATATTGCAAATCGCTTTATACTCAATCTTTCATATGGCTTTGATCATTCACCAAAATTATTTGGAAACAAATTTATTGTGACTCTTTGGGCATCTTGGAATATCAGCTTCTAGATATAAAATTCATCATAAAACTCGTCTTTAAAATATTGATAAGCATATTTAGTCAATAATGGCATTGATTAATGGTTAAGAGATTTTATAGACTTAAAAAAAAGGAATAAAAAAATGAAACGAACTGTGCAAATTATTATTTTATTATTTGGATGCATAATCAATAGTCAACATGCATATTCAGCAGAAACAAATAAAGAGGAAGAAGCACAACCACTTGATTTGATTATTATTCTCGATGATGGCGAAGAATTAACTATGTTTAAAGAAACAAAAAAAACCGCAGCTGCTCGCCAAACATTATCGGGTGCCATCCGCGATGAAATTCCTTTTTTAGTGAGCAATACGGTTTTAGCTGCTCTGTCTCAAGAATATGCTTACCTGTTTAAGTATCTTCAAAATAGTAAACAATGGAAGCTTTATGTTGATAAAACACACGAATTTACCATTGGCTTACCCGTACATTATTTAACATGGGAAAAAATTATTACACACAACGAAATTCAACAAATCGGATTAAATAAATCACTGCTATTTCACCTGCAATCTGAAAAAATTAATGACTTCTATTTTCAAATTTTTCAAAATGCACCATCAATAAAACAAGTAAATTTAACAACCATTAAACACTTATTTGCACATAAAATAGGAGATACTTGGGAAAGTATTAATAATTCTTCAAGAAAGAGATTAATTCTTTTTGGTCACGGTCTTTATGAAAAGAAAAATTTTCCTGGCTTTATTGCTAGTTTAACAATCGCCGATTATCGTGATTTTTTGCAATTCCTTAATGTAATTAATGTTGATTTGCTTTACGTAGTAAGCTGCTATTCTGGGGGAAATAATCTTCTTAAAACTTATCAACTCAATGATGAATTAATCAGCAAACCTATTTCACTCAATTATTTTTTAATCATTGGTGCAGTAACAGACAATTCAGCAGCAGCTGTTAGTACACAAATTGATTTTATCGAATTTTTCCAAATGGTGGATAATTTTTTTGCTCCTAAAAAAAGCAGTAATGTAAAATTTGGAGACGTTGCTAAATTATTATGGGGAAAAATCATCCATAATATTCCTTCGGTCCGATTTCCTGGTTCAATAAATTATTTTAAAGCTATAGAAATTGATAAATATCTTGAGGTTATCACCTATGCAAAATCCACGGCTTTAACTATTCCCCCACGTTTATTACTCCCGATTCCTATTAAAAATGCCTATCATAGAATTTTAGACGCATTTCGCAAAAATGAACAACCAATAACAGAAGACATTGAGTCAGTTGAAAAATATTTGATTGAAGAAACTAAAACAGGAAAAATCAAGCCACCCACGCCAATTGAAACACACGCAAAAACAATCGTGATTTACCCAATGCAGTTAAAAACACCCCTTATTATCAATTTTCCACCAAAAAAATTTACTGCTCAAAAATTGGCTGAACTTGAACTTGGGAAATATCCAGCATTTATCTCAATGATTCCAGGAACAGCCGCACATCTCATTAATTCAGTGACAACACAAGGATCTCTCGATCTACGGTATTTTATTTATATGTTTTTTACCCTTGAATCAGCATTTGCAAAATTATTTTTAATTGAGCATCTTTTAAGCAAAAATTATCCTGGCTCAGGTATTGAAGCGCCTGAACATGCAATCATTAATCTCACCAATGTCGCAATTTTTAAAAACAAAAAGCAAAACTCAGGAACCGTTTTCGTGCAATTTGATAATAAACAGTACAAAGCAGAGGTGGTGTACAAAAGACGATATCCTGATGAAGAATTAGATGTTATGCCATCAATTTCTCCATTTACGGTAATTAATGCACAACAAGCACACAAAGAAATCTATGAGTTAATCATAAAAACGCGACCAACTCAACAAGCAGTTTCACAAGCTTCTGGTGGGCAAGAAAATGAACGAGAAATTATGGAAAAAATGCTCTCAATTTTTGTACCGTCAATACCTCATTAATTTACAAGATTGCATGCATCGATTCAGCAGTTCCGCTTGTGATTAGTTTATTCGATTGAATACCATCTCGCAATGCTTGAGGAATTGTTTCATAATGATTCATGAGTTGTTCTGGCAAATGAATGGTAGTTTCTTTTTGTGAAAAAATATAACGCATCAACAGTAATTGCCCAGGAACAATTTGAGCAAGTTGTTTTTTTTCCAAATTATATAAATGAATTTCGCCTACATTGCACGGACCGACTGCTAATTGGGTGTCATCATTTTTTATTGCAACATTAAATGCATAACGAACTTCTGGCTTGATCAAAAATAAAAATTTGCATGTTTTGGGATTCCAAAAACGAATTGTTTTATCTTTACCGGTCGAGATTAATTGTGTTCCCGCATTATTGTATTGAAGCGACTCAACCGCTCCAACATGCGCTGCTAGCGTCGATAAAAGCTCATGGAACACAGCTGGTTTATAAAGGTGAATCGTTCCATCAGTATAACCAGCTGCAAACTGCGATCGATTTGGGTGATAACAACAACAGCGGACATTATCGTTATTAAAAAATTGATGTTTGAGTGACCGCTTTACAATATTCCATACGCTTATTATTCCATTTTCATAAGAAACGGTTAGTTCTGAATCGTCATTACTTAATCGTATATCAGTGGGTTTGCTTTTATTTCTTACATGAGAAATCAAATGATACGATTCATCATTTGGAGCGAACTCACTATTTTCAGCGATCAGCTGGCCATCGAGATTTCTCAAGTCTTTCCAGATGTAAATATGACCATCTTCGTGGCCGGTAACAACCTTAGTGCGATCTTTATTAAATGCAATCGCTACCACAGAATTGTCGATATTAATTAGCTTCTTTAGTTTACCAGTATCAATATCCCGATAGTCGAAGCATCCATTCATACGACTCGTAATAATTTGTTTGGGATCTCGATCGTACCAGAATAATTTAAAACTGCTCCATGTTTCAATTTTTTTAGTCATGGTGGGTGGAAAATGGGCGATAATTTCATTGTCCTGTTCGAGCATTTTTTTGGTAATAGCTGTAACTGTTAATTCAGGTAATTGTTCAAAAGGTATTTGATTAAGTTCATGTAGAACTTTTTTCTTGTCATCACTTGAATTAAACAATTCAGTCAAGCGTTGTGCAACACTTGGAATACACAGTTCTTGTAACGAAGGAATTTCATTTAATTCTCTCTTTTCATTTTCCATACACATGAGTGAACGACAAAAAATCAAACTCATGAATAAAAAAATGTGCATAACAACCTGCTTTTATTTCATAATTTTACGAATAATATATTTTTTATTTACTCTTTTAACAACTCAGTTCACACTAATGGTGAATTAACTCATAGTATACAAAGGAATTAGATGAAAAAAATATTTTTATTTTTTTCTTTCACAACCTGTTTATCATTATTGAGCATGAACCAAGAAAAAATGGAACAAATAAAAATAACTTTAGAATTAATGCGCATAAGTTCTGGAAAGGAAGGGCAAAAGACAGTCACAAAACTGAAATCAACCCTTTCTAATTCACAAAAGAAAATTACACAAAAAGCAATGCAACAGTTAACTAATGCGCGCATCGTTGATAATGACGGTACCATTCCTCCTCAAACCGCATTTATACTTAATAAAATTAAATTTTGAATTTGCACCATTTTTCAACAAATCTTGCAACCACAGATCAGTTACCATAGAATCATTTCAGATAAGTTTTTTTTGTTACCTGAAAGGATAACATGTATTTACATTTACTGTCACAAATTAATTTGGTTGCTGTTTTAATATCAGCAATTGTTTATTTTATGATTGGGTCATTGTGGTATTCGTTTCTTGTGCGCGATGCGTGGGTTGCAGAATTAAAGGAGCATGATGTTACGATCAAACAACATGCCAAAGAAGTCTTAAGAACCAAAATGTTACTTACTTTTTGTGCTAATGTTTTAGCATCAATTGCTATGGCGCTTTTGGTGATCATGGCTGGTTCAACCACCGTATATTCTGGATTTTGTTTAGGTTTATTGTGTGTGCTCGGTTTTGCAGCTACTACACTTGGTACTGTTTTTATCTGGGAACACCGTTCTTGTAGATTATTTTTGCTTGATATTGGATATCCAGCAATTGGTCTTATTGTAGCGGCAATTATTTTATCAATCTGGCAGTAAGATTTAAAAAAAAAGAGTATCGGCTTGATACTCTTTTTTTCTTTATTGATCTTTTCTTATTTTTTTAAATGCACTTTTTGTTCACAGTGATGTTCAATTAATAATTCAATGCACATCATTCTCATTTCATTACAATAAATATCAATCTATGCATGAATTTTTTTTATTGACTTGACAAAATATTCCCTTATATCTTAAAAACATCTTTTGATAAAAAATTAAGAACAGGAGAGCGTTTTGTGAAATTTTCAAAATTGTATTTACTTTTAATTCTCACGAATCCATTGTTAAAAGCCGATGTTGGTTCATTTATTCAAATTTCTGGTTCACCGTTTGCTTCACCGCAAGCTCCTTATGGTATTGGTTATTCTCCGATCGTTTCTGGTAATTTATTTCTTGCAGTAACAAAACAGTTTGGCAATAATGTTGCCATTTTTTCGGTAAATCAGTTAACCGGAGCAATAAGTCAAATCGGTGGATCACCATTTGCAACCGGAAATTTGCCCATCAAAGCAGTTTATAGCCCGGTAGTATCAGGTAATTTATTTCTTGGGGTAATCAATGAATTTGGCAATTCAGTTTCAGTGTATGCAGTTAACCAAACAACTGGTGTATTAACACCTGTTGCTGGATCTCCTTTTGCCACAGGAAATATTCCTTTTGATCTTGCTTTTTCTTTTGCATCGGGAAATTTATTTGCTGCAGTTCCAAACAATATTACGAATAATGTAACTGTTTATTCAGTCAACCAAATCACCGGTGTTTTCACTCCCGTTGCAGGTTCCCCATTTGCAGCGGGTGCTGGGCCAACCGGAGTATCATTTTCTCCTGTAATTTCTGGCAATGTGTTCGCAGCTGTTGCAAATAGTAATGCTAATTCCGTATCAGTTTATTCAGTTAATCAAATCACGGGTGTTTTTACCCCAGTTGCTGGTTCTCCCTTTGCTGCAGGCTCTAGCCCATCTTCAGTGTCCTTTTCCCCAATTATTTCGGGCAACCTTTATTTAGCAGTTTCAAACGTTTTGGATAGCACCATTTCAATGTATAGTGTTGATCCAACAACCGGCGCTCTAACCCAGGTAGCTGGTTCACCTGTGCCAACTGATACTAATCCAGTCCAAGTTGTGTTCTCACCTCAATTAATTGATGATACCGCATTCGTGGCGGTAGCAAACCTTAATGGCGATACCACAAATAATTATTTAGTTGATAAAGCAACTGGTTCATTGACACAAATTAATGGTTCGCCGTTTCCTACCGATGGGCAAGCAGCACAAGGAATGGCTTTTTCACCAATAGTCTCTGGCGGATTGTTTGCAGGTGTAGCTAATTCAGGAGGAAGCATTAGCATTTTTCAAGTTACTTTACCTGAAAGCACTCCTACTTGGATAATTTCGCAACCAGGCAAATATAAACTTGGCGACAATTATCAAGCAGTTCCAGCAATTACCGGACCAATTATTCAAATTACTGCAAGCGGTGTTGAATTAGATTTGGGCGATTATATTATCAATCAAAATAATGATACTACTGGAGTTACTGGTATTAGTATCGACCCCGGTCTTACCGATGTGACAATAAAAAATGGAATTATTCGAAATGCAACTTTGACTGGAATTACCATCAATCAAAATTGTTCAAGAATTGTTCTCGAAAATATTACGTGTGAATCATGCCAAACAAATGGTATTGTTCTCAATGGTGGAGCGGGTGCAATAACCGATTGCCAGATTCTTGACTGCCGCTTACTCAATTGTTGTAGCATTGCAACTCCTGGAAATGCTCTTTCGGTAAATCAAGGAAATAATATTACGGTTGAAAACTGCATCATTTCTGGCATCAATACAACCAACAGCATCAACTGCGTTTCTTTAAGTCCATGCACTTTTTCAACATTCAATAACATCCTTATTCAATCAAATATAAGTAGCGGCCTTCTTATCGGAATGTTTGTTGCAGGATCGAGCGGAAACAAATTTTCCAATATTTTCATAAAAAATAATGCGGGAACGAATGGGTTTACGGGTAATGTTGTCGTAAATTCAAATCACAATATTTACACTAATTGTGCTGTTATAGGAAATAGCGCTACAAGCGCAAGTGCAAGTGGTTTTGATATCACTTCGTGTGCTAATTTGAACGCGAATAATTGTAAATCATTATTTAATACAAGCGCCGCGAGTGATGCAATCGGATTCCGAATTGCTGCTTCGAGCGTATGTAACTTTAATAATTGTCTATCAACATGCCATTTTAGCAACGGTGCAGCTTTTAATGCACAAGGATTTCAGTTAAGTGCTTGCACAGGAATTACACTCAATCGTTGTTTATCCTCAAACAATATTAGTACCACCAATATCGGGATTGGCCTTTTAATCGCTGCTGGAATCGCATCAGTAAATTGCACTGTTAGAGATTCACTTTTTCATCGAAATAATGGTACGGGTGCTGCAACTTCTTTTGGTGTTCGGATTCTTTCAGGCTCAAACAATTTGTTCTTACGCAACGTAGGTTTTAATAATGGAACTACTTCCGCTAATCAATTTAGTGGCGTTCCTGGAGGTTCAGTAATCACCCCAGCTGCACCACAAACAAATAACATGAATACTGCCGGTAATTATTGGAATAATGTTTCAGTTGCAACGTAGATTAAAAGTAATCGATAGCTGATTTAGCAAAATAACTAATCAGCTATCGATTACAATAGAAAATTTTATCTCTTAATAAAAAAGCTATTCATCATGAAATAAATAGTTTTCTAAGAGATCGCGCTCTTTTATTTGACCTTGATAATGTTTCTAAACAATTAGCTAATAACTATGTTATGACAAAGGGGTGATCTTGGAATAGTGGTTTCAATCGAAGGAAATTATTCATGAATTATATGAGATTATTTTTAATGACCATTTGGTCATTTGTGTCGATGATAATATTAATGTATGTGATGATTGATAATTATTCCAATATCTTTCTTAACTTAAATCAATATTACATGGCAGGAATAATGACCATACCAATGATAATTTTTGAATTGCTGTTGATGAGCGGAATGTATCCAAACAAACGGTTAAATAACCTACTATTTCTTTTTTTCACCACTACTTTTTTCATTTTATTTTTTTGTATAAGAAAACAAGTAGCAGTTGATGATACGCAATTTCTGAAATCAATGATTCCGCATCACGCTGCAGCCATTTTAATGTGCAAAGAAGCACATCTTCAACGTCCCGATGTTAAACAACTGTGCGCAAACATAGGAAAAACACAACAGCAAGAAATTGATTTCATGAAAGAACAATTAGAAATACTAAAGAAATAATAGTTTTGCAGTCTCAAAAAAGGAATCTCTATGAGTAAAGAATTACATCATTTATTTAATGCAATTCGCACCGATCATCTTAATCAGGTTGAAGTTGCAATAAAAGATAATCAATCCCTCATCAACACAAAAGATGATAAGGGTAATACTTCTTTAATAATTGCAGCAGAACACGGCAATACTGGCATTGTGAATACACTTGTAAAACATGGTGCTCACCTTAATTATCAAACTCCTGAAAAAAAACAAACCGCCTTAATGATTGCAGTACAATTTGGAAACATTGATACGGCAAAATATTTAGTTGAAAATGGTGCCGATATAACTCTTGTCGATTCTCAGAAAAAAACGGCACTTGATTATGCTCAACAACAACAAAATCAATTACTTATCAAGATTTTGCAATCATAAAAAGAATATTCTTTTAGGTCTTTTTTTAATTTTATTGAAAATTTGCCTTTTTTAAAATCTTACATTTGTCATCGATTATTTGCTATTATATAATTAAGTGAATTCATATATTGAACTTTTTTTTATTGCAATAAAATTAAAAGGATTAAAATGAAGCTTAATAAATTATCTCTCACACTGACTGCGCTCTTATTCACAAGTGCTGCACAAATATATGCCTATACCTATAGCATTACCAATAAAACAGCGACTCCAAAAAAAGTTGTTATTTATACCGCTCTGGGGCCTGCAGTAGATTTCGGTGCCATTCAACCGCAACAAACTAAAGTAATGGATGCACACTCACCTGCCTGTTTATTCAGTATCGTTATCATTGGCGAAGAACATGGTCGTGTAGAACATCGGTTAGCAGGCTGCGGCGATCACCATTTTAATTTAATAGAAACAGCACAAGGCAAACCGTTTGAGATGTTCAAACAGTAACAATTTATATTTTTATTGTTTCCGATTAATAAATTTCAAAATAATACGCAGCAGATGAGTGGTGATAGCATTTTTCATTTTTTTGAAATAGTTACTTTGATTTGATGAATCAATCAGTTGATTAATTTCACAGGTGACTGCTAATTGCATTTCAGGATTGAGTGTACTTTCTTGCGCAATATTTGGCATATAAATGAGCGGTTTAATCTGCTCAGTTTTAATTGTAACCAAGACATCATTAAATGATTGAATGAAATTTATGCCATCTTCATTAGAAAGTGAATAGCCAATCATCATAACCGGTTTTGTATGCCAAGGTTCCCAAATTAAATCGATCGCATTCTTAAAAATCGCTGGATATCCTCGGTGATAATTTGGAATAACAAAAATAATTGCATGTGCTGCATTTATTTGATCGGCCCATTCTTTTACCTTAAGTTCCACCGTCGGTGCTTGCGCTGGTGAAACTCGTGCACTTAGTTGCGGTAAGCTAAGGGTAGCAAGATCACTGATCTTCACTTCAATCTTAGCATTTTTCTGGGCGATTTCTTGCGCAATATGTTCGATTAATCTTTTTTTGAATGGGTTTGCTTGCACATTATCAGCAATGATAAGAAATTGTTTTTGCTGCTGCGCTTTCATGCGAGGAATTATAATCCAATCAAAAAAGCAGAATACAACAATTGCAAAAATAATTACTAAAATAATTGAGAACATTTTTTTCATGCAACTCCTAAACGGTTGTACAAATCGCGTAAAAGATTCTCAATTGTCTGCCTATCTTCAACTTTTTTAAAACGATTAAACTCATCAAGAGCGCTTGTTATAAATTGTATAACCACCAATGAATTAACCAACGGTCGCATACCAATCGATTCCAAAGTTGGCACCAATGTTTTGAGTGGATTTTCACTTACATAACCACCAGCATAGCCAATGAGTGCAACAAATTTATTATGACCTTCGTGATTAAGAACATCAATTGCATTTTTTAACACCGCTGAATACCCATTGTTATAGTTGGGAACTAACAAGATGAGTGCATCAGCACTTTTAACATCATTTGCCCATTGATTCATGCTTTCAGTTCGCACCGGATCTTCAAGATTAATAAATGGCAAATTGTACTGCTTGAGATCGGCAATACGCACATTGATTTTTGAAGTATCGATAAGTGCGTGCACCGCTTGCGCTAACGGATCGGCCATTCTTCCCTCACGCACACTGCCCAGCACCAATAAAACGGTAGGCTTTTTTGAATCTGAAGCATTATTATCGATCGCAATTGCATGCGCATAAAAAAATGCGCAGACAAAAAAAAGTTTCTTACTAAGCACAATTAATCCCTCCGGTTTTCAAAATGCAAAAATTGAATGTATCATTAATTAATAAAATAATAATATCGCAATTATTACCGCATGAAAACTTAAAAAGTTCGAATAAGTAATCAAAATGCAAAATTCGCCTACCGGCATGAATCCCGATCTTCTGGCAGCACGAAATCTTGCGTATACACCAAGTAAATTAATGGTTACACATGTGGTAAACGAACCAGAGAGCGTCGAGTATAATGCTTGTACATTTGAAATGAATAACAAAATTATTAAATTTCGTACCGCGAAAATCACACCCACAAAAATTGGGCAATTTGTAACCCTGTGGAAACGAAGTGGTAATAGCCCTATTGTACCCTATGATTTAGCAGATTCAGTTGATTTTTTTGCGGTGAGTGTTCGCAATGCTCACCATTTTGGGCAATTTGTTTTCCCCAAAAAAGTATTATATGAAAAAGGTTTTGTATCTAAATAAGGAAGAGGGGGAAAGCGCGCAATGAGAGTTTATCCACCATGGGATATCCCAGAAAGTCAACAGGCCAAAAAAACCCAAGCTTGGCAATTGATCTATTTTTTTGAAATCAAACCTGCAATTGACAGTGCTAAAATTATACAATTGTTTATTTAAAAATTTTATAGAAACTGGCCTGCCAGGCATTCGTCATTTTTGCAAAATGCACGAATAACTGGTGTGCCCGGCAGGATTCGAACCTGCGACCTACGGATTAGAAATCCGTTGCTCTATCCAGCTGAGCTACGGGCACAAAGAAAAGATGTTTTTAGTATAGCACAAGCAAAGTGATCGGCAACCTAGATGCGACTATTTTGATCAATAGGCACAAAAATTTTATTAAATTCGTTTGCAATTTCACTCAATTTATTTTGTATTTGATCTGAAACATCTTCAGATTGCAAAATCGTGTCATACACATCTTGGTATATCGATTTTACATAGCTGATAAATTGTTCTGCATACTGCTGCACATATTTCACTGCTAATGAATCTAAGAAATTTTCTTTAAGTAAAAAGAGCATGAGTGCTTGATCAACAAATGTATAACCGACAAATTGTGGTTGTTTGAGCAATTCGACTGCCAATGCCCCGCGATTTAATTTTTTTTGCGCAACAATATCGAGTTCTGTACCAAACTGTGCAAAATCAAGCAGATCATGATATTGTGCTAATTCAAGCCGCAAAGCGCGCGTCATTTTTTTAATTGCTTTTGTTTGTGCAGCGCTGCCAACTCGCGAAACAGAAAGCTCAACATTCACTGCAGGTCGAACACCTTGGTTGAACAATTGTGTATCCAAGAAAATTTGACCATCAGTAATCGAAATTAAATTAGTTGGAATATAGGCAGTAATATCATCACTTTGAATTTGCACAACGGGTAAAGCAGTGAGTGAACCACCGCGTGCAAGTTTTCCTGCACGTTCAAGCAACCGTGAATGCAGATAAAAAACATCGCCAGGATATGCTTCTCTTCCCGGAGAACGACGAAGCAAAAGTGACATTTCTCGGTAAGCAATTGCATGATTACTTAAATCATCATAAATAATGAGTACATCGCGACCTTGATCGCGGAAATATTCACCAATAGTACAACCAACATAGGGAGCAACATATTGACGCAAAACCGTATCACTCGAATCAGCACTCACAATAACGGTATATTCAAGTGCACCATTTTCTTCGAGTGTTTTTATAATACGTGCTAAATTTGCTTGACGCTGACCGATTGAAACATAAATGCAAAGCACATTTTTATTTTTTTGATGAATAATGGTATCAACAACCAGTGCTGTTTTTCCGGTGTTTCTATTACCAATAATCAATTCACGCTGTCCACGGCCAACAGGAATCAACGCATCAATAACCATAATACCTGTTTCAAGTGATTGATTAATAGGACTGCGATCGATAATACTGGCAGCTTCAGCTTCAATTGGCCTCAGCTCTTTTGCATTAATGTCGCCAAGACCATCAATGGGCACCCCTGTTGCATCGATGACTCGACCGCACAATTGTTGACCAACGGGAACTTTGAAAACACCACCAGTTCGTTTAACTACTTCTAGTTCATCAACCGGTTTTCCTGCATCAAATAAAAAAATTGAGACATAATCTTCATCAAGATTAAATATAATGCCTCGATTTCCACCTTCAAATAAAACCTGTTCACCAAGCACTGCATTGCGCAATCCGTGAACCTTGCACATTGAGTCACCCACTTGAATGACAACACCAATTTCATCAAGCTGCTCATACGTAACACCGCTGAGCGCTTTCTCGAATAATGAAATCAAATCTGAACTTTTAATTTCCATCGCTCAACAACCTTTCTGCATCTCTCAATTGTTTTGCAATTGAATATTCCCAAAGAAGAGTATCACTTTGTAAACGCACGCCTGCAATTAATTTCGGATCAATTTTTTGAATGCGTTCAATTTTCTTGCCAGTTTTTTTTGCTAAAAAATGTGTAATCGACTGCTGTTGTTTTTCAGACAACACATGAGAACTTGTAATAATGAATCGCATGATTCCCTGTTGTTGTTCAAACTCCCGTTCAATTCTTGCGCAAATGTGAGGTAATAAAAAAAGTCGCTGCTGTTTGAGCAATAATGAAATAAGTGACTGAACAGAAACAGATATATTGAGTTGATCAACTATTTTTTTAATCATCGCTTCTTTGATTGCATTAAATTGCACCGGTAATTTGAGAAAAAAAATTGTTTGTGGGTGCGTTTTGAAAAATGCGTTTATCTGTCCAATTTTTTTTACTTGAACAGTATCTAGTTGTTGCGCATATACGTTTAAGAATGCACGAACATATTTATGTATCAAGGATGCATATTCAATTTTCATGAAATGCTCTTATCCATAATGGTTATAAGGGAATTTAAATAGTGCGCACCATTATTTTCAGTGGCAAATGTATGCACCAATTCTTCGCGCGCTTGTTTAATCGCATCGGGCATGATCGTTTTTTTAAGCAGATTAAATTCAAGCTGTGCATTGCGCAGTTCATCTTTTTTTTCTTTTTTTGCATACAGTTCATCACGCTGTTTTTTATTTGCTGCACGTTCTTTTTCTACCAATGCAGACCATTGAACAACTTTATTTAACAGATTCTCACCAATTTTTTCTTGATCCACAATTGATCGTTTTATTTTTTCATTTTGTTCGTGCAACAACTCTTTCTGCCGCATTCTATTTTCATGCAATGCCTGTTGTTGTGCAATTTTTTGTTTAATGCCATTCAACATATATTTGTAAAAAACATAGCCACAAAGCACAAAGAGCGCAGCAGAATTTAAAATGCGAAAAAAAATAGCACTTATTTCATGAATTGACACGGCTTACCTTTTGCACAATGAATTGACTAATTTCATCATGATATTTTTTTATGTGCGCCGATTCAATGGTAGGTTCAATTTTTAACATGGATTCAGTTGATTTATGCACTGATAGAGTTTCTTCTTTTGGCGTATTTTTTTTTATAAGTATTCTTATTTTTTGCCATGACTCATTTTTTTGCGCTTCTAATAAGCTCACTTGCACAAGTTCTTGATCAATTCCTGCTTGTATTTGTTCATCTTTCCGTTGATCTTGCTTGATCGAAGCAACAACTTTACGCATTAAAATACGATCAATAAGATAATAGGCAACAGTAAAATGCACCATCTGCATAATAAGCGTAAAATTGACTATCATGACAACTCAGTTTGCTGTTTAAAGGCTATATCCCACAAAAACGAGAGCTCCTGCAACCAACAATGCATAGACTGCTGATGATTCAATAATACCAACCGTAAGCACCATTGCACCGCGAATATCTTTGGCACTTTCAGGATATTTGCCAATATTTTCGCATGCTTTTGACCCAACCAGTCCTTGGCCATATGCAGGTGCTAATGTTCCGATTCCCATTGCCAATGCTGCACTAATAAATGCTGCTGCTTTTGCCACATAGATTCCGTCGACACCATTCATAAAAACCCTTTCGCTGTATTTTGTCCCTTAAATGCTCTATTTTCTTAATTTTTTATTCTATCTTATTTTTATTTGATTTTACAACGTGCGCGCATGTGCTCGCTCATGCTTGTCAAAAATCAGGTGATAATTGATATCAAAAAAAGCGGCAATTTGTTCAACCAAATTATCTTGTTGTTGTTGATCATGTTCAAAATCTTGATCAACTGAAAGCACTAAAATTGGCACCTCTTTTTCACTACCCAGAACATCTTCACGCCCGATCAACCAACGCTCATGTTTTTCATGAATTGTCGATAAATAGTCCAAACTCACATTGCGCTCTTCGGAGCGATTTCTTTTTTTTAATCGTTCGTAACATATTTCTGGACTCGTGCGCAAATAGATAAAACCAGCCGGAGTTGCAGCATACCCATCCACAAGCCATGAAAACCACTCTTGATAGAGTTTCCATTCAAGGGCATTCATATTTTTTTGTTCAAATGCATTTTTGGCAAAGCAATAGCGGTCAGAATAAACGGAACGTTCAAGCATTTGTACTGGAAAGAGCGATTTACGCGCAAACGATTCTTGCTCAACAACGCGCGTAACAAATGCATAGGTTTGAAACGTATAGGCCCAACGTTGTGGTTCTGCATAAAACTTTTCTAATAAATTTTCAGAGCCGCCAACCTGTTGCCATTTGGTATGAGGCTCAAAAATTGCTTGAATTGCTAACGTTTTTTCAACAATTTTTAAAAAGGTCGATTTTCCTGCACCAATATTACCTTCCAGAGAAATAATTCGCGGCTGGGTGCGAAATTCATTCATGATGTTCCTTAACCTATTCAAGATGAATAACAATCTCTTTTTTTATGTTACTCCTTTAGTTATAAAAAGCCAGTAAAAAAGCCCCTTTTTGCCACCACTTAAAATTTATGATACGCTACCCTCTGCTCATGAAGATACTACCTTTAAAGACAACGAGCAGATGTGGCATACTCAAAAAAAGATTAAAAATGAGGGAGGATAATGGTATCTATTTATTCACCTTCACTGCAGTTGTTACGCTCACAGCAAAATTGATCACCCTTAACATCATGGTATTCTATGAAACAGGCATATAAATTTTGTTTAGCTGTCACCTTAGGTTGTTTTATATCACTCAATGCTCAACAACAATCTTTCGATGATGAAGCTCCGTTTGATTTTTTTGAAGAACTTGCACAAAGTGATCCACTTTTAGATGAAAATTATACTCAACAAAGTTTTTCAGAAAAAATAACGCCGGAAATTGCTCTTAAATATCTTACTCATCACCGAGATTGCCCTCCCGATGCTGGCCCTGATGCATTAATTAATGCGGGAGCAATTCTTGAACAAGATCTTTATTTGCGCACTAATCCACCAAACGATCGCGCCATTTTAGATTATCCAGCATTTTACTTTCCTTACTGCATTCCGCAAAATTGGCAATTCACCGGACAACTGTGGTTCAATATCACACCTCGAGTAGCGCTTTTTAATGATGAATTTATGTTGCGCGATTATTTAGCTTTCGAAAATAAAAATCTCATTGCACAACTTGATGCATTAGCATTTGATATCAATATTCCCAAAATTCTTTCTTTACTTGGTGACACCGAAGTTGAAGAACGCCGCGCTGCCCTTATGGGATGGTTTGCACGTCGCCGGGGTAATTGGTATATCCAGTGGAAAACACCCATTGCCTATGTTGAACGAAATTTTAATTTGGATGAGCAAGAACAAGCACAAATTAGCCAAGAATTAACTGCTTTAGTTGGCGACACTTTTGATTTTGAAACGTTTAAAAAAGAACATTTAATTAGTGATAAACTTGGTCTTGGTGATAGCCGCATGACCGCTGGTTATACCTTTGTCGAACAACCATTGCTTTGGCTTAATGCAGGATTTTTAGCAACAATTCCAACAGCCTTTGCATTCACAAAAGGTATTTTTGGTTCTCATTTTCCCAAAAACAGCACTAATCCTCCTTTCGATTTACTTGAAATTTTAAATTTGGTGGTTGCAGGTGAGATTAAACAAGTGCAGGAAATTGGCGTTACGTTCTTACTTGGTGCACTTGATAAACTTTCGGCCAATTTACTTGATAGCGAAATTGGCAATGGTGGTCATTTTGGCCTCGGTTTTTTCATGGATAAACGACTGTATGTAACACCACGATTCAGCTTTGACACCCACGCTGAATTTGAATATTTATTACCTGCCATGGAAAAACGGTTTTACATTAACCGTAAAAATCCTGCCGAATTTGCACGATTACTCAACCCAGATTTACTTGAATGCGAAGAAGATATCGCGTTCATTCAGCAACAGCTTATTGAAACGCTGTTTCCTCGTGTTTTTGATACCCTTATTTTTCCCGGCGTATTGCTTAAATTTAGTACCGGCGGGCACATTTTAATTTCACCTAAAACCGATTTGATTATTGGCTATGATTTATGGTGGCAACAACAAGAACGATTGGGGCGAATCATTGCAACAGGAAACGAAGAAGCTTTGGCACGACGCGAAATTGCAACCAAACCTGCTGCCATTCAAAATAAACTGTTCATGACAGCAACTTATGAACATAACGGTGACAATGGAGATTGGTGTATTTCAATCAATGTCGACAAAACGTTCTTGAGCACTGGCATTGGAAGCGATGTTTCCGCATCATTCCGCGTAGAATATTTGTTTTAGTTATTTTTTCATACAAGAAAGGAATCATTATGCAGAGAACATCTTTTATTAACAAAATCGCTTTAGTGACTCTTTATTTGATTGCGCAAAACGGATCAACTCTTGCAACGGTTAACCAACCGCTTCATCATAAATCACTTAATCTCATTGATGGGCTTTTTGTTGATAAACATGCTATTCGTTTAATGATCCATGTCATCAAAGATGTTCGAGAAGTTCAATATGGAACTCGTCAGCAAGATTCTCGCCATCGCATTGGCCGTTATGTTTTCCGCGGAGAAAAACATTCAATTCATTCACTCATTGAATATGAAATGCTACAAGATCTCGATTCACAACTAGCTCAGGAATTGAGTAATCTTTTAGAACACATTAAATTTGATTTTGTTATTTTAATGAAACCGTTTATTAATCAAATTCAAGGATTCAAACACACCGCACATGAAATTATGAAAGAATGGGCAGAACTTCATGATCGTCATGAAAGTTTTATTCTTGAATGGGGAAAACAAAAACACGGCTCAGAAGAAGAACTTTTTCATCAAACCATTACCTCTTTTGCAACTTTTAATTCATTTTGTACCGATGTGGTCAGTTTTCTTGAGGATTTAATTAAAAGTTGCCCAATTGGTTATCAAGAATATCTTGATAGCATCAAACGAAAATAATCAACCATCATGAGCACCACTAATGACAACGAACAGCTTTCCGAACAATTAGACGGAACAATTGAGCGTTTTGTTTACCAACATCCGCAAAACGGGTTTTCTGTTGCGGTGATGAGCACAAAAGCGCACCGCTCACTATTTGTTACCGGCTACTTGAACGCTGTTCACCCAGGACAACGCATTACCGCACACGGTCAGTGGATTACTCATCCCAAATTTGGGCGTCAATTTGAAGTAACCGAATATGTTCCTCATTTGCCAACAACTGAGCTTGGCATCACCAAATATTTAGGTTCTGGATTAATTAAAGGTATTGGTCCCATCTATGCCACCAAGTTGGTAGAAAAATTTGGAAAAGAAGTTCTCACCATTATCGAAAATGAACCGCAACGTCTTGAAGAAATTGAAGGAATTGGCCCTAAACGAGCCGAAATAATTGCGCAAGCATGGCAAGCACAAAAACACATCTCAACCTTAATGATTTTTCTTCAAGATAAAGATGTTTCTCCTGCATACTCGCTTAAGATTTATAAAAAATATGGTTCTGCGGCTATTGCTTTGCTTAAAGAAAATCCATTTCGTCTTGCAGAAGATATTTGGGGAATAGGTTTTAAAACAGCCGACAAAATTGCTCAAAAACTCGGCTGTGCAAAGCATGCGCCATCTCGAATTAAAGCTGGCATTACACACCTTTTGAGCACTGCTACCGGAAGTGGCCACATTTACTGCCAAATTGCTCAACTTAAAAAAGAAGTTGTTGAACTTCTTGACCTTAACGCACAAGAACATGAACCATTAATTAAAATAGCGCTTCATGAGCTCTATGAAGCACAGAAAATAAAATTAATTTCATACAATGAACAACATTTCATTACACTGAGCGCTTATTATGCAACTGAGTTTGGTATTGCTCAAAACATTTTAACGTTGCTGAACTATAAAACAAATCACAAGTTTGATTTAAATGCAGTATATCGATCACTCTGCGAGCAAGATAAAAAAGGAATCATGCTCAATGAAGATCAACAAAAAGCAATTCTTGCCGTATTACAATCAAAAGTTACCATTATCACCGGCGGACCAGGAACTGGCAAGACAACGTTAATCAAAAAATTACTCGAGCTCCTTGATAGTTATCATGTGCGCTACCAACTTGCGGCACCAACTGGTCGTGCTGCAAAACGGATGATGGAAGGAACTGGTCGCCATGCAATGACACTGCACCGCATGCTTGAGTTTGACCCAAACACGATGGGTTTTGCACATAATGAAAAAAATGCACTGTCGCTTGATTTTTTGATTATCGATGAAGCTTCAATGC
>JAKJAQ010000008.1 GCA_022707425.1 Candidatus Babelota bacterium
TAAAATAATCACTCACTTGCGCAGCATAGTAACCTTCTGCGCGAAGCTCTTTTTTTATTTCTTCTATAAAATGTCGATGCTTATTAATATCAAAAGCTTCTCCCTGCTCCATCATGTACAAATGACGGTACGTATCTTTTCCAATAAATACACCATCAAATTTTACCTTGTAAAATGTCCAAAAAGCGGAGAGAGAAAAATGTAAGTGATAACCTATTGCCGATGATTGTTCAATTGTTAACGTGATTGATTCAAATTTATTTTTCTTTTTCAAATATATGCATGCTTTTTTAATTTGCTCGACCGTAATAAAACTTTGTTCCGGCAGATCAATAAGATATCGAAATTCATCTGGCGAAAATACACAATCGGCATTATAAGTAATTCTTTCAACAAAAATCGGCTGTGACATTTGCTCTTCAAGCTGTCCAAAAATCAACTCACCTTGATACAGAAGCGTCAAAGGTGATTCTGCACTGAAAATCGTGGTAAAAAAAAAGATAATAGAATAAAAAAACAAAGCACGGCAGTACAACACAGTTTTCCCAAAAATATTTCGCAATGCTTATTAGTGTAGCAAAACCGGTTCTTTGTACCACCGTCCTTAATTTTATTCTATAATTCTAAAAACCCCTCGATAATCTTTTACCTTTATGAATGGCTCAATTTGAAGGTCTTCAATATTTTTTTGGACAGCTTCTTTGTGCAGAATATCAATAAAATCACTCAATCTCTCTTTAATGCCGCAAGCTACAATCATAATTGTAGCGCTTTCAGCTCCAGATGATTGTGCAGTTCCTTCAATTTCAAGATCTCGTGCAGCTTTTTGCACAACTGTTTGTAAAATTTTTTTGGGTGCACGGAGTAGAAATGTAATATGTAAACATTGCTTCATTGTCCATCTCCTCTTTTATTTATTTGAAAGGAACCTAGCAAAACATAATTCCTAATGTCAAAACAAACTATGCTTATCTCTGCCCCTAGACTCATCACGACAACAACGCTAAACTGTACTCAAGATACGTATTGTCAAGGAACTTCATGATCTCATCATCTGTACGCGTGCGATTTGCTCCGTCACCAACCGGATTAATGCATTTAGGAAGCGCACGTCTTGCATTGTTTAATTATTTATTTGCAAAACACTATAATGGAACTTTTATTTTGCGCATCGAAGATACCGATCTTGAACGCAATTTTGATCCAGGTGGTGCCATTATAATCGAAGATCTTGGATGGCTCAACCTTAATTATCAAGAAGGGCCTGGTGTTGGTGGCCCCGATGCACCCTATTTACAATCTCAACGGGGCGCAATTTATCAAGAAAAGTTAACAGAATTAATTAATAAAAATTTGGTATATAGATGTTTTTGTAGCGTTGAAGAACTAGAGCATAAGCGCACTCGCCAAATTGCTCTTAAGCAACCTCCACGATACGATCGCACTTGCCTTAAGCGCTCACCGGTTGAGATTGAACAACTCATGATCGATAACAAGCCTTTTGTTTGGCGTTGCAAAGTTCCTCATGAGACGATACAAATTCATGATTTAGCACGAGGTTTTGTGAGTTTCGATCTTGCCAATTTTTCAGATTTTCCTCTTACCCGAGAAGATGGTAGTTTTACTTTTTTATTCGTAAATTGCGTTGATGACATTTTAATGCGTATTTCTCATGTTATTCGCGGAGAAGATCATCTCTCAAACACCGCCAATCAAGTTGTGCTCTACAAGGCACTGAGTTTTTCTGTACCGACATTTTGGCACATGCCAATTATTTGCAATAGTGAAGGGAAGAAACTTTCGAAACGCGATTTTGGTTTTTCGTTGCGTGATCTGCGCAATGGCGGGTATTTACCAGAAGCAATTTGCAATTATTTAGCGATTATTGGTGCGTCATTTGAACAAGAAATAATGCAACTCGATGAACTTGCACAGGTAATTAATTTTGAAAAAATGCACACAACAAGCACTATCAAATATGATTTAGAAAAATTACGTTGGGTCAATCATCAATGGATAGTGCGTCTTCCAATTGCTGAACTCACCAAGCAAACTCTTCCCTTTTTACATGCAATCTACCCTGAATCTGCTCAGATCGAAATTGCTACAATTGAAAAATTGGTCGCATCGGTAAAAGATGAAATTCATACCTTGAAAGATATCGAACAGGTATTGCAATTTTATTTTGTGGCTCCCATTTCCACGCGAGAAAAATTGCTTGAGCATGTCCCTGAAAATTATCTTAATGATTGTTTAAGAATTATTCATGAACAGATCAAATTGCTTAATTCACCACATGAATTTATGGTGCAATTGAAATATGCTGCTCAACAACATGGTATTCCACCAAAAATAGTATTTATGACCGTACGATTACTTTTGAGTGGAACAGCTCATGGACATGGCATCAACGATATGATTGAGTTAATTGGTACCGAAAAAGCGACACAGCGCATCAACGCAGTAAAATGAAATTAATTTTAAAGAGCTCGATCAACTAAACGATTTGGTAATTTCTCAAGATCGGTTACCATTCCCTTTTTTTCAAATAGCGCCATCAATTCCAGAAAATAACGCTCAAGTTGAATGGGAACAAAAAACTCAAAGAGGCTGCTTTGTTTATCAACAGTTCGCTCAAAAACTAAATGTTCATAACTTCGCAAAATTCCAACGATGAACCAAACCTGACTGCGCTCTAATTTAGCTTGATAATATAAACAGACAGACATTTTAATATCCCTATATCAGAAGAACAATTCACTCATCCAAGCATAGCAACACTAGATCATTTTAGCCAATTTACGAGCTGATTGACGAACTGCATCTAAAGGTGCTATAAAGGAACAAGAAGCTTTGATAGAAAGGATAGTGATGAAGAAATTTTTCGCACCGGTGCTTTTTTGCTTGATGGCACTCTTGGCATGGCATCACACAGGCTTAAGCATAACCATGCTCACGAAAAATGATCCATACCCACTTTATACAACGGCATATCCTTACTACTACCTTCTTTTTGGGACGATCAATTATTTAAAGGATATCAATGCGTGTCCACATCTTGATCGTTTTAGTTTCACCATTACGCCTTTCCACCAAAAAGCAAATAAGGGTAGGGATTTTGATGGCCAAAAAGCATTTTTGGGAGATCTTGAAGGCACGTGGGACATGCTTGCAATGCTGTATGGGCCAGTTCCTGCTGGCAATACCTTAGCGGGCACAGAACTTGGCAGAGCCAAAACAATTATTTTTGGCATAGGCCCAGATGATCTGGTACCCAACGACCAAATTCTGACCGATACCAGCGGTAACGTTGGCTTTTTCTCAGTTCCACTCAAATATCGCAAATCAGGTGTTCGCTTTGAAATTTCAGTTCAACCGATTGAAGATTTTGGCGCAACCCTTCAATTTGGTTTTGCAGACATTAAACAAACACTCACCAATTTCATCGATCTAACGCAAACCGTAAGTTTACCCGATACCGTTTTTCCACCGCTTGTGGTACAGCAGGTAGAACAACTATTAATGAGTTCAACAGAAGCACAGCTTACCTTCAGTCAAATCGGTCTTGAAACATGCGATTTTGAATCTGATTCAATTGAAGATTTACGCTTCTGGATTTGGTGGCGACATGTTTATGAAATTAATCATTGCAATTCTTATTGGCCGCGCGTGTTTGTTATTCCATTCGTTCAAATCGAAGGAACCGCGCCGATAGCTAAGGTGCAAGATCGAACCAAAGCCTTTGCGTTACCATTTGGTAATGATGGCCATGCTTCGGTTGGCTTTACTACCGGTTTTCATCTGGATTTTAAAGATACAATTGAGTTTGGATTTTTTGGTGGTTATACCTACTTTTTTCCTCGCACCATAAATAGGTTTAGAGTTCCTAATAGTTTCATACAAAGTGGTGTATTCCCCTTTTCAACAACCGTTCGGCGAACTCCTGGTCACAATAGTATTTTTGGGGTTCTATTCCATGCCTACAGATTTATAGACCGTGTTTCATTTTACGCCGAATATGATTGCATTCATCATACAGAAGATAAGATAGAATTGGTTAATCCCGATCCAGCATTCATCCCACGGCAAGTTGAGTGTTTATCAAAATGGCGTGTCCAAGTGCTCAATACTGCGCTCAATTATGAAGCAACGCCAAATATTACCCTTGGTTTGGCTGCACAATGGCCTATTACTCAGCGCAATGCTTACCGAAGCACAACCTTTGCAGGATCTATCATCGCCACTTTCTAACCATTATTGGCCCTAGACAGCACAAAATAAAAAACCTATAATGATGCTATGTAATTCATTATTAGCTACACCCCCTAAATGATGACCTGAAAGGATCGTGTTTCTCGATGAGTAAGAGAAAAGCTAACGTAATTATCAATGTTAATGCAAATGTAGAAAAAGCGCTTAAACAATTGAAAAAAAAGATTGAGCGTGAAGGTATCGTAAGAGATATGAAACGAGTGGTGTATTTTGAATCACCAACACAAAAAAAACGTAAACGTCTCATGCGTGCTGTCAAACAAAACTACATTCGCATGGCTTCACAAAAATTGATCTAACTTAATTATATCCATGACCATATTTGAATCAAAACGAGTAAGAGATATAAAAAAAGCACAAAAAGAGAAGCTCCTTTTCCGTGAGCTCTCTCAGCTTTTTTTGCAAGCAACTATAGATGATTCACGATTGCGCGATGTTTATGTAAACCGCGTAGCGTTATCAGCTGATAAAAGTATTTGCTTTATTTATTTCTATTCTCCGCAAGGTCCTGCTTTTTTTGAAGAAAAGCTCGATATTTTAAAACTATACAAACCTTCGTTGCGCAAAGCAATTGCTGAAAAAATCGATGCACGCTACACTCCTGACCTTGTTTTTAAATATGATGAACAGTATGAAAAAATAGAAAAAATGGAAAATCTGTTTGAACAAATTAAAAAATCAGACAAATGATATTTTTAAATCCAATCATTCTGATTCCATTGCTTTTATGCTGGGGCTCATTTTTAAATGTAGTTGCTTATCGATTGATTCATGACGGTTCAATTTTTTTTGGTCGTTCTCAATGCATTCATTGTCATCATCAACTTGCCTGGTATCACTTAATACCTGTTCTTTCATATATTTTTTTGCAAAAAAAATGCGCTTTCTGCAAAAAAACAATATCGTGGCTTTATCCGTTCATTGAGCTATTCACCGCCTTGTGCCTTTATTTGATGTTCACGAATGTGCCCGCTCAATTTTGGTTTGGCTATTTTATTTTCTTCTCTGCTTTGATGGTAACCATTAGAACCGATCTTGAAACATTCATGATTTCTCGATTTGCTACTTTATTTTTATTACCCATTGCTTTTATTCTTTCATATTTGGAATACATCCCATTGAATCTTGAGCAAGTTATTTTAGGCTGCATAACTGGCTATTTTTTTTTATTAGCAATCTCATCACTCTATTATTGGTTGACCGGACGAGTTGGGATGGGCCAAGGGGATATTGAACTGCTTTCATTAATAGGTGCATTTTGTGGCATAGAAGGATGGTGGATAACTATTGTTATTGCTTCATCTCTCGGTTCATTATCAGGCATTATTTTTTTATTTTGTTCCGGAAAAAAAACAACAAAAATACAAATTCCTTTTGGTCCATTTTTGGCATTCGGTGCCATGAGCTATGTTCTCTGGCAAACACCATTAAAATCGTTGTTATTAGCTCTCTAAAGATCGTGTTAAATAATCAGGTTGCTCTGGTAAATCGTAGCACAGCAACGAGCACGACAATTTTTTTTTGTTTTTCAATTTTTTCTTCCATGTTAAAACGTGCTGATTATCGTTAAGTAATGAATACGCATGTATTAAGTAGCCATACATTCGCCAATCAGCTGCATTAACTGGTGAAGAAAAACTTTTCTCAATCAACGAAATTGTCAGTGTAGGATTATGCTGATTAAAAAGCAGATGAACTGCTCCTAAACGATAAGCACTCGTGAAATGCGGGTCAAGTTGAGAAATCCAGTTAATCCACGAAATAACATTTTCTACGTTTGCCTTATCAATATTTTGCTGCAAAAAATAAAACCAATGCCAATCGGCTACCATCATTTTCCATGAACCAAAACATTCAGCATTATACGTTGGACACCGAGCAAAACCTACTTCATTTTCTGGTAACTGTTTCCTAATTAAAAAGAGTGTTATGGCACACAATACACAATACTGCAATACAACAATCAAACCCGTGATAACTAATTCTTTAAGCCAGATCGTCATTCGTAATTTGAATTTCATGATGTTGATTCACAGTTAATCGATCAAGAATACCGTCTCCATCAATATCACCGGCTGCGGCAGCAACAAAGGTAGTCGCATCGGCCTTAGTGTTTCCTAATTCGCTTGAGCCAGCACCTAACTTGCCAGTAAAACAGCATTGCCCTTCTTGTCCACTAAAGCCATATGTATAATAGAAGCGTTCACTAGAACCACCACCAGCATATCCTTCAGGTTGCCATCCGGCACCATCTTTGCCAGTAAGCATAGTAGTATATTTGCCGTGCTCTGCCCAGTATGCTTTTTCAGCTAAATAGAGGCTACCTAAATTCATGTACGCTTCAGTTCGTTTTGCCTTTGCTAAAAATCGAAAAAAACTCGGCATTGAAACCATAGATAGGAATGCAACAATTGCAACAACAATCATTAATTCAATGAGGGTAAATCCCCCATTACGAGTAACCCACTTCATATAATTTTCCTCTCCCCCAAGCCCCTTAGTCTTAATGCTATCATACTGGAATTAGGCACAATCAAGTCAATAATCCATATTAAAAACTCTTAAAGCTAAAAACCACCAATTAAATTCAGGTGTAATAATACAATTTTAATATTATTGATGAGTTACTATAAAGAGTGCCAAAACAAAGTTTTTTAATCTTTTGTAAATAAAAAATCTGAATTTAAAGCTTAATTCATTGTTTGACATTTTTCCTGAATATTATATTCTAATATCTATATTAAGTTGGCATAATTTGCTGTTATATATTTTTTCTGGCCAACCAATTCTTTTTTTATATAAAAAAAGGCGATTAAAAAAATTGTAAACATCCCTGGAGTGGAGAAAAAAATGATCAATCAAAAACAACCAGTTCCTCAAAAAGGCACAATGCCTGGTTCGACGAGAAATTATAATGAAGTGATTGAGTTTCTCGATAGCCACTGGTCAGCTACACGAACCGAGAAAAATATTGCTGCCGTAAAAGCGCTTGATAAAACTGTGGGGACTCCATCAAAATCGGTTTCAACCATACTTATTGGCGGTACCAATGGTAAAGGACTTACCATCAATTTTGCAGCTCATTTGCTCAAAGAAGAGGGGTTAAAAGTTGGTGCTTTTTACAGTCCACACCTTTTGACTTATAACGAGCGAATTTCTCTCAATAACGAAACGATTTCCAATAAAAATTTTACCGAACTTGCAAATGAAGTAATTAATGCTGCTGTTCTTAACGATATTAAAGCAGATTCTCTTGATATTTTGACTGTCATGGCATTGCTTTATTTTAAACAACAACAAGTTGATGTTGCATTATGTGAATTAACACTTGGAAATGGCGTTGATCCTCTTTCAATCTGTTCTGCACAAATAGTTGCAATTACTCGCGTAACACAAAATAGCTCAACTATTGTTGATGAAGAAATTCTTAAAAAACAAATTTTAGATCTGATGCTATTTACAAAACCTAACAGCTTTGTAGTTTCAGCAGACCAAAGCAAAGCTCATTTACAATTAATGCTCGATGAAACAAAACGAATGGGTGCTCAATGGTCTATGCCAATTCGTAAACTTGCACAATTACGTTATCCATTCGAACAACTTTTTGGTAGATGCGCAGCGCTTGCTGAACGTATCAGTCAAATTTTTGTAGATAATTTTGCAAATAAAGATGCATTACACATTGAAAATAGCTTGCTTGCAAAACTTAAAGGGCAACGTGGTCGACCAACTCTTGAAAAGAAACGTTTCGATGAAATGAATCCTAAAAAAACTATCGAGCAATTCTGGAAAGAAACTGTAACTTCATTGCCAGCTCACTTTGAACTTCTCGATAAAGAAAAACCAACAATTTTACTCGATAATGCAAGCAACATAGATGCATTACAGAATCTATTACTTGGCATCCGCCTTCTTCATTATCAACGTCCATTAAAAGGACTTACCTTTATCTTTGGCTGCGATAAAAACAAATTGCATGTTGATGAATTTTTACGCTTACTGCGTTATTTTTCAAAAAAGAATTCTGCCAATGTTATTTTCTGCCCAATTTCTACAACCCTTCCAGGTGTTAAATCTGAGTCATGGGATGTTGATCAAATTGCAATCGATGTGAAAAGTCTCAAAATTAAGGCACGTTCTGCTAAGAATTTTGAAGAAGCATTTGATGCTGCAAAAAAATCTGTTGATGAACGCCACGGTTTGGTAGTTATCACTGGATCGCCATCAATTGTTGCAGAATATTGGCACCACAAAGGCATTAAGAAAATCTAAACCATGAATTTCCTCAACTGCGTTTTACCAATCGCTGTTGGGTGTATAAGTGGAGCAATCTATGGGCTTTTGTTCTTGCGAACAAAAGCCCTTTTCTTTAACAATCATTCTCTTGCACCGATTATCACCTTTCTACGATTACTTACGTTGTCTCTTTTTTTTGTTTATGTATTGCGTACCTCGCTTGTTCATTCTATACTCGTATTAATAACCTTTTTTACTGCATTTTGGTTGATCATTTTCAAAAGGGCCACGCAGCATGGAAGCTTTTGAAGGAGTTAAGTCGTCACTCTGGAACCCATTTGGTTGGTTTGGTATAGATAATAGTCTGCTCAAAATTAACGGTTCAACCATCATTAACACATGGATTGTTCTGTTTTTGCTTTCTGCATTTTTACTTTTTTGCCGTCTTCTTTTTTTTAAACAGCCGATAGTTCGCTATCTTGTTACTCAAGGTGTTACCAATTTTATGGAGATGGTGGTTCATAACATGGGCACATTCATCTATGCACATTTTTTAATGGTTATTTCTCTTTTTTTATTCATTTTAGCTTGCAATTGGATAATAATTTTACCATGGACAAAAGAACCAACATCAGACATTAATACTACAATTGCACTCGCACTCATAGCATTTTTTTATAAAGAAGTTGCATCCATCAAAGCTCGCGGTTGGTGGGGATATTTTAAAGAATTTTTAGAACCATTTTTTATTATGTTTCCCGTTAATGTTATTGGCCACTTTTCCAAAATAATTTCACTCGCATTTCGTCTTTTTGGTAATATTTTTGGTAGTTCTATCATTATGGATTTGTATACTCACGTTATTTCTATGGTGTGGGTTGCTGAGTTGGTTGGACTATTTTCAGGACTCAATTTTCTTATTGTTATTTTCTTTGGTCTTTTTGAAGGACTTATTCAAGCATTTGTATTTGCTATGCTCACGCTAACCTATATTAGTCTTGCAATACAAAAAGATGTTCATGGTGAAGGAATTTAACATGATCGACCCAGCACTTCTGCATTATATGAGTATCGCAATCGTTATTGTACTCACAACAGTTGGTGCAACAGTTGGCAGTATACGTGCAAGTAAATCTGCTCTTGATGCAATTAATATTGCCCCCGCAGCAAAAAATGAAATAACGCGCGCTTCCGTAATTGGTCTTGCATTAATTGAAACGGCTCCGATACTTGGTCTTATTTTAATTTTGATGCTTTTGCTCGTTCGCTCCACAACACCAACGCTTCCCGTTGCCTTAGCAGAATTGGGTATTGCTCTTGGCATGGGCATTACCGGATTTATAGGTGGCATCGTTTCTGCCTATCCAACCCAAGAAACGTGCTTTGCAATAGCTCGTCAACCTTTTTTTAGTCAAAATTTGTTAAATTTAATGGTAATCACACAAACAATCATTCAAACACCACTTATTTTTGTGTTTCTTGTTTCTCTTTTTATTTTTTTTCAATTGAATCTTCTTGTTTCGATTAAAGCTGGACTCATATTGATGGCATCAGGGTTGTGTATGGGAATTGGATCAGTTGGTCCGTCAATTGGTCTTGGTAGATTCGCTCGTACTGCATGCAAAAGTGTCGGCATAAATCGCAAAGCATACAGCTACATTCTTCCTTTCACACTCATGAGCGGCGCATTTATCGAAACACCACTCATTTTTGCATTTCTTGTTTCTCTTATCTTACTTGGCAATATTTTAAATACCGATCCATTAATAGGAATTCGATCAATTTGCGCTGCATTATGCATTGGTTTTGGTACATTTGCACCTGGTATCAATTCAAGTAAAACTGCAAGTTCTGCATGCCAGCAAATGGCATTAAATCCATCCGCTTATTCTTCATTATCGCAAATAAGTATGTTTAGTCAGGGAATTATTGATGCTGCAGCAATTTATGCATTGCTCACTGCATTGTTTATTGTGTTGCTCAAATAATTTAGGAGAGTAAAAAACCAGACACACTCGATACGAAAGAATGTGGATGAAGAAAAAGGAGTTGCATGTTCTGTACATTATCACCAAGCTCGAGCTTGGTGGCGCTCAAAAAGTTTGCCTCAGTTTGTTCAATGGCTTATCTTCACAAGGACATCGAAGTTTTCTCATCTCAGGCACAGATGGAACTTTAACTAACCAAGTTTCAGAAGAAAAAAATATTATTTTACTTTCTTCTTTCGTAAGAGAAGTGGGTTGGCAATCATTTATCACTGAATGGCGCGCGTTTAAAGAGCTTGTACGAAAAATAAAACAGTTAAAAAAAGAATTTCCTGATCTTATTGTTCATACACACAGCACGAAAGCCGGCATTCTCGGTCGATGGGCAGCATGGTGGTGTGGCATTGAAAAACGTATTCATACGGTGCACGGATTTGCATTTCATGAATATCAAACATGGTTGAAGTGGGTGTGTATTTATGCAGTTGAATTCATAACAAGTTTTATTACTACCCATTATGTTTGCGTTTCATCACATGATGTTAAAACCGGTATTCGATTATTTCCTCGTTTTACACAAAAACATTCGATCATTCGTGCTGCAGTTGATACAAAACAATTTTATCTTCCCGCTCAAAAAAATAAATTCGAACGATCAACAAACACATTTGTTTTCGGCACCATTTCTTGTTTTAAAGAACAAAAAAATCTTTTTGATTTATTACACGCATTTAAAGATGCATATGCAAAAAACAACACAATTAGACTCGAAATTATCGGTGATGGTATTTTGCGTCCCGCACTCGAAGAATGGATCAAGCACCATGAATTAACACAAGTTATTACGCTGCATGGCTGGCAATCTGAAGTTGCACCAATCATGATTGATTGGCATGCATTCGTGCTCAGTTCACTTTGGGAAGGATTGCCATGTGCAGTTGTCGAAGCGCGATTGCTCAAACTACCAGTTCTATCGTACAACACCGGTGGTATTCATGATATCATTTTTAGTGGTGAAAACGGTTTTTTGTATAAACAAAAACAGTGGCATCAATTAGCGCATGGTATGCTCACTCTTGCTCAAAATAATCAGCTTTATAAAAAATTAGCTTCTTATCACGATGATTTACGTTCATTTGAACAATCGTATATGATTCAGCAACATCTTACCCTTTACCGCGATTTTTAAGTGACATTTTATTGCATTTCAAGTAATTTGTGGAGCAATAAGGGACATTGACACGTAAGGAATTTGTATGCACTTCAAAACAGTACTTGAATCAATCGGAAACACGCCGCTCGTCAAAGTTAATTTTGGCACACCGCCGTGTGTTCTTGCAAAACTTGATTATTTAAACCCCGGCGGCAGCGTGAAAGATCGCTCTGCGTTGTATATGATTGAAGAAGCTGAGCGTGAAGGATTATTAAAGCCAGGCGGCACTTTGATTGATGCATCATCAGGTAATCAAGGAATCGCAACTGCAATGATTGGTGCACTGAAAAATTATAAAGTAATTATTACCGTGTCAGAAAAAATCAGCAAAGAAAAACTGCAAACTATCAAAGCCTATGGAGCTGAGGTTGTCATGTGTCCTTCAACTTCATATTTAGAAGATCCAAATAGTTATCACAGCAGAGCGGTAGAAATTCACAAAAAAACACCAAATTCATTCATGCCAAATCAATATTTTAATGTGGCCAATTCGCGAGCACATTATTTTTCACTCGGTCCTGAAATATGGAACCAAACAAATGGCAAAGTTACACACCTGCTTGGTGCAGTTGGAACAGGTGGTCATGTAAGTGGCCTTGGCAGATATTTAAAAGAAAAAAATCCAAACATTAAAGTTGTTGCACTCGATTCTATCAATTCCTGGCGCGCTACAAAAGGAAACCCAAAGCCGTACAAAATTGAAGGAATCGGTGTTGACTTTGCATCACCGGTACTTGATTATTCAGTTATTGATGAATTTATTGGTGTCACTGATGAAGATGGCTTGGGAATGCTAAAAATAATGGCGCAAAAACATGGTCTATTAATTGGACCAAGTAGTGGTGCTGTTGCTTGGGCAGGAAGAGAATACAGCAAAAAATTGTCTCCTGATGCAGTGGTTGTCATGCTTTTTGGCGATTCTGGCCGCGCATATTTAACTAAAGATTTTTATTAATTTTTTAAAGTGGAAATTGTTTTTAATAAGCAATGACCCACCACCCCATACAATAAAAGATGCACCATTCCTAACAAAAGACCGTACGATGAATTTTTTCCACTCGCAGGTTTGCGCAGAGAATCGTAACATTTTTGTGCATAATTTTTTTTATTACTCTGTTTGTAAAGTGCAAATGAAAGTATGTGCAATTGTGTATTTAAATCAATCATTTCACCGAACTGCGCACTCGGAACACCTGTTCAATTGCATTTTCTTTGAAATACCATTGCACGAATTCATTTTCGGGATAATATGAAATTGCTTTCACATTCCCGTAGAAATCTCCACACACCACTTGGACAATTCTGTGATTTTTACACATTAAAGAATCTTTCAAAGGCGTAAAGGTGAAAATGTTGATTTCATCAGTTGGAAGTTTATGCAAACGTGTTTCAATATCGGTTATTTTATGCCTTTTTCGATTGGCTATTATTAGCCGTTGAGGATGTTCCATTCCCTGCATAGAAATAAACTGCACCAAATAAAGGAAAATACTATATCGATTGTTCATTTATTAACTATTGTTTTTACCACAGGTTTTCGTAATCGAATTCCGCCTTGATCTTCTTGAGAAACATTTTTATTGTTAACAGCCCCTGTTGGTGTGATTCCAGAATTTCCTGATTTTTTACTGTTTTCATTATTTTGTTCGTTCACAATTATTTTAGATTTTTTTTCCCCACTAACATTTTCTTTTTCGTGCATTGCAAACACACTTTGTATAACAACAAAGAATACCAAAACTCTTATTTTCAGCATTACTTTTTTCCGTTCGTGTTATTGCTTCAATCATTTTTTTTTTGCTTAACACGCAATTTTCTCAGCCTTTTTGGAAGCTGTCTTTGCACTATATGATTAGTTTTCTTTTGTAGATTTTGTGCCGGCTCACCTGCTTGAGTTGCTTGAACCCAGCTATTGTGTGCAAGAAATGCACCAATTTTCGCCTGAGCTGCCGCGAATGCTGCGGGATTCATTCCTGGATTATTATCAGCAGCTTTTAATTTTAAAAAAAATATAAAAAAAAACAGCATATTTAGATTTTTCATGCCGCTCCTTATACCAAATAAAAATTTGTTCAAATAAATTTTTGCACAACAAAAGTCTTAATTACAATATATTTTATCGTGCTTTGTTTGTCTTGATTTACCAAATCAAGGTCGATACAATTTTGAGGCAAATACTATTAAATGCCAAAAGAATCGGTGCATCTTATGAAAAGTACATTTTTTCTCACTGCAGTTTTCTCATTTTCAGCGTTCGCGATGGAAAATGATAAATTGTCTCAATTTACAAACTTAAATCTGAATAATTCAGTAAACAACGAACTAGCAGAATTTAAACAACGAAGAACAACGCTACTCAGTTTGGTTGAAAAGCAACACAAAAAAACTGGACCAATTTTGCTTGTTGCTGGATTTGATCAGGAACTTCTTGAATTTGAACAGGAAAAATCATTTTATTATTATACTGGCATTGTGCATCCTGGCCTTACTCTCATGCTCGAGCAAAATAAATCAAGCATATACGCACCAAAATATTTGAGAGACCCACTGCTATGGACCGATTATTCTGTTGTATCACAAGAAACGGTGCAAGCGGCAGGAATTGATGAGTTTTTATTTATAGGAAAAGCGATCGAACCAGGATGTACCTCCGCGCTCTGTGACAGTCCAGAACATTATGCAAACTTGATTTCCAATCTCAAAAAACGCATACAAGAAAAACAAACAATATACTCACTTAACTCAACTTCCGAAGGTCTTTATAACCAGCACATTACCTTTTTAAGAAATTTGATGAAGCATGTGCCCGGGCTTGAAAGTTCATTGAAAGATATTTCTCCCCTTGTTGCACACATGCGCAGAACAAAATCGGCTCTCGAAATTCAAAAAATGGAAGCCTCTATCGCCCTATCAATCAAAGGATTTAATAAAATTGCCCCTAAAATTCGTGACGGCCTTTCTCAGACGCAAATTCGCACAAAAATCGAAAGCGTTTTTACCGCATGTGGGGCACAACCTGCTTATTATTCCATTGTAGGTTCAGGTGATACTATTCATTATCTACATCCAAAACCAAGTCATTTGGTCAAAGTAAAAAATGGTGATCTTGTACTTATTGATGCTGGTGCACGGAAAGAATATTATTGTGCAGATTTGACAAGAACCTTTCCTGTCTCCGGCAAATTCACTGAGCGCCAAAAAGAGATCTATAACCTTGTATTAGCAACGCAACAGCATTTAGCTAATACAGTAAAACCTGGTTTTTATATAAGCAACAGAAAGGAAGCTGACAAATCGTTAAATTGTATTGCTAAAACGTTTTTAAAAGAACATGGTGGCTTTGATCACTGTTTGCCTCATGGAGTTAGCCATCATCTGGGCCTTGATGTTCATGATCCGGTTACGGATTGGGAAATGGCTCTCAAAGAAGGGGATGTGATCACGATCGAACCGGGAATTTACATTAAAGACGAACAAATCGGCATTCGCATCGAGGATAATTATTTGATTACTGAAAATGGTGCACAATGCTTAAGTGCAGCATTACCCAAAACAGTTGAAGAAATTGAAGCCTTAATGCAATCAGGCAAAAAGAATATGATTCGCTAAAAATTAAGTGGTTATGAACGTTATTGCAATTCATAACCACTTAATATCAAGAACAATTTTACTATTTTTTTACAATCAGCTCAGCAAAGTCATACGAAACTTGAGCCTGCGGGAGTAAAATGGCAGCAATTGCTTGCGATCCGATACCATGTTGCCAACGAACGCCAGCTACATTTTTAAGTGAAGTGTTAAGGTTGACTAATAATTGATAATTTATTGGTTGGCCGGCTAATGCATATACACCCCAAAATGCACCGGTTGTATCTTGAAAATTGCCAATTTTGGGCCATCCATTAAGCGGCGGTTGATAAGCTTTGACCACAACTTGTCCATTATTATAGGCCGACATAAAAATGTCGGTAATTGCCACTCTTGGGTCAACATTCATCGCCTTTATTGTTGAAGACGCAGAAAACAACGCGCATAATGCGATTTTGTACATTTTATTCATCTTTTACCCTTTCCACTGGTTTTATTGTATCCCCACATACTCTCAGAAATCTTTTTTCAAAACGCTGAAAAAAATAGAAAGAAAAATGCAAAATTCTATAGAAAAAATTATCCCCTATCCAGACAGAACGTCGTGGACAGGGGAAATGGAGGTTATCATCTTCAAAACTTTTTAATATCTTTGAAAAAAGAGTACCCCAACATCAGGTAAAAAGCAAATTTTTTACCAATAACATGCCGCACAACATTGTTCTCTTTTGTTGTAACAAAAAATAATATCAATTTGCAATATTATAGTCTTCGAATCGATGAAAAATAATACAAATTTTCATATTCGCCAACCATTTTGGCAAGCGTAAAATTGCTTTCTATTGTTATGTGAGCAGCATTTTCACATTTTTTACGAATGAATGGTTTTTCGATCATTATTTTTAATGCTTCGTACAATGCATCCTCATCATTTGCCGCAACAATATACCCATTTTTCCCATTTTCAATCACTTCATGATCTCGTTCGCTCGTTGTAACCACGCAGGCTCGACCGAAACTCATTGCTTCAAGAAGCGCAATTGAAATTCCTTCTTTAGTTGAAGATTGCACAAAACAATCAAATAATCGGTAATAACCGTACGCTTTCTGTCCAATAACAAAACACACTGCATTCTTAATGCCCAATCGAACCGCCTGAGCGCGAAGCCGGCTTTCCTCGGGTCCTCCACCAACTAAAATGAGCCGCGCGCTGGGAAAATCGCGATAAATACGCGCAAAGACCGTTAATAAAAATGAATAATTTTTAAGTGCCACAAATCTGCCAACAGCACCAATAATAAAATGAGTTGGTAAAAACCCTAATTGTTCATGGGAAATAATCTGCTCCTGTGCACGTGCACGTACTTGTACTGCATCGATCCCATTTCTTATTACTTTGACCCGCTCAGCTGGTAAAAATCTATAGGTGCGCATTGTTCGCACGACCCCTTCAGAAACGGCAATTAACTCATCGGCTAACCACAAAGAAAGCATATCAATTGCATTGCGAACAAAACCGTTTTGGTCATTGTTATTATGCAGAACACAAATAACCGGAGTTCTGGTAAATATCCCAATAATTCGTGCAACTACATTCGCTGCCCACAATGATGAGTGAATACAGGTGGGTTTTTCTTTTTTTACCATTCTGTAAAAACGCACAAAAAATAGTGGATCAAATAAGCATACCGCACCACGCAAATGATAAAGTGGTATACTCAAGCTCCTTAAAGCTTCAACCTTGGGACCTGGGTGAATAAAAACTACTGCTTGCTGAATATTTTTTTTGTGAAGCTGTGCAACCAAATCGCACAAAAGTGTTTCGGCACCACCGGTTTTCAAACTTGAAATAACATGCATAACTTTAATCGTTTGCACTAACTATTATCCTTCACAGAATGATTAGCCAGTTGGGCGCGCAATTTCTTTTTATCTACCTTACCAAGAGGCGTCATGGGCAAATCGTCCAAAACAAAAAAAACACGTGGTATTTTGTAGGGTGCCAAGTGTTGAGTACATAACATTTTCAATTGTTGCTCAATAGTTGTCACCGGTTCACGTAATGCTACAAAAGCTACAGGAATTTCGCCAACGGATTCATCTTTTTTTCCTACAACCGCCACTTTGATAACTGCCGTGTGCCCAAGAAGGACATTCTCAATTTCTTGTGGATAAATAATCAGCCCTTTATTTTTGATAATGTCACGTTCGCGACCGAATATGACTAAGCGATTTTTCGCATCAAAATAGGCACAATCACCAGTATTGAGCCACCCATCTTGTAACACAGCTTGTGTTTGTTGTTCATCTTTATAATAGCCCTTCATGACATTGTCACCTTTTACCCACAAAATCCCTTTTGCTCCGAAAGAAACTTCTTGGTTATTATCACCGCGAATTGAACATGCTAACCCGGGTGCAGGAACTCCGACCGTATTTGGTGCACAAAGTTCATCATCAAAGTTAATCGCAATTAATGGCGATGTTTCGGTCATGCCATAACCATTGCAAATTCTACGGCGAAAAATAAGTTCGAATGCCATTCTAATTTTGTCTGGCATAGCATCGCCACCTGAAACAAAATAACGAACTGAATCAAATTTTATTGAGCGCATCAAGCAAAAAAGACCATAAAGCGCGGGAACACCAAGCACTATGGTTGGCTGGTGATGTAATCCATGCACGATAAATTTTCGATCAATTTTGGGCACGATAATAACTGCAGCACCAACAAAAAAATTTCCCCAAACACACGCAAGCTGAGCAAAACTGTGAAAAAGAGGTAAGACCCCTAGTATTCTATCCTTTTCAGTTGCATCAATGCAGGCCATTCCTTGTGCAATATTGGTAAGAATACACCGAGAACTGAGCATAACTCCCTTAGGAACACCCGTAGTTCCTGAAGTATACAATAATGCAGCCATATCTTCAGGGGCACGATTCGGTACGGTAAGATTTACTAATTCATCTTGCGTTGCTCGCGTTAATCCTGATAATTGCGTTCCGGTTATCAGCGGTGGGAGGTGGTTACTAATTAACTGTATTTTTTGTGCAAGTTGATCGGATGCAATGACAACAACTGGTTGTGCATCGTCCAAAATGTGTTGAATTTCTTTTTCGTGTAAAAATGTATTAAGTGGAATAACAACTGCGCCGACCTGCCATGCACCATAATAGCTCACATAAAATTCAATCGAATTTTCAAATGCAACGCATACGCGATCGCCCGGCTTGACACCCATACTCTTAAGTTTGATAGTTACCGCAACCGCCCGCGCAAACAATTCTTCAAACGAAATGATTTCTTGATCGGTAATCAAAGCAGGTCGCTTGCGAAATTCTTTTGCTGCATGCGCAAGCAAATTACCAGCATAGCTATAATTATTTTTGCCCAACAAAAGTTCACAATAATATTCAAAACGCTTTATTGAGGCTTTTGTGCGTCGTTGCATTTTTACTCCTCACACTCGATAACATTAACTGGACACGCTAAGACCGCATCTTTAATCAACTGAGTGTGTGCGTTGAGATCAGCATTTTTTTTTACATGGCTAATATCGGTTACTTCAAACACTTCAGGTGCAATGAATTCACAAGCTCCACAGGTGATACAACCAGGATTGATAACTACTTTTTTCATAAACACGATTCCTTATAAGGCACAAGACACCGATCTGGAGTTGCGCTATACTTACCATAAAGTTTTTTTTACAATTTATCAAAAATTAGTACAGCTCAAGGATGAATTATGCCTCAGTTGCAACGCGGCATTTTAATAGCGATAGAAGGGATCGATGGTTCTGGTAAAACCACGTTGATCAATAATCTTGCTGATCGTTTTGCGCAACTTAATCTTCCTGTTTTAAAGACACGAGAACCGGGCGCCAGCAAGCTAGGCAAAGCGTTACGAGAACTTCTACAACATCGCACCTACGATATTTTTCCGGTTGCTGAGTTTTTGCTGTTTGCCGCTGATCGGGCGCAACACATGCAAGAAATTATTCTTCCAGCCCTGCAGGCTCACACTATTGTCATTTCTGATCGCATGAGTGATTCATCGCTCGTTTATCAAGGATATGGCAAAGGTGTAGATCTTGAAATGATAAATTCTGTTAACCGATGGGCTATGCACAATAAAAAACCGGATCTTACGTGTTTTGTGCACATTGAACAACAATTAGCAAAAAAACGGTTGCATGAACGCGCGCAAAAATTAACTGCTTTTGAAAAAGAATCGAACGATTTTACCCAAAAACTTATTGCAGGATTTGAAACACTCTATAAAAATAGAGAGGATGTTATTTTTCTTGAAGGTTCAGATGCACCTGAATCTATTGCACATAATGCATTTACTCAAATAAAAACTTTCCTTGTTAATAATCGGTTACTTACCCTATGAATAATGCATTCACTAATCATTCAACACATTTAATTGTCGGTCCACACGATGAAACACGTGCATACATTATAAAATCTTTGCAACAACTCTGGTGCGCTCACAATGGTTGCAGTACATGCGGAGTGTGCGCGTCGGTTGTAGCGCAACAACATCATGCACTTTTTTGGTTAACACCAAATCCTCAATATACATTAGAGCAAATTGATTTACTCATCGAAAAAACTGCATTTACGCTTGAACCATATAACTATTTTTTTTGCATAATTGAAAAAGCAGATTTTTTAACACTTGCAAGTGCAAATCGTCTTCTTAAAACACTAGAAGAGCCTCCGCGTGGTTATCATTTTATTTTGCAAGCACCTCGCATCGAGTCAATTTTACCTACCATTGCTTCTCGGTGCTTAATTACTCCCATTTACTCTACAAAATCAGTTCTTGTTAGCCATCCCATTGCAGTGGTTTTTATTAACTTACAATTTGCACATCCTGATATTTTTTTAAAACTCATCGATGATCATGAATTAACCGACCGAGAAACAACTGAACTCATCGATCAACTATTACATTATTGGCTCGTACAAACGATACATGATCAAGGTGAAAATTGCGCAAAAACCAAATCTCATATTATGAGTCAATTATTGAAAGAAGCGTTAAACAATCCACCAATGCCAGGCAGCAGTAAATTATTTTGGAAAAACTTATTCTTAAAAACACAACAGCATTTATCTCATGCACGAAGTTGATAGGTAGCAATTGTTGTATATTCTGGACCATTTGCTGATAACACAGAAGATCTCAATGTAAATTCGGTTACCGCAAAGCATTCGTTGAGCGATCCACTGTTGCGCACGAACGTTGTCAATCCATGAAAATCGGTAATCTTTTTTATGCGAGCAATGGTTACATGCCCCGCATAAGGACGATCATCAGTTTTCACAAAATCACGCAATACATCGTTCATTGTTTGAGCAAATAAAGACAATTGTAAAGACAGTGCTTCAACCCACAACAAATGTGCATTTTCTGTCGCCGGCTTTAACGTAAGTGAAGAGACACAAATTTCAAATGGCGCAAACACAATAGAACTAAGAATTGTTTTTATCTGCAACAATTGATCATTGCCTACATTACCAATAAATGCCAATGTTAGGTGAATATTTTCTGGCGTTACAAAACGTCCTTCAAAAAAATGATACTGCTTCATTTCTTTTTCAAGTGATTCAAAGCGTGTTCGAACTGTTTTTGGTAACTCAATACTGACAAATAATCTCATGAGAGCTTTCTCACTTGTCTACACACATCATTCATATATTCAGCCACCTTTAATAACCGCGATCGGTTCTAATCGCGCAACTTTGCGCGCCAAATGTGCATCATGCACAACTTGCACTACTTCTTCAACATCTTTATATGCAGTCGGTGCTTCTTCTGCCAACCCTGCATCCGAATCACAACGCACAACAATGCCCTTTTTTTCTAACTGACCGCGCAATGCTGAACCACGCACCGTTTTTTTTGCTTGAACACGCGACATTCTGCGACCCGCTCCGTGGCAACAAGTGCCAAATGAAAGATCCATGCCTTTTTTAGTCCCAACCAACACATATGAAGCAGTACCCATTGTTCCCGGAATTAATACAGGCTGACCAATGGCGTGATATTTCGCCGGGAGTTCAGGTCGTCCTGGACCAAAAGAGCGTGTCGCACCTTTTCGATGCACTAACAATTCCAGCTCGCTGCCATTTATACTATGTTTTTCTTTTTTTCCAATATTGTGTGAAACATCATAAATCAAATTAAGCTGCGCACCATTTCCTAATATTTTTTGCCAACTTTCACGTACCCAATGACCAATCAAGTGACGATTTGCCCACGCAAAATTTGAGGCAGCTTGCATTGCTGCAAAATAATTTTGACCTTCTTGAGAATTAAACGGTGCACACACTAATTCACGATCGGGCAATTCAATATTCCATTTTTTTAACAATGGCATGAAATCGCGAACATAATCGGTACATGTTTGGTGGCCAAGTCCACGAGACCCACAATGGATCATCACCGTTACTTGGTTCATGCGCAGTCCCATGGTAGATGCAACTTCTTGGTCAAAAATTTCGGCAACTTTTTGCACTTCCAAAAAATGATTTCCTGAACCGAGTGTACCAAGTTGATCTGTGCCCCGATTTTTTGCTTTCTCTGAAACACGGTCCGGATTTGCACCACTCATGCATCCATGCTCTTCGCAAAATTCAATATCAGTTCGCTCACCATATCCTTTTTTAAGCATATACGGTGCGCCTTCTGCTAATACATGATCAAGCTCCCTTTCCTTCAGCACCAATTTGCCACCACGCCCTACTCCAGAAGGAACCGCATGAAAAAGAGCCGTTGCAAGAGCATCAAGACTTTTTTTTATTTCCTCAAATTCATTATTTGCTGCAAGTAATCGCACACCGCAATTAATATCATACCCAATTCCCCCGGGAGAAATCGCGCCACCGTGGTCGATTGCAGTAGCTGCAACACCACCAATTGGAAATCCATACCCTTCATGAATATCGGGCATAGCAAACGCATAACCAACTATTCCAGGTAAGGTTGTGATATTCACCAATTGCCACAATGAACGATCTATACCAATTTCTTTCAACATTTTTTCAGTTGCAAAAACTCGTGCGGGCACACGCATATCAGAACGAAAGGAACGTTCAATTTCATATAAATAGGGTTCAATTTTTAACATTTGAGATCGATCAATCGTTTGCATGTGTTCCTTTTTTTTTATCTAAATATCAAAAACGATTTCTACTGTCCATAATCCATTGTGTTGCTGTATTTCGCATCCGTGATAAGTAACTGCTTTTATTTCAACAACATCAAAATGTTCGATAGCAATGCCATGCAAAGTTGCATCAACATGTGTTGCAGAAAGCTGATGAATGGTAACATCTAAATATGCTTCATTATATATATCTGATAAATACAGTGCATGAGACAAGAAATCAATAAGCAATTCATCTTTACTATGAGATTGAATTGAAACAGGTCGAGAAATTGGTAATTGTGCACAAATAAGTTGGTTGTTAAGTCGTTCACAACCACGAGCTTGTGGTCCGATACTTTGAAACATGCCAATCAGTGCATGACGAAAGAGATCTTCGATTGTTTTACCGCACACGCGAATTTTTAAATCGGCCGTGTGCGGCAAAATTTCATAATCGGCGCTACACTTCATACTCTATTCCTTGTTTTAATTTTAACTTGGGTCTCTAATGAGCCCCTTTGCTAGATTTCTTTGGAGGTCCCTGTACTGGTGTTTGACCGTGGGCAAACTGATTTGATTGTAAATTAGTATATTGTACCTGTGCACTTCCTTCACATTCATGACCATGTATGTACGCAGCACTACCGGTTGGTACGGGAAGCGTGCTTTCCAAATGACCATTACTGCCGCGACGTCTTGTGGTATCACCCAATATATTCAATACGCCAGAACTACTCACCAGCAAAAAAAGCCAAAAAAAATTAATCACAATTTTTCTTTCTAGTAAATGTTAATTTTCAATTTCTATTTAACCTGCTTGATTTGTGTTGCTAACTACATTCACCATATGATTTTGCATTGTATGATTGTGTGTTGGCACAACATTGTTATGATTGCCAGAGACCTGTGGTACATAGTTAGCTCCGGGAAAATCTGCTTCGTAAGACATTGGATAGGTCGAAGCAGCAACCAATGCTCCGATTGCAGCATTAACATGTTGGTTAGTTTGATTATTTGTATGCTGAACTGAATTTTGGAGTTGATTTTGTCCGCCACACGGCTTTGCTGAGAGCATACCCATATTCAAAAGCAAAAAGAATGTCATTAACTTCGATTTCATAAAGAGTCTTCTTCTATGTAAAAAATGAAATAATTCAAAAATATACATATACTATAGATCAATTTTTATTTTCATTCAATCAATAATTATGTACATTTGATTGATCGCCAGTTGATTAATTTTTACACTAAATCTACAAACAAAATTTCATCATTTTTTTACCCTAAAATGATAGTTATCCCTTATGCCCGCACCAATTAAACATTTCTTAAACGCGCTGTTACCGGCGCAACAAAGTTGGAAACTAACGTTGCTTCAACAATGGCACACCATCATGGGCAATTTAAAAACACACGTCACACTTGAAAAAATTAATGATGACACACTAACCTTAGGAGTCTTCAATTCAAGCTGGATGCAAGAGCTCTATCTCATTTCACCCATAATTCTTGAAACAATTAACAAAAATCTGGACCAGCCGCGCATAAAACAGATACGCTTTAAACAGATTGTGCAGAAAAAAAAGAAGAAAATTATGAATAATGCGCCAAGCAATCTTAAAGAAATTGACATATCATTAACGGTAAATGAAAAAAATGCTTTGGCCACTATTCAAGACCCCGAACTGCGGCAGTCACTCTATAAATTTTTAGTTCGTTGCCAAAGGGAGAAATAATGAGGGATAATCATATTACTTTTTTTTTGCTGTACATACTCCTGAGCAGCTGCGCAACAACATTTCTTACACCCCCTTCTCAAATTGATGACACACCAACGAATCCTTTTCATCTTTATTTCTGGGCATATTACAACGATTTAACACGCAATCATCCAGCTGCGCAAAAATGTTATGACGCTCTTTTTCGGTCAGAAACATCTCCCTATATTTATGCAGGGTATTTACATCATCTATTTAACACAAACCAATTTGAAAAAATTGTTTCACTTACTCCTAAAGTCGAATCGCATTTCCCTCACAATCTCGAGTTACAACTCATTGTTGTAAAAGCGCTTGAGCAAACTGGAAAGCAAGCTCACGCTGATAAACGAATCATGACTTTAGCAGCAACACATACAAATAATCCCGAACTAATTTATTACGGCGCAGCAGCCTATGTTCGCGCAAATCAGTCGCAAGAAGCGGTAGCGTTGATTGATCGTTATTTAACAAGCAAACCTGAACGACCATCACACTTTATTTTTTATTTTATGAAAGCGCAAATACATTTACAGCTATTTCAAAAAGATGCAGCCTTAGCACAGATAGAAAAATGTTTAGAGCTGAATCCGCATTTCGAGCAAGGTTGGTTACTTTCAGGATTGTTGAATGAACTTTCTGGTAAAATTGATCAAGCACTCGTTGGCTACCGTAACTTTCTTTCAATTGTCGGTAATGACAAAGCGGTGGAACAACAAATTCTCAATCTCATTATAAAAAAACAACAAAATAATTTATTACCATACAATGATCATTTATTTAAAAAAGCAATAGAGCTCAATGATCAGAAACAATCAAAAACAGCACTCACCATGATTAATCAATATCTCTCGCACTATCCCAAAAATACCGAAGCACAGCTTTTTAAAATCGAATTACTTTGTTCTCAAGGAAAAGCTGCGCGTGCTGTTGAATTGATTAAACAATTAATTGTGCATGATTCAACAAATCCATTTTGGTATCAAGTACTCCATGTTCTTTATGAAGCACAGGTTGAACAAAAACATATTACGTATGTTCTGCGCATGCTTGAACAACGGTACCCTAAAAATTTGTTACCGCTTTTTTATTTAATTGATATTTCACTCAAAAAAGATGACATGCAAACCGCTTTTTATTATCTGAATCATGCACTTACTATCACCAATGATCCCCTCATGCATGCCAAATTACTTTATCAAATGGCTTTGATGTACTATGCAAAAAAAGATTGGACGAGCATGATACAAACACTCCATTCATGCCAAGCACTAAAAAATCATTTTGCACCAGCGTATCATTTACTTGCTTATTATTATGCAACTGAAGAAAAAAATTTCGCGACTGCACAAAAATATATTGATCTTGCGCTTATACATGATAAATCAAATCGCATCTTTTTAAATACGCAAGCGCGCATTTGGTATAAACAAAAGCAATATGACAAAGCTTCAGATTTAATTGCATTGACACCCTATCAACTGCCAGTTTCATTTCCACATTTAAAATATTGCGATAAATTACAAAATAAATACGAACAACTTTCAAAAATTAATTAGGCATTCGATGATAACTTCATTTTGTTTTGTTGCAGGTGGCTCAGGAGGACACAGCGTTCCTTGTTTAACCATTGCCTATAATTATCAACAACAATATCCAGATGCACAGTGTATATTTTTCACCTCAAGTCGAACACTTGATCAAAAAATTGCTAAAGAATATACATGGCTTTCACAAATCCAACATCTTCGGCTTACTTCGTTTCCTGGTTGGCGATTGTGGCGTTATCCATCATTTTTTTGGCTGATTGGTACCGCATTTGTTAAAGCTTATACTATTTTGCGGACAGAAAAACCGCGTAAACTCATAAGCCTGGGTGGTTTTGTTTCAGTTCCCGTGTGTTTAGCAGCCGCTTTGTTGCGCATCCCCATCGAATTGTATGAACTCAATGCTGTACCAGGCAAAGCAGTTCGTTTGTTAGCGCTTTTCGCCCAACGAATTTTTATTTGTTTTGAGCAAGCTCAAAATAACTTACCAAGCGAAAAATGTATTTTTGCTCCTTATCCAATTCGATTTTCAAACGTTTTGTCTTTATCCTCGAAAAAATTACTGGCTCCAGTAAAAAATTTAACGCTCTTAATTGTCGGTGGATCACAAGGTTCCGCTTTTATTAATTCCGCTATTAAAAAGTGGCTCTCGCTTCCCAATCGTTTATCGATCCCATTTACCATTATTCATCAAACTGGGGCTCAACATCTTGATGATATGCAACGTTTTTATGCAGATGCCGGAATAGATGCGCACGTTTTTGATTATCACCATCAACTCGAATCTTTTTATCAGCAAGCAGATATTGTCGTGTGCCGTGCAGGAGCAGGAACATTGTTTGAATTACTCTTTTTTAACAAACAATGCATTACCATTCCGCTTGAAGATTGCGCTGATAACCATCAATATGCCAATGCAATTGCGCTCGCTCAAAAATATCCAGAATTAGTAAGTGTCGTCAGACAACATGAACTTCAAAAAGATCCTGAGTTGCTCGATTGTGCACTGCGCTTGAAACTTTTTCATGATGGCCAACCATCTGGTTTTGAGCCTAATCCAAACACATAATAATTAACACCACTTTTTCTCACCAACGGATAATTAACAATACTAATTGGTCCCGTCAAAAGAGCGTCAATCATATGTTGCCCTTGCGGAGTAATTGCAGCAGCATTTGTTTTCGGATCGATCGCCGCAAATAAACTTTTATTTCCTTTGAGCGCTAAATAATTTTTTATATCGGTCGCCACTTTTGTTTTGTCTTTATTATAATTATTAACCCAATTAATTAAATTCGTTGTGAGCTCCTGCATCACATCAGGTTTTAAAACAAGCGCTCCTGAACTATCTTTTATGTAAAAACTATCATCAAGATACATGTTGCTTATTAATTGATCGATGCGTAACTGCGGTGGCTGGACATAGTAATAAAAATCGGCAGAGCTATCAACACCAGTTGGTAAAAACCGATCAGCAAATAGTACAAATCCAGAAATGCCAGAACTTGCTGCATCTTTGGGATCCACATCGACAATTTTTCCGTTACTGTTCGCTTGCAACTTACTCAGATCAAATTTATTACCAACCAAACCTACCTGAGAATATACCGCACCTTGCCCAATTTTTCCTGAAGCTAAACGATCAAGAAATTTTTTGGCTTGTGCATCATCCATTGTTTGCAATGTGACACCATAGAGCCATGCTTCTTTTTCTTTAATTTGTGGACGAACCACGGTAAAATCTGCAACTTTGCCCGCGTCAATTTTTTGCATGAGTTGATAATCAGCAGTTTTATAAACTACCCAAAAAGATTCAACAGCATCAAAAGGAATTGAACTCGGATCGGTTTGTTCTTTATTTTGTACACTTATTTGTTGTTCCTGAGTCGCTGATTGTCGCCATACATGACATTTTACTGGATTAATATCGCGAACTTTGCCCGCAACCGGTTGTGGAAAATTGCCAATCGAAAGCCCTTGCATACTCACCATGGGGCCAGTTGCACCATCATATAATTGATAGGTATACAACATTGGACCAGCAGGGTCATATTGTTTGGTTGTATCGTTATAGGCCACATTGCCGATACCTAGTGGCTGCACAGGAATTGATCCGGCAGATTTTCCACCTGCTGTGAATACAAAAGAACGGGTTTCTCCGGGGCCAGGACGAATTGATGTTGGATTATTAGCCGTCGATTGCAATGAATTAAATGACAATATTTCAAGTGTGACGGTGTATTGTTTTCCATCTTTTGTAAAAGAAAGTTGACCCTCTTGTTTGGAATTATTAAAAAAAGACCCTAAAAAATCTGTTGAATCGGTTTTAACTCCCAAATACTCTGCCTTCAATTGGCTTCCCCCAAAATAAACACGATAATAATAAATATTATTATCATTGGGACTCCATGGATAAATTTGGCGAAACATAATTTGTAAATTACCAAATTGTCCGCTCGCAACAGTCAAAAATTTATTAAGATCGGTTGTGGGAGTAAGTTTTGCAAAAAATGTATTTGCCGGATCTGCATAAAGTACTACATTGAGATAAAGCTGCTGATTAAAAAAAGTTTTTCCCGATGTTGAAAATGGCTGAATAAGCGCAGAATTATCATAATCTTCTGATATATTTGCTCCCATTGCCGGAACAACTCGTTGTTGACCCGCAAGAACCAATACATTTGAATCGTTCCAAACAACATAACTATAATGATAATCTGCTGTCACCACACCAATACTTTGCCCCATACCTTTCAGGAAGTTGAGTCCTCCATCAGCTGCACCTTGAGCAGTATTTACAAATTTGTCCTTCAAATCACTCCATTTTTGGTCAATTCCCTGTTGATCTGTCCCTTGATTTCCTTGTCCACCCGCATAAATCACACTGGTACACAACCCAAGCAGAAACACCCTGCATAATCCTCTCCAAACCATAGTAGCCTCCTTGATGGCAGATTCCGTTAAAATCCACTGATAGCCTACACACCCCTCCCAGTGCCGCGCAATGATTGACCCCCTTGAATAAAATTTTAAAAACAGTAAACTTATTAATGAAAAATATTTCAAATAGTTTATATTGGAATTATTATGAAAAAAAGAAGAGCCATATTTTATAGTTTATTAACACTTTTGCTTTTTCTGCAATATCCATTAAAACCAATGGATTTTATAAAAAATATTACGAACGCCAGCGCTAGTACAATCACCCAATCCATCTACTGGGGATCTGCAATGTACTATTTATGGTCAACAATGCGTGAACCAAAAGGCACACCTTTAAAAAATGATAGTCCCACGGTCGCCTATTTAAAACAAAAACGTAAGGAATTAGGGTACCCTGAGTCGCTCGATAATATTAAATTTTACAGTGGCGACGTTCCTTTTTCAGGAAATAACCATATTTATCTACCAATGAATGATGAGCTAATTATCGCATACTGCTTGAATCCAGATACAATTAAAGATACCGCCAAAGCCCAATCAACTCGTAAAGCAATAGAAAATTTTAAACGTGAACAAAACGAATCGATTGAAAATTTTGCAAAGAAATCAAATGTTGATGCCGATTCATCTAAAATAATTGCAACTCAATTGTTTGGAAAAGGATCACCAGACGATATGATTCCAACAATTTGTCATGAATACGGCCATATATATCACAATCATTATCATCAATTTTGGTTAGCTCCATTCATTACATGGACTTGCAGCGAAATCGGAGCACAAGTTTTAGATACGCATATTTTTGGTGGCAAAATGCAGGATTATCCGCTCACTACACTTGGTGTCAAATTAGCATGTGCAGCCACTGGCGCAATAGCGCATAGATGGTTCGCAGAATACCAAGCTGATGGTGAAGTCATTAAAAGAATTAAAAATTCTACATTGCTAGAAAAAGATGCACATCTTTGGCGCGCACTCCATAAATTATCTGACCAGCAAATAAAACACTACCCCTCTTTGATAAAACCCGCTGCAAAAATTTTATCAAACTGGCAACATCCAAGCGATTTGAGTAGAGCACAACGAATGCAAAAAGCTGCAAATAACCAAAAAATATATAGCCAACAATTACAACAACAATCATTTCAAAATATCAAAAACGTCCTTGATCGATAAAAATAGTTATTGCGTTTGCATCATCCTTTGCGCAAGGTTTACCTGTTCGCTCGTGAACCGTAATTTCTCGCAACGAAGGATCAATCGCGAACTGTTTTTTTACAATCGGCAACTTTTGTTGAACATTCAACCACAAGGGAAACGCAGTTTTAGCACCAAAAATATTTCTTCCTAAAGATCGATTGTCGTCACACCCAATATACACACCGGTTGTATAGGTTGGTGTTGAACCAATGTGCCAGCAGGAGCGACATTTATCATGCGTTCCTGTTTTACCAATTGCTGCACATTCAAGTAGTTGTGGAAATCTTTTTTGCAAACGGTCAAAACTCAAACTCAGAATTTTGGCAACCTGATCGCTCACACGAGAATTGAAAACACGCCGTTGTTCAATTTTCATTTTCCAAATCTTAGTTCCCATACCATCTTTTATCCACCGAATTAAATGTGGTTCAACGTAGATGCCATTATTTGCAAATACATTAAACATGCCAACTGCTTCTTTGAGTGTTCCATCAACACAGCCAAGAGCTAAAGAAGGATAGGGCACTATGCGAGCCGAAAAATTAAAACGCTGTGCAACATCAACTACTTTCTGTACGCCAATTTTAAGTAATGTTTTAATAGTGACAATATTATTCGAATGCGAAAGTGCATACGCAAGTGTCATTTGCCCATCAAACGTATTTGAAAAATTATCGGGTTTCCACACACTATTTTCTTGCACCATTTCGAACGGTTCATCAATTTCAGTTTCAAAAAATTGAACACCATTTTCTACTGCAGCTGCATATACAATTGGTTTAAAAATCGAACCAAATTGTCTAAAAGCACAGTGCGCACGATCAAATTGCGAAATTGAAAAATCATAGCCACCAATTAACGCTTTGATTTCTCCACTCTTTACCTCAGTACAAATGAGTGCACCATCAATTTCTGGCATCATTTTTTCACGCAAATGTACAATCTGTTTTTTGAACTCTTCAATCGCATCTTTTTGCATGGCGCTGTTCAAGGTTGTTTGGATTACTAACCCACCGCGATACAATTTATCACGGCCAAATTCTTTTTCTACAAAATATCGAATCCATTCTTTTGCATGCGGTGCAATCATAATTGAATGATCAACAATAGCTAGTTGTTTCTGCATAGCATCTTTGTACTCTTCGAACGTAATAAATTTGCATTGCATCATTGAGTTCAAAACAATATTGCGTCGCTGTTGACACGAAAGAGGAAATAATAATGGACAATAATTTTGCGGCGATTTCATAATGGCAGCCAACACCGCTGCTTGATCAATCGTAACTTGCTCAACTGTTTTTCCCCAAAACCGTTTTGCTGCTGCGCCGATGCCATAAATACCGCAACCAAAATAAACATGATTAAGATACAGTTCCATGATTTGATGTTTACTCAATTGTCGCTCAAGCAAAATTGCAACAACTTGTTCTTTAATTTTTCGCACAAACGTCTTACTCGCATCAAAATATAATAAGCGCACGAGTTGTTGCGTAATCGTACTTGCTCCTTGTGCTCGTTTTGCTTGGTATAAATTTACAAAGAGTGAACGAATGATACCACGAAAAGAAATTCCTGCATGATGAAAAAAAGAACGATCTTCTGCAGCCAAAAATGCATGAATAACATGTTCAGGAATAGCTGAAAATTGCACCGGATCGCAGCGCTCAATTTGAAATCGTGTCAATTCATTGCCTTCATCATCAAGTACAATTGATGGACGTGATTGAATATCATTTTGTAATGAAGCAACATCGATTGTTGGATAAATAAGGAAAAAAAATAATATGCCGAGCAAAAAAGCAGCACAGCAAAAAAGTACACCAAAAAGATAGGAAAAAAAACGAAACAACATGCGTAGACGCCACTAAAGAAAAAAGGCCGTACTGCTACGGCCTTTTAGGAAAAATTACAAATTTAATGCGCAAATTTTAGCGACTTGTGTTGTAGTTTGCACGGCGCATTGTTGTTGGCGCATCTTCTTCTTCATTTTCAGTGAAATATGCTTTGTAAATGCAATAAGCACCAATTAATGCCGTAACACCAATACCATATGCATATTTATGTGCACATACATGAGTTGTTACATCAGACGATTTTGCTTTGATTGAATTCCATACTGTTTGCAAAGAAAATGTAGATGCTGGCTTATTATCATTATCTTTTTTTTCAATTTTTTCTGATTGTTCCGTTGATCCTTGTTCAGTGCCAGCAAAAATTGTAGAACCAACAACCAGCATACTTGAAACAAGAAGCGCTAAAACGAAATTTCTTTTCATAAAAATAACTCCCTATATTAATTGTTTTGATTTCGAATACAAAGTTACTTGAATACGTTCCTTTGTCAATATAAAATCACCATGCAAGAGCCTCTTACTTAAGGAGAACAAATTGAACTTTTGTCTGGCACCACTTTATTATAGTATGCTTATTGGATTTCTCTTAATCGACTTGTGCGCATGGCATTTGTGCGCATTTCCAATTGTACAATTAGTATGGTGCTTATTTTCCGTTGCACTTTTTTCACAAAGTAGCATTATGCGCCTTTGCATAACATTCACCGTTTTGTGCATGGAACAATTCATTGCCATTGGTTCATATAAAGAATCAACAGCACTTCTCATGACATCGATTTTATGGATTGTGCCATTTTTGACATTTATTAATCATTCCCTCGAACTTTTTCCCTATGCATTCATTATTAGTTCGTTGCTTCTTTTTCGGACCTTTTGTCAACCATTCTGGCTCACTGAATCGACAATTGTGATCTATACAATTATCCAAATTTTTGTTAATATTATAGGTGTACGAATTCTTTTGAAATATAGATCCAAGGCAATCTAGACAATCGCTTGCTGTTTTAACCAGATGAGCAAGAGGAAAGTCCGGACTCCAAACGAAAAAAGCACCTTAGAAATTAAGGGGGGCGTAAGCTCATGGAAAGTGCCACAGAAAAAAACCGCCTGTAAAAAGGTAAGGGTGAAAATGTGCGGTAAAAGCGCACACCTCTTATTAGTAATAATAAGAGTGGGGCAAACCCTGCTTGGAGCAAGACAAAATAGGCACGAACGGTTTTTCGTTCCGGTTATCACGTGCGGGTATGTCGCCAAGAGAAATGGTTGTCATGTGCATATTCGTATGCACAACAGAATCCGGCTTACTGATTGCCTTTGATCTTTTTTTTATTCAAGTGTTATTTGTGAAAATCAACTCATTTTTGTGGATATTTCCATTTCTTTTTTTCATCGTTGGGTACACAACACTTTCGCTTTTACGCGGCAAACAACAGATTTCTGTTCCCGTTCTTATTGGACAAACAGTTGGCAACGCAACCATTATTCTCGCAGAACAGCATCTCAATTTTCGCGTGCTCGCCCAAAAAGAAGACAATGATCTTGCGCAGGGAACTATTTTGAGTCAAATACCTGCTGCGGGACAATTTATGCGACTCAATCAAGCAGTTTTTTGCGTTATTTCAAAAAAAACTGCCGCGGTTCTGGCACCGATCTGTGTTGGTGCGACACTTTCTGACGTTCAAAACCATTGCTCAAGGCTTAATATCATTCCACAGATATTTTATGTTCCAAGCTCATTACCAGGAAACACGTGCATCGCACAGTCTCCACAAGCAGGCGAGATAATCAATAATAAATCGATTACAGTCTATGTTGCCAATCCAGGTTCTTCGCTTGTGGTAGTTCCATCATTTATTGGTTCTTCTCTTGACAGTTCTCTTGGGACACTTGAATTATATCAAATTAAACCACTCATTATTCATGCAAAAAAAAACACCTCTTTAGAGGCAAACAAGAACTATACTGTTGCTGAGCAAAAACCGCTTGCAGGTTCTATTATTGATATTAATAGTTTGCACACATTTCAATTCTTGGTTGAATAACAAAACCTATGTGCTATACTAATTTTTGTTCTTATCAGAAGGTCTGATATAAACAAAACTTTCACATCTTCGTTCTTTTTCATTTTAAGGAGATCGTATGAAAAATAATTTGTTAATCATTGCCCTTGCTGTAATGAGCAATGCTCTACAAGCAGAAGATATGCCTTCAATGACTATTGAAAGCATTACACCAGAAGAAGTAAGGTCAATTCAAATTAACATGGCGATCGAAATGCAACCAGATTGTAATCCTGAGATGCGCGCTGAATGCGTTCGTTGCACACAAGAATGCTTGAAAATGTGCCAAGAAGCTACAGATCGTCAAATGACCATGGATTTAATTTTAGAAACACAGCGCAAATTAATGATGCTTGCTTCAGAAGATAATAAAATGCAAGTTCAATTTTTCTTCGGGATGTCAAACGTAAACCCAATGGAAGAACAACCAGCAGCTCAAATGTGTGCTGATGACATTTGCCCGGCATGTCCTGATATGCCATCAATGACACAGCCAGAGCCACAAGCATAAACTCAATAAAAAAACACAATACGCACTAAAAAAAGGGCAGTAACAACTGCTCTTTTTTATTTTCACGAAAGGATATTTTTATGAATTTTTTGTTAATTCTTTTTCCACTACTATTAATTGCCCAGTTACAGGCAACTCAGTTTCCAAAGGGAATCGATTATTCTGGAATGGCACAACAACAAATCGCTGCAATACCAATAATTAAACCTGAGTTAGCAACATTTCCTTTACCAAACCAATCAGAAGCGCTTTTTTTTATTAATATTATTAATAAAATTAGTGACGATTCTGTCAAAGAATTAATTGACGCCAGTATCACGTTTTGCAAAAAAAACAATTTAGAAATTGACGAAAGTTATTTTTCTGAACTACAAGGTAAACTACGCGCACTCAAGATACAGGAAGATGATAATTCAGAGGAAAAAGCTTATCTTGAACTCTTAAAAATCGTAAATACCAATGATATTATTTTAAAGCACTATTTTGGCGACAAAGCAGAAATTGTTAAAAAATTAGCAATCAAAAACATTGATGAAACTGCCCAACTACAAAATATCGTTGAGAAACAAGGTAAACAATCGACAGAAAAATTACTAACTTTTGCAGATTACGCACTGAAAAGATTTGAACAAGAAGGTTTAGTAAAAAAAATAAATAAACCTATTTAACAACACATTCTTGCTCCAAGGGCCGATTCATTAAATCGGCCAGGAGCGTTTCAATTTTTTTTCCATGCATCAATACTTCAAAAACACCTTTACAAACGGGTAAATCAAGAGAAAACTGCTCTATTAATTGATGCAAAGAAATTGCAGTGTTCACACCTTCAGGAATATATCCTGTCTCATACAAAATAGTTTCTAATGTTTGTCCTGCACCAATTCGTTTACCCACTTCTCGGTTTCTGCTTCGTGCGCCCATTGCTGTCAATACCAAGTCACCTACACCTGAAAGCCCATAAATAGTTTCGGGCCTGCCACCGCGCAATTGAGAAACAATCATCATTTCATGCAACCCGCGTGATAACACAAATGCTTTGACATTGTCACGATACCCAGCACCATCAAGCATACCAATTGCGAGAGCAATAACATTTTTAAGAGCACCACCAATTTGAACACCAATCACATCAAGCGATAAATACGGTCTAAAATAATTATTCGCGAGCAGTTTTTGCAGCATCAGTCCAAATTCACAATCGGTGGCTGCCAACGTAACCGCAGTAATTTGTTGCGTAGCAACATCGCTGGCAAAACTTGGGCCAACCAAAACTGCTTTGTGTGCAGTTTTGACAATAACTTCATCAATTAATTGTGTAGGTAATAACAATGAATTATTTTCGATTCCTTTACTCAATACAATCCATTTATGATCAGATCTAACATGCGGCCTGCATTTTTCTAAAACTGAGCGCATGTATTGTACCGGAATCGCTTCAAAAATAAGTTCACTTTCTGCCAGCGCTTGAGCAAGATCATGAGTTGGCTTGATTCGATCACTCAAAGGAACTTGTGGTAAATAACGATTATTACTGTGATTTTTTTTTATCTCATCGCACACTTGTTCATCGTAACACCATAAATTTACTTGAATATTGTTATTTGCAAGCAATGTTGCTACTGCAGTTCCCCATGCTCCTTCACCAATCATTGCTACTTGTTTCATGCTCCAAAGTTCCTTCGACATTGCTCAAAATTGGTATACGCAGCTTGCAAATGATCTTGAGTAATTTCTGGCCAAAAACAATCTAAAAAATAAAATTCGCTATACGCAGCTTGATACAACAAAAAATTGCTCATTCGTTTGGCACCACCAGTTCTTATAATAATATCTGGCTCAGGCATGCCCGCTGTCCATAAATAGTCTTTAAATGTTTCATCAGTAATATCATTTTCAGACAGTTCACCATTTTTTACTTTTGCAAGTAAAGCCTTTATACCATGCACAATTTCTTGCCGTGCTCCATAACAAAAAAGAAAATTAACTTGCAAATTAGCGCCATTGGCCGTTTTTTGCTCAAGCTGATCAATGATGGTAATCAAATGTTTAGGAAAGAGCGATCGTTCACCGATGAACTTGGCACGAATACCATTTTTAATAAATTCTTCCGTATATTCCTGAGCTTTTTGTGAAAAAAGATCAAATAAATATGAACGTTCACTTTCAGATCGTCGCAAATTTTCGATCGAAAACGTATACAAAGAAAGATATGGAATTTTTTTGCTCAAACAAAATTCAATAACACATTTTACCGCATTCATGCCATTTGAATGACCAAGCCACGGTTGCAATCCGCGCAACCGTGCCCAGCGACGATTTCCATCCATGATAATTGCCAAATGTTTCATACCCATCATCCCTCAAACAGCATGTGAGTAGTTAAACAATTGTGTGCGTTCGCGCGCCAGGTGCATGAAGAGTAAAACCAGAGAAATAACTAACAGCCTGATGAATTATCACCATGCCACTTGCATAGACAATTCGTTCAAACAGAACAATTGGCATGAGCAGGGCAAATGTTTCTGCGCTCATTGGAACCCAATAAAGCCATAAAACTGAGCCCACTGCATGTGCAGTAAAGGTGCTACCAAGAGCGGTTAAAAATAAAGAACGTTCTGGTATAAATGCTAGCACCATTGGTATTAACCAAAAGGCACTGTACCAGAATGCTTGCTGTCCTACTGGATGGATAATGAACAAGAACATGCAAAGCAACGGTATCATAATTTTAAAGAGTCGTTTTCCAGGCAAAAAAAAGGTAGATGCACAAATCGTTGGAATATGATATGCTAAAGGAGTGAAAAGAAAATTACTCATAAAAAAAGACTTAATGAACGCTCTTCCAATCAAAAGCCCAACCGCAAGTGGCATACCAAGCCATATACCCAGCAATGGACCGAAAAAATTAATACCAGAAAAAATCGCAATTTGGGAACCAAAAACGCAATTTACTTTAAAATGACTGACTATTTGTAGTAAAATGACAGTACCACTCAGAGCACCGATCGCTTTAAGGCATCGATGAAACATAACTACTCCTAAGGTATAAAAAATGAATAAATTAACTCAAACACGTTTCCATAGTATAACCGATAGAGAAACAGTGGACAATACAAAAAAAGAGACCTTCAACCGCTATCATGCAATTATTTTTGATCTTGATGGCACTATTATTGATACGGAACATATTTGGCGGCGAGCTACCAAAGAACTGCTGTATCAGCGCGGCATAAGTGTATCTCCCGAACTCGAAACTGAACTGCAACAAAAACTGTGCGGGCTTGCTTTGCATGAAAGCTGCACTTTTATAAAAAATCATTTTTCATTGCCCGATGCACTTTCGGTCTTAGTAAATGAAAAAGCACATCGTGCAAACACTCTTTATGGTGTTGAAGTAAAATTTGTTGAAGGCTTTCTTGATTTCTATGCAAAAGTACGTGCAAATAATCTCAAGAGCGGTGTTGCAACCAATGCGCATGATGACACAGTAGCAGTTACCGATCGCGCACTCGGACTCACTTCTCTTTTTGGAGAACATATTTACCCGATATCGCGCGTTAATAATTTGGGTAAACCTGATCCGGCAATTTATTTACATGCTGCTGAAAAACTTGGTGTCAATCCAACCAATTGCATTGCCATTGAAGATTCTGCACATGGTCTTGCGGCGGCTAAAAAAGCTGGCATGCTCTGCATCGGGATCAATACAGCTAAAGATCGAACACGATTAACCCAAGCACATCACATTATTGAAGCTTATCAAGAAATTAATTTGGATGAGCTTCTTAAACATTTAGTATAATACTATTTTACAATCCGCTTTTTATCCATTTTTTCGCATTCATCACATTGATGTTTGAGCAGTTCAACTGCTTGATCAATATCATCAACTACAACGAGTAATTTCATTTCCATTTCAACAATAAGTTTTTCTTTAACTGCATATCCAAGCCACCAATCAAGCAACGGTTTCCAATAGTCTGAACCAATCAAAACAATAGGAACACTCGCTAATTTTTTTGTTTGCATCAACGTTAAAACTTCTGATAGTTCTTCTAATGTACCAAATCCACCCGGAAATACCGCAAACGCAACTGAGTAATTTATCATGAGCCACTTGCGTGCAAAAAAAAAATCGGTAGTAATGTAATCATCTACTATACATTCATTAATGCCTTCCGATTCAAGACCGCTTACCGTAATGCCCAGAGTACGTGCTCTTGATTTATTTTTTTTTATAACTTCCATTGCACCACAACTTGCGGCTTGCATAATGCCAGGCCCACCTCCAGTAATCACTGAAATGTTCCGCTCGACAAGTTTATGTGCAAGCTCATGTGCTTGGCGTGTATATTTATTTTCTTGTGCAAATCGAGAGCCGCCAAAAATCGTAACAATAGGGTGTGGAAGCTTAGATACCTTCCACACTCCATATATTAACTGGGACGTAGTTTTTATCGCATCTTTTAGAAGAACGCCGTAGGTATAGAAAAATCGTTTTATTGATCCCATAGCCATAATTAATTCTTTCTTTAGAGCACGTTAATCATGAATAACGATTCCATATTGCTAAACCTGTTAATTGCATGCTCACCTTTACATAACATCCACTCGGGAACAACACGTTGTGCATATTCCATGAAAAATTTAAGCCCAACACGATATTCAATATTACCATCGGGATAGCTAAATTTTTCAGGAAATGCAATTCCTATACCGAAAAGACGCGGTCCGATAATACCTGAAATGTCATCATAAATTAAATTATTAGTTCCATTAATTGGTGGTAATTCATTTCGTTCAAAGCCGATTGCATAAATCAGTTTTGTACATAAGGGTAACCATTTGCGTAGAATAGTAGGTTTATTTTTTAATCGTGCCAGATTTTTTGGTGGTTTTTTTTCTAGTACCTCTTTTGCCCATTGCGCCGTTGATCCTTTAAGTCCAGCATTTTGATTTTGAACCCAGGTTCCCATATCAACGGTATACACAATTGGTTTATTGAAAAAATTAACAATATATTTAACCGGTAGTTCAGATAAATATTTTAAAATTAATATTGCTGAATGCGCACTGCCAAAAACACCAACAACATCGGTTGGCGTGAGGTAACTTGCCAACGTCGATTTATCAAGTGCAAGATCAAGCGGAATAGCTTGCTTATTTTCATAATGCAACTCTTTCGGATGTGATCCTGTTGCGAGGACCACAAAGCGTGCATGCTGTTCATGCACATTCTGTTTATCGGTTGATTCAATACCAACGTGCCATAAATCATCATCAAACTGCAGCGAAATGAGTGAACCCTTTATTGCCTGAACTCGTGAAAGTAATCCTTGGGTAATTGCACGTAAGGGACGCACAATAACATGGAGCGGAAATGCCGTTTTTTGGTCCATTTTTTTTAATTCATCGATCATTTCAGGTGCACAATCGTTAAATACTTTGCAAGCAGTTAAAAATTCAACGTACATCCACGTAGGCGCATTTCCCGGAACTGTTTCATAATAGTGCCCCAATCTACCTACATCAAATTCAGGATCCAGCCAAATAATAGATGATCCCTCAATTCCTAAATCTAGCAGCAGACCAATAACTGCAATGCCTGCAGGTCCAGCACCAACAACAACCCATTTATTATTTTGAATCTCACTTTGCGCGGTTGCTGCAAGGCAAAAGAAAAACACGAAAAATATGATAAAGTTTTTGAATAATTTTTTCATCACCGCTCCTTTTGAATCATTGTTTTCAATCTACATGAAGCTTTTTATAAAACACAAGATACACAAGCGCAATTTTGGTTGACGAACCATTATCTATTTAACTAGAGTAATGAAAATGCTTGTAAAAAAAGATTTTAAGGGAGCATCGTATGCAGAAATTGTCCAGTGATGGAGTTGATATTTTAAATAATTGCATCGATCAATGTGAAAAGTGTATTACTGCGTGCCAAGATCTTATCGATAAATGTAGCGTCAATAATGGCCCTGAATGTGCACAAGCAGTTGGTGCATGTGTCAAACAAAATAATTTTTGTATAGATGCATGTTCAAAAACAATTGATTGGTGTAACGCACAACTCATAGTTGATGAAAAAAACCGACATTTGTATAAAACATGTATTGAATCATGCCAAAATTGCATCGATCAATGTGAAAACACAACTGAACAGTGTCGCACGGGGCATGAAGAATGTATTGAAATTTGCTTACAGTGCATAAAATTATGCACCGAAGCTGCCAAAGCATGCGACGCTCTGCTGGAACAGTAAAAAAAAATTATGCTGTGCAAAAATTATCGATCATATTCCATTTCTTTTTTTTGTGCATTTTCATTTATCGTTCTTCACAGTCAAGAACGCGCACAAGATAGCTCAGCGTTTGGATTAGCACTGCCAGATATTGGTAAAACCATTCCGCGGCAAGCAGGCAAAACAAGTGTACGCGAATCGGCAGTTTATTATCGCGCACAACATGATTATTTATTTTTTCTTGAGACGATAGTTTCATATGCGTTTAGCGATTTTTTTGGCGTACAGATTGGAATGCCGATAATTGTTGCATTTCAAAAGAACTTTCATCGTTCAGCTGGCGCAAGTGATGCGCGTGTTGAACTTTCATTTAATATTTACAATCAACCAAATTTTTTAGCAAATATTATGGTTGGCGTACAGTTTCCTAGTGGCAATGCGCGAGTTATTCCAAATACGGGTACCGGATCATTCGATTTTGTAGGTAGATTTACCACCGTTCATTCTTCCGAACATTGGTACATGGGATATAAAACATCTGCCTTCGTTACCCATACACGAAGACATTTTAAAAATGGAAATTTTTACTTTTTTGAAATGGGATTTGGTCCAAAATTTCACTTTAACAAAAAATCGCCCCTGCATTGCTATTGTATCGGTCAATTATTTGGTATTCTTTTCGAACAAGATAAATTTAACAATATCACTTTGCAAAACACCGGTGGACAAGTATATTTTTTTGGCCCACTATTGAGTGCAACTTGGAAAGGATTTCTAGTTGAAGGAAGTTTTCTTGTTCCTATTGGGCAAAGCAGGTACGGAAATCAACCAAAATTTGATTTTCGCACCGCACTCACATTCGAAATTACTTTTTAAAATGGTAAACGAAAAATCACTATGAGCACCTTATTATCACGCCGAAAAAAAATCGCTCTTTTTTCTTTGATTATTATTATCAGTTGCGCTATCTATTTTGCACATCAATCTTCCTATTTAAGCTTTGCCTATTTTAATCAAAAAAAAGATGAGCTTTTATATTTAGTACAAACGAATGAACTTCTGGCATCACTTATTTTTATAGGATTATATATTTTAGTGACTTTGTTCACTCCCGGTGCCGCTATGTTTTCGCTCGCAGGAGGATTTTTATTCGGTGTTCTTAAAGCAACCGCTTTTATTGTTATTGCTGCGACAATTAGTGGCTCCATCACGTTTTTGATTATGCGCTATCTTTTGGGCAATGCAGTACAACAAAAATATGCTGTGCGATTAAAAAATTTTAATCATGAGTTGCACCATTACGGAAGCTACTACTTGCTAATGGTGCGCGTTATTCCCATATTTCCATTTTTTTTGGTTAACAGCATTATTGGGCTCACAAAAATTCGACTTACCACCTTTGCATGGACAACTGCTCTTGGCATTATTCCCGGCACACTCATTTATACCTTCGCTGGCAAACAAATCGGTAATATAAATTCTCCGCGAGATGTTTTGTCGCTACCGTTATTGCTCGCCCTTATTTGTCTTGGGCTACTTGCGCTCATTCCGGTTTTTATTAAAAAAAGACAAAAATCACTTTAAGGCCGTCCGTTTTTTATAATAAAAGATTAAAATTGTCCTGAATTCATTAAATATTTCTGATTGTAATTTTTTGTAGAAATGGTATCCTATTAATAGAATTTAATTTTATTAATAAAATGGAACAGAGCTATGAAAAAGACATTATTTCTACTCATTCATGTCCTAGCTTTTGCGGTTGGCTCGATCAAAGCCATTAATGAAAACTATTCTCCTATTGTTGACAATGAACAAAACCTGCCGCCCCGAGCAAATAATACAGAACAGGTCGCAGTAAATCCGTTAGCTAACCAAATTCCCGTAGCTCAGCAACAGCCTAATGGATCCAAGTTTTCTCGCGATATGGCATCTGCGAAAAAAATGCAAAAAAATCAAACAGAAAGTAAATTTAAATGGCCCAAAAAACAATCATTGGGACATAAGATACTGCAGGACAATGCAGATCAGCAAAAAACTAAAGAACAATTAGAAGAACTGAGCAGAGTTTTGCAACAAAGAATGAACCGAAATACAATGATAAATAATTACAAGTATTTACAACATCGCAAAAATATTGATCTTACAAAAAATCCAGATGATGAAAAAAAATTTAATAAGCTGCCCCCAAAAGCACAACAAAATCTTATCAATAAGCATGGCATTATAACCAAAGAAGTAAAACGCGAGAAAGCAAGAAATCGTGTTGCATTCGCTATTGTTGGAACTGCGATCTTTGCGATATATAAATGCTTTGGTGATTTGCGTGGTATATTTTCTGAATAATATTTTCTATTGTCCGGCACCTTTATCTACCGCTTCATTTTTATTTTGTTCAGAAAGTTTTTTTACATTTTCAAAGAAATTCACAATTCCCTGGGCATTATTATATTTTTCAACATTATACTTGTTTCTTGACTTAAATTCAGAAATATTCTCAGGTAAATCCGCTACCGCTTTTCCTATGCTACTAAAAGATATAATTCCAGCAACAAATGCCCCAAGTCTCATGAGCGGATTATCAAAGTAACTATGTGCTTTATGACATACATAAGTTGATGCAATCGAAATTCCTAATCCAGCGAATATGTTTGCAAATCCAACTGTTCGCTCATAAAGCAACTCTTTTTTTCTTTTTTTTAATTCATCTGCCGCAAACTCATTATAGCTTTCATTATTTTCCAATGTTTTTAAAAAAGATCCTATTTGATCAAGCTGTTCACTTAAAATTTCATTACGCGCAACAGTAATTTTTTTATTGTTTGTACACAAAAAATCGATCGTTTTATAATTAATTTTAGTTGTAGTAATTAATTTATATTTAAATTCTTCCAATTTAGCTTCTTGAATTAAACATCGTATATCAACAAAATCTTGAGGTTTGAATTTAATTACCGAATCATTCTTAAATAATGGATAAGTGTCATTCTCCATTGCTCCACATTGTAAAAAATTAAGCACAACGAGCAACATTAAACACGATTGTTTCAGATTTATTATTTTCATGCCGTACCATTTCTTGAAATTGAATTTTTTTTTAAACAGCGCATACATTCTTTACTTACATACTCTCACTATATTAACGTGAAACAAAAAATATAGGGAGAATTTTTATTTGAATAACTATTTTTATTTTTTTATTTTAATTCTGAATTTTTTTTGCACACTGCATTCATCACATCATGAACAAATGTCAATACACGATCGTACTCTTGATGATTTAACACCCAGCAATCATTCAAATCAGCACATGATGCACGGAATGTATGGGCGTTATCCAATGGAACGAGAAATTTCTGGCACCGATTGGCAACCAGAATCAATTCCGATGGATGGTCTTCATTACATGCACAATGAATGGTTGTTCATGACGCACGATTTTATCAATGCAGCATTTACACACCAAAGCGGCCCGCGCGGCGGAAATCAAATTTTTAGCACAAGCATGTTCATGGCAACTGCACAGCGCGATTTTGGTGAACATTACACATTTGCTGCGCGCACAATGTTCTCACTCGATCCATTAAACGGAAAAAAAGGGTATCGATTACTGTTACAGACTGGTGAAACAGCAGATGGTGTTACGCCGCTTATTGATCGGCAACATCCACACGAGCTTGTTGATGAGCTTGCGGTAGTACAAACTATAATGATCAATAAACACAGTTCAATTTTTTTTTATTTTGGATTACCTGGTGAACCTGCACTTGGCCCGCCAGTGTATATGATGCGTTACAGTGGCACATATAACCCTGAAGCACCAATCAGTCACCATTGGCTTGATTCAACGCATGTTCAATTTGGTGTTTTTACGGTTGGTTATGTTTGGCGCATGCTCAAAATTGATGCTTCGGTATTTACTGGACGCGAACCAGATCAGCATCGCTACGATTTTGAATGTCCACGTTTTGATTCATTTTCAATTCGTGCAACGGCAAATCCAACCCCCGATCTTTCAATGCAATTGAGTATTGGTTTTTTAAAATCACCAGAACAGTTAGAGCCCGATGTTAATATTACACGCACAACCGCCTCATGTATCTATAACATTTTGAGAAATCGGTTGAAGTGCCAAATAACCGGATGCTGGGGTCTCAATAAAAAACATCCTGGTACCACGACAAACGCATTATTATTAGAAACAACCGTTGATCTTCATGATAAACATTATTTTTTTGGTCGCACAGAATTCGTGCAGAAAGATGAATTGTTTGCGCCACCCGATCCACGATTTTCACAAATTTTTAACGTGGGTAAATTAACACTTGGTTATATTTATCAATTGGTAGTGTGCCATCATGTTGAATTTGGCATCGGCGCATTAGGTTCTGTTATTTTTATACCTCACGATTTAGTCGAAAGTTACGGAAAGAATCCGCTTTCTGGAACAATCTTTCTACAAATGCGAATTGTGTAAGAAAATGGGTGGAAACCATCCAAAAAAGTTGTTATCATTATAATTAATAGTGGCACTTTTCCATCAACTTCGTGCTATTTGCACATTATGCGCACAAAAAAAGTGAAAAAGGAGCTCTAGTAACCCAAAAAACGGCCATTTTTTGCACTATGAAAAAGAAAAATTTACTTTTTACCATGATTTTAGCTTGCACATCATTAGTTGTGCCATTGCATTGTACCGAATTTGCAACTCCTGAACGGCGCGAAAAATGGTTTACCATTTTTGTTCATGGTATTATCAGTGTTAAACCTCATCTGAATGTACCTAATATTATTAAACTTATGCGCGATGATATTGCCAATTCGGTCTACGCACGTGCCGTTGAAATTATGCGAAAAGATGACTTTTTTTATAAATATCACGCGATGCAAGAGGTCGGGTTACTTCCTGTTGATATCAATTCAACCAAGCCAGGTGCCGCTGCATCGGTTTTTGCGCGCACTTTTGACACAGTTGCCAAATTTGCAAACCCTGAGATGCCAAAACAGGAATATTACACGTTCGGCTGGTCAGGCCTGTTGAGCCAATTCATGTGGAATCTGGAAGCGGAAATTTTTTACAAAAAATTGGATGAATTAGTAGCAACAACGCGAGCGCAAGGATATGAACCACGCATCCGCATGGTTGGCTACAGCCATGGTGGCACGTTTGCACTCCATTTGGCGCATTTTGATACCGGTTCATTTGCGATCGACGAAATGTGGCTTATTGGTGTTCCAGTATTGCCAGGAGCCTATGACCTTATTAATAGACCATTTTTTAAAAAAATTGACCATTTTTATTCATACGGCGATCGTGTTCAACCACTTGATTGTTTTGGCCTCAACAGATTTTTTTCAGATCGTGTTTTTTCGCCAACTTCAAAAAAACCACTGCCTGCAAAATTAACTCAAATTCAGATGAAATTTCGCCGACCTGTATTTGCGCATAAAACATGCCCTATTCATAAAAATGGTTGCACCAAAATTAACCGATCACGCATGCGAAATGCCGATCCGGGTCACACAGAACTGTGGTCATTTGGCTGGTCACCAGCAAGTTATCGCAGCAATTTCCCATTGCATCCACTTCCTGCGACCGTGTGCTTACCATTTTTTGCTCAAACAATTGCAAACGAACGTTTGCTTGGTAGCCATGCATCAATCGAAGTTTATTCAAATCACGAATTTATGGTAATTAGTAGCAATAAGTTGAAAAAAACAATCCAAGTGCCTTTTTTACCTGACTATTTACTCTCTGCGCTTAAAGATGATGCATTAGCATGCAGACCAGATAATTATCATCCACAGCTTTATAGTGAGAAAGTGCAACAGGCAATTGTTCATGCGCAAAAAGATCATGATCATGAAAAAAAATTAATGCGCACTAAGCATTCAGCTTATCCCACAAACTAAGCAAATCGTTCATGCTCATTTGCTGAGCTCGCAACGCAAGTGTTGTTTCAGAGATCTTAGTTAAATCAAAATGTGTTTGCTGTAAATTGTTTTTCAATGTTCGTCTTGGTTGCTTAAAACACAATTTAATGAACTGCCAAAATTCTTCTTCATTTTTAATTGGCTGCACTGATTGCTTAGGCTTAAAATATAAAAGACGAGAATCTACTTTTGGCGGTGGTTCAAAAGCTTGTGGTGGAACTTTATCAAGCTTTTTCCATTCAAAATAGTGTTGAAAAAAAAGTGATGGGTAACCATAGCCCCGCCCATGCGTTTTTAAAATTTTTTCAGCTACTTCTTCTTGAATCATTATTACTCCCTCTTTAAGCACCGCTCTATTTTTGTGCAGCATGTGCAAAATAGGAAAAGTAATTTGATAGGGTAAATTGGCTAGTAATGTCCACGGTTTATGTTCATCAAATCGTGCCCAATCAACATCCAAAATATTTTCTTGAAAAATGGTCATACGTAAATCGGCATATTTTTTTTCAACAAATCGTGCCCAATCAGCATCAATTTCAAAAACCCACAATCTCTTTATTGGTTGCTGCAAAATTGATCGTGTTAAAAAACCATCACCACACCCAATTTCAAAAACGGACGAATTTTCATCAAGTATAACATTGGCCACCATGTGATCAATCACCGCTTGCCAACGCAAAAAATGCTGCCCATACATTTTTTTAACTGCTATGCCTTCGACAAATACCATGAAATCCTTTTGTAATCTTGAAAATCAAAATCAGCCAATATATACTAATAGTAAATAATTGAAAAACTAAAAATTGTTGGTTTACCATATAAATTATACCATAAACGACAAAAAAAACAGGTCAGGTATGAAGTTTTCAAAAATTTGTTATTTTATAACTTCATTCTTTATCCTAATGAGTTCGCTGTATCTACAAGCGATGGAATATGAACAAGAAAATAATGAGTTCATATTAAGCTCTTCATCAAGTGATAAAGAAGAATCTATTGATCAAGAAAACAGCGATCAAAATAAATTACAAAAAAAAATAAGCTCGACGCTCAAACAAATCCGTAATAACACTCACTCACTTGTACTATCATTTAATAAAAAAGAAAATCCGGACACGATCGCAAATAAAATTGCACGTAATGACACGTTAAATGCCCAGGCGCTTGTGCTTATTGATCAATTAAATAAAACACCCACGATAAGCGATAATTATAAATTTCAGATAAAAAAACATCACGATGAACTTCGCGCACTTATGAAAAATTCATTCGTTGCTCCACTTGAGACACTAAAATCACAACTTCATATTATTAATCTTAAAAATATTATTATTGATAATGTACAAGTTCAAGATACTGATAGCACCAAAAGCATTGAAAAAGAAGTCGACAATTATCTTTCAACCTATTTTAATAATCTCCTTGATGATTCAAATTACGTAGCGCATATCTATTTAAACTTAATAAATAAATATGAAGTAATTATTGGACAAGTTGCTTCTCGCATAGGAAAAGGCCAAGAAAATATAACACAAAAAATGATACAAACTAATAAACCACTACAGGCACTTTTACAAAAATTTGAAGATGCAATTGATTTTGGCACATTGGCTGAAAAATATTTGAGCCACTATCATTTGCAGCCAAAGACGCAATTAAAGCAAGACCACACGCAATTAACATTTGATCTTGCTCAGCAAATTGAAAAAATTGATCCCAACGCACTCGTTCGCAATAGTGTCAGAAACCGTGAAAAGCAAGAATACTATGCTCAAAAAACTCATTTATGGGAGATTTTTATTAATCAATCTCCAAAAAAGAAAAATCTTATTAAACAAATAAAAGAAAATAAAAAAGGAATGGTGCTACCATGAAAAAGCTAAATTATTCATTTATATTATTACCGGTTAGTTCTTTATCGTTATTTTTTCTGCTCACGTTCATGATTAATTTAATCATAATGCCAAATAGTTGGTGTATGGAACAACCGCAAGAAATTGAACTATCACAAGGTGACACAGAAGAATCTTCTGAAGAACGAGAAGAAGTAAGTAATGAAGAACAACTTGATACGCTTATTGAAAAAATGCAGCTTGCAGGTACCCAATTGGTCGAGGCTATAAAAAATAAAAAGCACTTTCAAGAAATACAACGAGCATATGCTCTTCAAAAAAAATTATCAGCTGCCGCCGAAAATCTCATTGCTAAATTGCAAGAAACACCTACAGCTAACCTTAAAACTTTAATAAGCCAATTTAAACAAGCAAAAATGAAATTTAGCGGTCAACTAAAAAGTCCTCTTTTTATCCTTAATGAAGCATTGCAACCCGAGACCGTAAAAGCGATACTTGGATCAACAATGAAAAGCACAAAGGAAGAGGACATAGCAAGAGCACTTGAAGGGTATTATAACCATCAGTTGTATAACGCAAATTATGCAGCTCTCATTTATTTAACTCTCCTTGAAGACAATAACACCCTTATTCAAGAAATTGTTGACGAAGATGATGCAATAGCAAAGCAAAAACTTGAAATCGATAAGATAAAAAACAACGAAGAACGACTGTTGGAAATGTCAATTCTTGATGAGCGAAAATCTGACCTCAATGCCAAAAGAAATCTGCTTATTCCACTTTTAAGATCATTAGAGACAGCTTTAGATTATGGAAACAAAGCACAGTCCTTGATGAAAAAACAAAGCATAGCTGTAGACTCGCGCTTCGCAAACGATCAAGCACAATTATCTCAAAAGTGGAGTAATTATTATAAAAAAATAGATCCTGAATCCCTAGAAGCTGGATCAGCTAAAAATGAAGCATTACGACAAGAATGGGCGCGACAAGCACTGAAGTTATCTGAAACAGTAAAAAAGACACCCGAACGAAAAGGTAGCGTAAAAGATATTCAAAAATTAATAAAAGAAACAAAACTTAAAGAATCTCAAAAGAAATAATGCATAGACCTAAAAAATAGGTATACTTACTCATGCGGCGGGAAAAGTTTCTCGCCGCATTTTTTTTCCTTAACCTACTCTACCTATTTCAAAAGGATTTCTATGAATTATCGCTCTTTGTTATTTTTAATGACTGCTTGTTCAACCTTACTGAATGCAATGGATTATAAGGAATCTGAAAATCAAAAGAAAAAAATGATCAACGAAGGTGCACAGTTAGTTACGCAAGCCATAACTCATGTTCATCAACTTAAACACACCGATAATTGGAGAATTTTGACAAACCTTACTCAAGGAGTTGATATCGTTTGCTCAAAGTTGCATCATACTCAAGGTATTGAAGCCCATCCAAATGAAGTAAAACAAGTTATTTTAGCAAAAGCGAAATTTGATAAAGCAGTTCGCATAAAAAGTGATGGTGCATACAGTGTTCTCCGCTCAAGAATTGAAAAAAATGAATTGGCATTTATTGCCAATATTGCTTTTCAAACCACGTTTGCTTCCAACTACGTGGCCGATTATACAGAAGACCTTATTTGCAAAGAAGCGTTGCTTAGAAAGGCCTGGATCGCGCTTGGTTTGTATAGTACTGCTGTAGCTAAACAAAATAAATATAATTCACTTCATTCACAAACTGCTACCGATTACGCTCTTCTTTCTCATGTGACCGAAGAGCTTATAAAGAAAAACTTTGATAAATTTGATTGGACTGAACAACATACACTTGAAAATAATGATCTAAATATAACTTATTACACCCCAGCGCCTAAAAATACAAATGCAAGTGCACCCCGTGAAGGGAGAATTGCAAAATTAATGCGCAAGCTTACTCAATCAAAAATAGAGACTCTTGAATCAAAAAAAGAAGAAAATAATAATAATAATCTTAAAAAGTCTTTATCGATGGATGGAATGAATAAATTCGCCAAAAAATAATTTATACAACTATTATTTCAATAGCGCTTCTTTGAAAAAATCAAGTTGCTCGAGAACTTTGCCCGCTCCCATAACAACACAAAGGAGCGGGTTTTCTGCAAGCGTTACCCGCAATCCCGTTTCCTTTGAAATTAATTGAGCAAGTCCACGTAATAATGAACCACCACCGGCCATCACAATTCCTTTATCAACTAAATCTGATGACAATTCTGGCGGTGTATTTTCAAGAGCAACACGCACAACATCAACTATGGTAGCAATTGTTTCTAATAATGATTCATGAACTTCGGCGCTCGTGAGCACGATTGTTTTTGGAACACCAGTTACTAAATCACGCCCTTTGACTTCCATTGTTTCAGCATTTGAATCAGGCATAACTGAACCAATTTGAATTTTAATTAATTCAGCCGTTCGTTCACCAATCAATAAATTGTATTTACGTTTTACATATTGAACAATTGCGCGATCCATTTCGTCGCCGCCAACACGCACCGAACGGCAAAACACCACATCTTTGAGCGCAATGACCGCAACTTCAGTGGTACCGCCACCAATATCAACAATCATGCTGCATGATGGATCTTGTACTGGAAGGCCAGCGCCAATTGCCGCCGCCATTGGTTCCATAATAGTATACACTTCACGCGCACCAGCTTGTTTTGCTGAATCTTCAACTGCGCGACGTTCAACTTGTGTAATTCCTGAAGGAACACCAATAATCATTCGTGGACTGATCATCATACGGCGATTACCGTGCACTTTTCTGATAAAATAACGCAGCATGCTTTCAGTTAATTCAAAATTTGCAATCACCCCATCACGCATTGGACGGCATGCAACAATACTTTCTGGCGTTTTGCCAAGCATCTCTTTTGCACCTCTACCTGCTGCGAGAACTTCATTAGTTTTTGCATTAATTGCAACAACTGATGGTTCATCAAGCACAATACCGCGATTGCGTACATATACTAATGTATTAGCTGTACCCAAATCAATTGCAAGATCGGTTGAGAAGTAACTGAACAATCTTTTTGCAGGAAAAAATCTCATCGTATGCCCACCTTTTCATTTGCCCGTTAAAAACTAAATAATAAGCCTAAAGAAATACGCTGCGTTTTGCTCACGTTTTTTGCCGCTAAAACTGAAACTGGCATATCCCACCGCAATTGTGCAATAGGTGCCCACCAATATGGTTTACGTACGCGCGCAAAATCATAAAACGCATAGACACTAAAATATTCTGAATTAAAATCTGAAAATTTACGAACTGTTTCAAGTGTTGCCGGTGGCTGTGGATCGGTACGCGCATCTTTTATTGAATCACGCAAATGGAAAACAGCGGTGTATACTAATTGACCACCCAGTCCTTCACGAATATCTTCGATGCGAATATAGGGAGAGAACATAAAAGTAAATCCTGGAGAAACACGCAGATCGCCAACAACTGCACCAAAAAGCGGTTGCTCATTGGCAATTGCAATTCGCTCTTTGAGTGTTCGTGCAAATCGCTTACTAATACGCACGTTCAATCCTACTTTCCAATCTTCTTTCACCTCAACTTCGGTGTCACCAGCGATATATAAACCAAAAAAACCATCGCCACCAAACGGGAGTGATGCTGGATTATTAATTTCTCGTGTCAACCCTGAATTAATAAGCATACCAACGCGGCCACCACAATCAACTCTGCGCAATTTATATACATATTCCCAAATTTTACCAATACGAGCATACAGATCAATATCTGAAAAACCAACTTTACTAAATTTGGGTGCGTCAAAACCAAGAAACGCTTGCGTTTGCCTTCTAATTTCATCTAACTGCAATATTTGATCGCTCGTTAACGAAAAACGACGTGCTGTTTCATCTGAAAGTCTAAAATTAATGCGAGAAAAAAGATGCATAAAAAAAGCGTTACCACCAACCCAAAAATGATCAGTAAATCGATGTTCAAATGAAAATGCAAAACCTTGTGCATCGATAGCACCGCTCATGTTGTAAATAATTTCGGTCAAATTTAAAAAATCTGGTGAGAGCGGATTTGGATTACCCAATAACACAACGGCATTTGCTAATTTGGTAAAATCGTAGACACCAAATATTTCAGGAATACCAATTACCGTATCTTCTTCGCGAGTAGCATTGTGTCCCAGAAACACAAACGCATCTCCAGTAAGATAGGTACATTTTTCATTCGTTCGTGAATAAATATGCGGGTACAATGGAAAATAGCGATTATCATACACCATTGCTCTTAGGCTCGTAACCCAACATATGATGAACGCAGAGAGTAAGATTTTTTTTGGCACATGCATCATTCGTTTATCATCCCAATTTTTTTTCGATGTGCATCGTTGTTTGCAATTATATATGGAGAGAGAGGGATTCGAACCCCCGATCCCACGTTAATGGGATAACCGCTTTCGAGGCGGCCGCTTTCGACCACTCAGCCATCTCTCCAGCGTATCTTTTTTTCCTCTTTTTATGGCGAGGCTTGCTCTCTATAATACTCCATTCTCTTTTTTTTTAAAGATTTTTGCTTATTGTTAATCAATACGCGGTGAAAATTGACAATTAAATACGCTCACGTTTAAGCTTTTGACGATTGGTTCACATAAACAACATCATTTTCAGTAGAAACTCATGAAACATGTATTATAATAAAGGAGCAGGGATGAATGCATCGTCTATCCAAGCGATTATTTTGGCCGCTGGTAAATCAACACGATTCAACACAGGCCGATCCAAACTTCTTGAAAGACTCTGTGGACAAGAAATGATTCTTTACACAACAAAACTTTTTGAATCACTTTCTTTACCAACTACCGTTGTACTTGGATACGAAGCTGAAAATATAAAAAAAGTAATTACAAATCACCACACTCAAATCATGTTTGCAGAACAGCCTGAACAAAAAGGCACAGGACATGCTCTTGCATGTTCGCAACATACATGGATGAGCGACCACATTTTGGTTATAAATGCAGACATGCCTCTAATTACCAAAAAAATTATCAATGAACTCATCGAAAAACATCTCACGAAGAATGCTGATGTTTCATTTGTCACTTCACATACAGAAAATCCATCACAATTTGGCTATGGACGCGTTATTCAACAAAACGGCACTCTTAAAATTGTTGAAACACGAAACTATCAAGGTACAGAAATTGATGACTGCTGCATCAATGCTGGTATTTATATGTTCAAAAAAACTTTTTTGAATAATTATTTACCGCAACTTGGCAGCCAGAATGCTCAAAATGAATTTTATTTGACCGATTTGATCGAGAAAGCAAGCGCTCATCAACTCACTATTGAAACTGTTGCTGCATCATTTGATCACATTCGCGGTGTAAACACACTCAAAGAATTGTGGTCAGCTGAACAAATAAAACGGGCTGAACTCATTAGCCATTGGATGGATAATGGTGTGCGTTTTTTTGCTGCACAAGCGGTGCATGTTGATGAGAATGTAACAATCGGGCAAGGCAGTACTATCAGTTATGGAACTCATGTCATTAATGGCACTAAAATTGGGATCAATTGCCACATTGAACCGTTCTCCATTATTAGTAATAGTACCATCGGCAACAATGTTACCATTTATTCTCATTCCGTAATCACCGATTCAACCATTGAAGCACATACAAAAATTGGTCCATTTGCACATATTCGTACTCATTCAACCATCAAACAATCAGCTACGGTCGGCAATTTTGTTGAACTCAAAGCAACAACACTTGGTGCCAATAGCAAAGCAAAACATTTAGCTTATTTAGGCGATACTACTGCCGGTGAACGGGTAAATATTGGCGCAGGAACTATTACATCAAATCACAATGGTTTTTCAAAACAACCAACCACTATTGAAGACAATGCATACATTGGAAGCAATAATACGCTTGTTGCACCACTCACCATTGGTAAAAACTCATATACTGCCGCAGGATCAGTAATTACAAAACAAGTACCACCCGAAGCACTCGCCATTGCACGCGCCTATCAAGTTAACAAAGAAGGATATGCCCGAAAATTACGAGAAAAATTTGCAAAAGAACAACAAACAAAAACAAATGAACTAAAAGAAAGCGAGGCGGTTTCATTTGTTGCTGCACTCAAAACTCACAACGATTCAACTCTCTCAGGCAATACATGATTCGTTTTATTCATACTGCAGATATCCATTTTGGTGTAGAAAATTATGGACGCATTGATCCTGCAACAGGTATTCATTCACGATTGCTCGATTTTGAAAAAGCGCTCAACTTTTGCATTGATTACGCAATTGAACACAACGTAGATTTTTTTTTGTTTGCAGGTGATGCCTATAAAACAACACATCCAAGTCCGACACAACAACGGCTGCTCTTAAAGTGTTTTTTGCGTTTACATCAAGCACACATACCATTAGTAATGGTTGTTGGAAATCATGATCATCCACTTAGTTTTGGTAAAGCACATACGCTCGATATTTTTAATCAACTACCGTTGAGCGGTTTTCATTTAATTGCAAAACCACATGCATTTGTTCTTGAAACGAAAAGCGGACCAGTCAATATTGTGGGTCTTCCCTGGCCAAATCGCACAACGGTAGCTGGCGCACAACAGCACATGTTTAAATCGGCGATTGAATTAACCGATTATATTGCACAATCTACAACAACTATTCTTACTCATTTAGTAACACAAATTGATCATGCATTGCCATCGGTGCTTACGGGACATTTAACAGTGAGCTCTGGCATTTTTTCAGGCTCAGAAAAGCGCGCAGTGTATGGAAACGATCCACTCTTTTTACCTTCGCAGCTTGCGATCGCACCATTTGATTATGTGGGACTTGGCCATTTGCATCGTCATCAAAATCTTAACCCAAGTGGTCATCCACCACTTGTTTACTCAGGATCTCCGGAGCGAATTGATTTTGGAGAACGAAAAGAAGAAAAAGGATTTTGTGATGTTATGTTACATGAAAAAGGAAATACAACATACGAATTTGTAAAAACACCAGTACGCCCACTTGTACAAATTGATGTGACACTTAATACGACAACCGATTACACACAACAAATTATTGCATCAATTGAAAAACGAACAATCGCTGATGCAATTGTAAAAATTGTATATCACGTGCCTGCTGGCACAAAAGATACGGTTGACTTGTCAGCTGTTGAACGGGCATGCACATCTGCACTTGATCTTGTTGCAGTGATTCCAGTACATGAACATAAAGTCCGCGAAAAAAGATCACATTTAAAAATTGATATGGATCTTGAAACATTACTCGATATTTATTTCGATTCTAAACCTGAGCTTAAAAACGCAAAAAATCGATTGATTGAAAAAACATTACAACTTAAAGATGAACTTACACTTCAAGAAATAGCCCAAGAGCAAACATAACCTTATGCCGGCATTCCTGTTTGTTCATGCGAAAAATAAACTACCGACGCAGAATCGAAGAGTTTCTTTTTGTATTGTTCGATAATTTTACCAGCTTTTTCTTGGCGCAATTGAGCAACGATTTGTTTATAACGTTTTTTGAGCGAAATAACGGCGCGCGGTTTGTTTATCACAATTCTATACAATTCAAAACCGCCATCCGTTTCTTGCGGTTGAGAAATAGTTGGTGGCTGCAAAGTCATAATAAATTTAAGATGTTCAGCTAATTCGTTTTCCACAAACCAGCATGGTGTACTCCATTGCACCGAGTAACCGGTCCCCTTTTGGGCAAATTCTACTAACTGATTTAACTGCATTTCATGAGAAATAGCATGATCATAGGGCACAAATGCACGTTCCGCTTTCACACGAGCTTCCTTGTAGAGTGGATGCGCATTATAATAAGCAACTATCTCTTCTTCCGGGACAGCCATTGTTTGCATTTTCATTTCGGTCATATAATTCACTGCATACATTTTTTTAAGCTCTTTGATCCCTTCCTGCAAACTGAATCCGGAACGTGAAAGAACTTGTTCCAAATCACTCATTGACCAATTATTTTGCCGACAAAGTCCATCAATGTAGCTATTAACAATTGCGTTATCAAACGGATCCATTTTTTGACGTTCCATTACCTGAACCCAATCTTGATAGGCTAATTCACTAAAAGCAAAATGTTCAAAAAGTTCGGTTTCATTGCGCGCCGAGATTGGTGCTAAGCCAGGTTTATATTTTTCTGAGTCACAAACAATATAACTTCGTTCAGGACCGTTAACTCTACAAGCCACGCCATCAATAAATTGTCGATTGCTTTTTTTTACTACCGCAGTTTGTGCAGTGGCGATTGGTGATTGTGTATTGTGTTCTTTTGTTTGACCTGCCGTTTGTACTGTTTTTGTCTTGGCAACTAACTGTTTGTTTTTTTCTGGCTGTTTTTTTTCAACTATTTTTTTTGATGAAGTTTGTACTGTCTGCGTTTTGGTTACCGGAACCATCTTGCTCTTGGTAACAGGTGTGGCTGGTTTTGGCAGCGTTTTGCTCACCACTTTTTTCGCAGCAGTTACCCCAAACGCTTCATTTGAAAAATGCAACACGCTCAGAGCCAAGATGAAGAAATAGATATTCATTGGTGCAATCCCTTTTTACTACTAAAAGAAAGAGGGGCACAAAATAAGCCCCTCTTTATATCCTAGTTTAGGATCTTTTTGCACAATGTACAAGCAGCTTTCTCCTATGCACCTTTAATTGGCGCTACTGTTGGAGCTGGAGCAGGTTGCGCATCGGCCTGAACCTGTTTGTCGGTTTTTTCCATCATCTTGTTCATTTCTTCTTCTTTGAGTTTCTTTTTGCGCTCAAAATAAGACTTATTTTCAACAACTTTGAACTCGTTTTTCAAATTTTCGAGTTCTGCAGTGAACATTTCACCCATTTTTTGTTGTTGCAAGAACGCTTCAAGACGAGGTTTGATTTGATCATACGGAACATATTGTGGATCTTGTTTGCTTACCGCTTTCACCACCCATGTTTTTTCTTTGCCAGTGACGAATTCAACCGCAGGCATTTTTTTCAAAGTAATCAATTTATCACGCAATGGAGCATCAACATCAAAGCTCAATTCGTTCACTTCCTTGAGATCTTTGATCATTAATTTTGCATCACGAGCTAATTGCACAAAATCGGCTTTTGGATCTTTTACTTTCGCAAAAAACGCTTGTGCTTCTTCCGGTTTATCAAAACCGATTGCCATGCCAGAAATACCACCGCGCGCGGTCATCAATTCTGGGATGCTCTTTTTATTTTCTTCATAATATTTTTTAACTTCTGCATCGCTTATTTTTATCGGATGAGCTTCTTGGAAGTACTTTAACGCAAGTTGTCGTTTACCAAAATCCATGATCATTTGGAAATCTTTTTTATAGTTTTCTTGTTGATCAATATGATTTTTTGACATCCAAGCTTGAAGCAATTCTTCACTAGACATACTTCTAAAGAGTTCCATTTCAGCATCTGGCATCAAACCAATCAACTGTTTTAATTGTGGCTGAGCTTCAAGAACCGTGTTCATATAATTTTCAAAACGGTCGACGGTAATTCGTGGTTGTCCATCAATAGTAAGCAATACTTCACCCGCACCAATTGATGCTGGAGATGTTTCATCTTTTCTTATTTCTTCTTTTTTGCCCCAATCGCACTGCGGTAGCAAAACAATTAACGAAACGACCAATGCCCCCTGGAGTGATTTGTTAAAACGCATCTTCACGAGACCCTTTCTTAAAAAAAACAACTATTTTACTTTACCGAGTATACTAACATAGAACATTCATCGTTGCAAAAACTCATACTGTTCGCGCTGCAACCACTGCATTTATTTTTTGTGGATGACACGAATCAACTACATTTTTTGCAACCCACTTGAGCGTGGCACCAGTTGTCATCAAATCATCAACAATCAAAAACGATGCACCCCGATATTGTTCTTTGTCACCACAAAAAATAAACGCATCGCGCACATTTTTATCACGCATTTCAACTGAAACCGACGATTGTTGTTCTGTTGCTGTAACTCTTTTAACCAGTTTTACTACCGGTTTTCCCGATTGTTTACTGATAGTTTGAGCAATTATCTGCGCTTGATTATAACCTCTCCATGCATAACGCCGCCAATGAAGTGGCACCGGAACAATGTAGTCAAATTCCAAAACCGAAACTGGTGTTCTTTGCCAAATTAGATCTCCCAATTGCCAACTAGCAACTCGCTGCGACCACCATTTTGATATGATCAACTGTTTAATTGGTTCTGCATAGGCTGCAGCGGCAAAAACCGGCATTTGATGTGCAGCACTAATGCTCAATGTTGTTGAAACAACGGGCCGCAACTGTTGTGCACAGGAATGACACCATAATTGTCGTTGTGACAAAAAGATGTTGCATAAGGCACAATGTGGTGGATCAAACAACTGGGCAATCAATTGAGTTATCAAATGCACCATGCAATCAACACTCACTCATTAAATAAACAAACGAATAATAAGATTTGCGCATACTCCCGCTGCAAGATCGTCAAGCAAAACGCCCCATGCACCCGGCAAGCGTTCAAAGTAGCCGATTATCCATGGTTTGAAAATATCAAGAATGCGAAAAACTAAAAAACCCAATAACACAGAATGTAATGAAAGTGGAATTGCCCAAAACGTAACAAGACATCCAAGCACTTCGTCAATAACTACTTCATGCGGATCATTTCTCAAAAAATAAGGCAAGCTCGCACGCAGTAGTGCAAACCCACTTACAATGGCAATTCCTAAAAAAAGAGTATAATCAAGCTCAAGCCATGAAAGCGCAAAAATAACTGGCAATGTAATAATTGTTGCTACCGTACCAGAAGCCGGTACATAGCCAATTTTTGACAATGTTACCATGCGTTGTGCAATGCTGCTCATGAAATAATCCCACCTATTCAAATGTTTGTAAAATCATAATTGACGCACCGAGTACAATTGCTGCATCAGCAATATTAAATACCGGAAACGACCATGAACCATAAGAAAATAAAATAAAATCTAAAACACCACCAAATAAAATGCGATCAATAAGATTTGAAAATCCACCTGCTAAAATTAATGTTTCACCATAAATAGTCTGGCCAGTTGCAAATCGTCGATACGCATGAACAATAAGAACACCACAAATCGTTATAATGAGTGCGGTAATAAACCAAAAGCCAGTTGTTGATGTTTCGTTAAACATTCCCCACGAAATCCCGCGATTAATTGTTTTGGTCAACGAAAGAAATGAATTTAGTTCATAGGTTGAATCAAGGTGTGTTTCAATACACCATTTACTCAATCGGTCACAAACAATAACCAACAAAGCAATCAAACTATAGTTGATGCATTTTTTATTCATCGGATCTGTGCTCCCGCTTGTTTCAAACCAAGCACAACATGACCATACATGTGATCAATTTCTTCGTGAGATAATGTTTTTTCAGAATCACGCGCATAGAAACGCATTGTAACAGATCGCTCTGCCTTCCATTCTTCTTTTTTGAAGAAATCGATCAGATCAACTTTGAAAATGCGTCCATCGGCATGCATGATAATTTTTTTCAATGTGTCGACAGTCACTTCGAGCGGAACCATCATGCTCACATCAAACCAGGTGAACGGATATTTTGCCAACGGTGCAAATTTTTCAACATGTTGACCTGAAAGCATTAACAATTTTTCAACATCAAGCTCAAAAATAAACGCATCTCCTTGCGCAACGTTTGCTAAAAATGCAGGATCGATCATACCTGTATAGCCAATTGTTTGATCATTGTGTTTCAACAATGCCGTTTGAAAACGATGCATCCATGGATATGAATTTTTTTCAGCTTTTGTCCAGGTAATTGTGCATTGATACAGTGCAAAGAGCTGATCGAGTTCATCTTTTAATTCATAAAAATTAATTGAATTTTTTTGTGAATACGCAATTCCTGCAACAATTTTTTTTTCAGTAAACGTTTCACCTTTTTTATGCCAAACACGATTGCATTCAAAAAAACGTAACGAAGATTCTGTTTTGTTTTGTTCAATATTTTTTAGCAAATGTGGAATGAGTGATGTCACCATCATTTGCCAATTTTCTGAAACCGGATTTTGAATCGTCAGTGCATCAGTTGGTTGCCAATTAAGTTTTCGTAAAAAATCTTGATCGTAAATTGCATAATTGGTAACTTCATGCGCACGAAATGCATAGGCACAATAATTTTTTAATTCACGCTCAAAAAACAGTTCGTTCATCGGCGTTGGAGAAAGTGTAAGCGCTGGCATATTCAAAGGAATGTGTTGATAACCAAAAAAGCGTCCAATTTCTTCGACAATATCTTCTTTGATGAGCAACTCTTTTGATGAACGAAATGAAGGAACGGCAATATGATAATTTGTTCCTTTTTTGGTTAGACCAAATCCTAATTTTTTGAGCGTTTTTTTAACCATGTCAGATTTAATTGCAACACCTAATCGCTTCTCGATAAAATCGTGCGCTACTATTAATGTTTCTGGCTTCGGTTCGTGACCAAGCACTAGTAATGATCCATTAAGTTTGAACGAAATTTTATTTTCTTTGAGCAATGCTAAAAAGCGCTGCAGCGCTACAAGAGTAGTGGCACCATCCAAGCTTTTTTCAAAACGGGTTGATGCCTCGGTCCTTTTTTTTACGCGCAACGCCGCTTTACGCACTGTACCTGCATCAAAACATCCTGCTTCAATAAATAAAGAATGTGTTTGCTTTGATACACCAGTTGAACTTCCACCCATCACGCCCGCAAGTGCAAGCGCTTTTTTGCCATCGCTAATAATTAAATCATCGCTCGTAAGCGTTACCACCTGTTTATCAAGCAGTTCAAGTGTTTGGCCATCATGCGCCATCATTGGTTCAATGGTATGAGTTTCAATTTTTTGCGCATCAAATGCATGCATTGGTTGACCAATATCAAACATCACATAATTAGTTGCATCAACAAGCGCATCAATTGGTTTACTATCAATACGCGCTAACCGATGCGCAATTGAAATAACTGAAGGTGTGTAATCAACATCAGTCAGCAATCCACCAGCAAATCGTTTACATTTTTCGGGTGCTTTAATGTTAACTGAGAAATTTCTCTCATGAGTTGCAGGTGCAAAAAATTCATGTTTTTCTACGTGAAAATGGTCAGCTAATTTTTGTTTTTTTAATTTAATGTCAAACATTGCACCAATTTCACGTGCAATGCCGCGATGGTTCCATAAATCTGGTCTATGCGTAATCGATTTATTCTCAAGTGTTAAGATGTAATCTTCGGCTTCGAACTTATTTTTCCAATCACCAGCAAGTTCTTTTTTCGTTGCACGCACTGGTGCAATTAAGCCTTCTTTTGCTGCATGCCAATCACCAAGAGCTGCCCACCGATAATCATTTTCATGCACAAAGAGAAAAAAAATAGAACCGACTACAGCATCAGATCTTGCTGGCAAACTAAATTCTTTATTAAGTTCAGGACAAAAAACAGTGACTTTGTCAGTTATTTTGGTAACCGAGCCAAGGGTAAAATTCTGTACATTGGTGACACAATGCTCAAACGATTCAATTTCAGCTGTGGTCAGGTTAAACCGTTCCACAATCTGTGTAACATCGTAATCTGACCAAGAACCAGCCAAATGATCAAAAATCCAGGAAAGAGAAAGCTTCATAAAATATGCAACCTTATTGAAAAAAGCCTTGATTCTTTCAGGATACGGCAAAACGGAAAAATGATCAATTTTGCTATCTGATTCCGTTGATAATCGATTTAATTAAATTAAAGTTGTTTATAACCAAGACCGAGCAATCCCGCGCCGACACCCATGAAAACAAACGCTGCTTTATCTGTTGCATTAAATCTCTTCAACTTAACTGGAACAGGTTTATTGATCTTGCTTATTTCATTCAGCTGATCTTCATAATATTTTGGTGTTTTTTCAATATACGTCGCGCCGTTATTACCGGTGAATATTTCATATTTGATTTGAAAATGACTTACATATTTGTAATGTTCGAAAGTTTTACGCCATTCATCTTCAGTATCTATGTTAAATTTCGTAGGCACCTCAATTAATGATTGTCGAAATGCAAGGTTCGGCAATTTATCATAATCGCTCCAAGCGACATACATTCTTCTTTTTGTCTTAAAATGTGGGTTTTTTTTCATTGTGGCTTTTTCATCAAATTTAGTTAATGCTAAAAATTGATATTTTTCTTCTTTCAAATTAGGCGTGGTGCGCGAGCTGCCATCAACAACGGTCGTTAGATCGAATTGATCAGCAATTTCGCTAAACTTAGTCTTTCCTTCTTCAGTGTTCGAAGGGAAATAGCCGCGGTTGTCATTATTTATTTTTTTGATGTGCTCTTCCAGATCCGAATAGTTTTTCTCAAATTTCTGTTGAATTTCAGCTTTCTGCTTATTGTATTGATCAGTTTGCAGAACAGCTTCAGCTTTTTGTCTATTATATTCAGCATTTTTCTTAATTAATTTATAGCCACAAAAAAGTGTTCCTACGCTATATACCCCACAGCCTACCGTAAACCATGTTTTAGGGCTGAACGATGGCAACTCCCATGCGTGGAGAGGTTGCGCTAACGCAAAAAGGACGAGTAAAGAATTAAATCTAACAGTCATCGATCGTTCTTTCTATTTGTACTTATTAAGGGTTTATACCAATTAATATTAGATTATTTTTAATATTTCGCAATCTACCAATTTTGTTATGCAATCAAGTGATGATAAGGTTTTGAACTCCTGTTTTTATGTTAAACAAGTAGATAATTGACGCATTTGCTATATACTTACTCAAGAAATCAACTAAATTCTCATTTAAAGACTGTATGAGTTATTACCCAGCAATTGTTTTATCAGTACAGAATTTAACCAAAACGTTCTCGACTGGCTCATTTTTTTCCGCTTCGAAATCAACCGCGATCGCTGTAAACAAGGTCTCATTTGATCTTGCGCAGGGTGAAATGGTGGGTATTCTTGGGCCAAACGGTGCCGGAAAAACAACTACATTGCATATGCTTGTGGGCGTTTTAAAACCTACTTCTGGCTCTATTTTCTATTTTGGCAAAGACTTTTCAATTGCCCGTTCTGAATTATTGCAATCGATTGGGTTTGCAAGCGGCTCGCTTCAACTTCCAACTACCCTTTCGGTCGCACAAAATTTGGATATTTATGCACGTTTGTGCGGACTGAACAAACAAGAACGAACCAACCGCATTGAAGAACTACTCACCACTTTTGGTATGTGGTCGCTACGCAACAGTGCAACTGGTCACCTGGCATTCGGTCAACTCAACCGAGTCATTTTAGCTAAAGCATTTTTAGCTCAGCCGCAAATTGTATTTCTTGATGAAGCTACAGCAGCACTTGATCCTGACATTGCACACACGGTGCGCCTTTTTTTAACAAAAGAACAAACTCAAAACGGTACTACTATTTTATTCTCATCACACAATATGGTTGAAGTAGCACACATGTGCAGCCGCGTTTTGGTAATGAAAGAAGGTGCAATTATAGCTGACAGCGCACCTGAAAAGCTTACTCATCAAATTGCAAAAGTCCGTGTTCAACTTACTGTTTTAGAAAGCAGTGCCCAGATTTCACATTTTTTAAAAAAACATTCTTTTTTGTACACGGCCCAAGGCAACGTTGTCACCATAGAAATCGATGAACAGGCAGTTGCATATCTTCTTAATCATTTGGCACGAGAATCGATCATGTATTCACACATCTCAATTGACAAACCAACACTTGAAGATTACTTTCTAAAAATTTCATACGCACCAACACAATTGACCACCTAAAGGAATTTCATGAAGTGGCATCGCATTTATGCCCTTGTCATTCGTTATGTATTGAGCTGGATAGGAAACATTCACAATTTTGTGGATGATATTATGTGGCCGATACTGGATATTATTCTCTGGGGCATGACCGGCATGTGGATGCAAGAAAACCAAGAAGGTATTTCAACATCGATTTTAACCCTGCTTGGTTGTTTGGTTTTTTGGTATGTAGTGCAGCGAGCAAACGATGCAGTTTCGATGACTGTACTTGAAGAACTGTGGGAGCGAAACTTAATCAATATTTTTTCTACTCCCCTTACCATTTTTGAGTGGATGACCTCACTCGTAATTTTAAGTTTTTTTAGAATTTTTTATACACTTCTCATCTGCGTTTTTACGGTGTGGATACTCTATGCGTGCAATGTACTGACAACCGGGTGGTTGTTGCTCCCTTTTTTTTTCTCATTGTTGCTTTCAGGTCTTTTTATTGGATTTTTTACGACCGCATTTATTCTTTACTGGGGCAGAAAAGCTCTCTTTTTTTCATGGACGTTAAGTTGGGTATTTTCACCATTTAGCTCGGTCTATTATCCGCTTAATACCCTTCCAAAATGGGGTCAATATATCGGTAAACTCATGCCAATGACCTATGCATTTGAAGGATTACGTACCGTAATGATCAAACAAGAAATGCCATTGGGTCTGTTGACCACCAGTTTGGTACTCAATGTTTTTTATGTTATTTTATCAATAGGTTTTTTTGTTTTTATGTTTGAACAATCCCGCATTAAGGGGTTTACAAGTTTACAGTAAACAATCGCCGTTGCATCCAACTCGTGCTACAATAGAACAGGTATCAGCTTTTTTTTGGGAAGAACACTATGGGAAAAATTACTATTTACTATAAATATGTTGAGATTGAAAATCCTCAGCAAATATGCACCTGGCAAAAAAAACTGTGCAAACAGCTCAATTTAAAAGGCAGAATTTTAATTGCACATGAAGGAATCAATGGCACGGTGGGTGGATTGGATCACAATATTGAAAAATATAAAGAGCTCATGCTCGCACACCCTCTTTTTGCAGGAATTGATTTCAAAGACAGTGAAGGCGATGTTGACCATTTTCCGCGGTTGCGCGTTGTTGTTCGACCTGAAATTGTCAATTTAGGACTCGACACACAAAAAATCAATGCGCGCAATGGCGGTATTCACCTCACTCCTGAACAAGCACACGAATTTTTAAAAAATAAAAGTGACGATACCGTTATTCTTGATACACGAAATAAATTTGAGTGGAAAATCGGTCAATTTAAAGATGCACTCAATGCACCAATTGACTATTTTCGAGAATTGCCGGCTTTTATTGACGAGAATTTAGACACATTTAAAGATAAAAAAGTGTTGATGGCATGCACAGCTGGTGCTCGCTGTGAACGTGCTTCTGCCTATTTAAAATCAAAAAATGTAGCTGCTGAAGTTTACCAAATTCAAGGTGGCATTCATCGCTATGTTGAACAATTTCCAGATGGTTTTTTCCGCGGCAAAAATTATGTTTTCGACGGCAGAATTACCGTAAAAGTAAACGAAGATATTGTCGGTCGCTGCGATGTGTGCAACGCACCGTATGATGAACCAACCAATTGCATTAACGCAGAATGCAACAAACAGTTTCTTGCGTGTCTAGCATGCTTGGAAAAACGACACAACACGTGCAGTGAAACCTGCAGTGAATTAGTACGGTTGAAAAAAGTTAATATTCGCAAAATTCCTGCAAAAAAACAATGAACATAAATCTCATTGAAAATAACATTTCACTTGCCGATAAAAATTGGTTCAAAACGGGCGGATCTGCCCGTTATTTTGCACAACCACGCACGCAACAAGAATTTCAACAGGCGCTGCAATTTACGCACGAACACAATGTGGCAATTTTCGTTTTAGGAAGCGGTGCAAATATTTTGATAAGTGATGAAGGTTTTGATGGCTTGGTAATTCGCCCTGCACTCAACGAACTTTCGTACACAATTATTGACGAAAACAATGCATTCGTTACTGCAGGCGCTGGCGTTACCATGGATCAATTGATTGAATATTGTTTAAGTCATCAACTTGGTGGGCTTGAAGAATTTAGCGGCATTCCAGGAACCGTTGGCGGTTCTGTGTACATTAATTTGCACTATTTTCAATTTCTGCTCAGTCAATTTTTAGTTACTGCAACCGTGATCGATAGCGCAAACAATTCTGTGCACACGGTAGATAATGCATGGTTCAATTTTGGATACGATTATTCCACGTTGCATGCAGAAACGTACTATTTAATTGATGCAACATTCAAAGTAAAACGACTATTTCCGCTCGATGTTGCTTTTGCACGCGGTCGACGCACTGAAATTATGCGCCACCGATTTAATCGCTACCCAACTTCACACACCTGTGGCAGTTTTTTTCGCAATTTTTTGCCTGCAGAAATAGTGCACGAAAAAACGGGCGTAAAGTTACCGTATGTTGCCTATTATCTTGATAAAATTGGCGTCAAAGGAAGTTTGCGCATCGGCGATGCTGCAGTTTCGCATCAACATGCAAACATGATTGTGAACAAAGGAAGTGCCACCAGCACTCAAATCATTGAGCTCGCACAAAAAATGCAGGACCTAGTGCACAACGAATTTAATTTGTTGCCACAACCAGAATGCAGGCTCATTGGTTTTAAAGAATATCCATTAAAAAAATAACAGTTTAGGGAAATTAGAAACATGATTAACATTTTTTTGCTCATTTCATTATTTTCAATTACACATAACATGCTTTTTTGCATGGAAAATGATCCAAATAATTTTATTACCATCAAGTGCATTGGTGGTGATGTAACCATACCATTACACAAAGGTGGTAAATTTCCTTTTATTAGCCCATTATCGAAAGTTAGTGTGACCCAAAACGGTAAATTGGTTTCCAATGGGCCAGCAGACACCGTCGACTTAACAAAAATTCGTCCTTCATTGAATGCTGAAACGTTCAAATTACTTACCACAAAAGATTTTCAAATTCCTGCTGAAAAATCATTTGAAGAAATCTATCAATTGTGGAAAGAATCTGATTTTTTAGGTCTCTCAGAGAAGAAACAAAAGAAAATAGTCGGCCCGTTAATAGATAAAGCAGAAACGGTGAAACAACTTGTAGATATTCATCGATCACAACAATTAGCACATAATTGCTATCATTATGACTCTTACTTGCAAGATTTGTCAATTTGCCACAAACCTAATTTAAAATCTATTTCAGGAATCGAAGAATTGAGTTTCGTGAGGCCGAAACGGTTATGTCTTTATTACAACCCGTCCCTAACTTCTATCAATCTTAATCACATTTTAAAACATTTTCCAAGATTAAAAGAACTCTATCTTCAAGAGAATAATCTTACCACTATTGATGCTACCTATTTACCTTCCGATTTTAAGCTAAACATCGCACAAAATCGACTAAGTAAAGAACAAATAGAAAAGCTAAAATTGTTGCAAATATTGCCGTGGTATAAGAAATTATATAATTTCGCTCCATGCGAAGGCGATGGCGATATCAACTTGAAAAGCGCAGCTGCACAAGTAGGATATATGATTTTAGCTCTAAAAATAAGCGGCGCTATAATGGACAAACAATTAGAAATAGCGAATAAATATAATTTAAATGAGCTCACATTAGGTTTAATTCTTCTTCCTACTGTGCTTATCTCTCCTTGTTTGCTTTTTGGAATGGTCTGTTTTGATGCATATCGTTTCGAATATCCTTATAAACCTGCAGAAATCAAAGGCGCAGATGAGCAAAAAAAATAAATATTTTTTGCCTTAACTCTTTTTTCTATATACACAATTCAGAACGCTAACATCAGATCCTGGAAACAGCAGACGATAAATAATTCAATCACGATTTTTTGAAATATGTATTTAAGAATCTGCTTGTTTTTCTGACTGCTTTAATTGTTTGTTGTATAAAGATTCAAGTGCCTTATAAATCATCTCAAGAAATTTCTCATCGTGTGGGAATCTCAAAATGCGGCCGGATTTTTTATCAGTGACATACGCGTAAATTTCATTATTTTTTTTCAATTTTGTGCATGTATATTATCGTTCACAAAAGATATTGCGGACGATGTTTCACACCGTATAATTTTATTTTTCAGATCCAGTTGTGATTGGATTTGTGAATTATCACTCGTTTTATTTTCCATACCATAAACAGTGCTGGCACAGATCGATAAAGAAATAAAAATTTTTTATACATGCTTTTTTTTCCTAGCTGTTAGTTCCATGAGTATAATTAAAAATAAAAATTGTGCACACATAACTGCATAATAAACATTGGAAGCATCATAGAAATTTTTATACCATATAAAAAAAATCGCCAAAATACACATGAATGCAAAACAGAAACCGCCTATGTTTTTAAAGATAAATGCTACGCGATCTTTGCCCCAATCTTGGAAATTGAAAATAGGTGGACGGTTCTGAAGATTTGCAAAAGTAAAAAGAAGAACACCGATACAAAAAACACTTGCCAAGGAGCCGGCAATAGCATACCAAGGCTGGCCTAACTTTAGATAGGTTGGATAATTAAAAATGAGCCACGTTTGCACCATGAAAAGTAACACCAGTGGAAAAAAGACCTGTTTCAAATTGGACCAACTACGCACAATCACATTCATACCAAACAATCCTTTATCTCTAAACTGAGGAAAACATAAAAAACCGTCGAAAGCAATCGTACAATAATTACCCGAGAAATGCACAAAAATACAAGTCCCCGTCGCACAATAAAGCAAAAAACGGTATACTTATTCATTATGAATGAGCTTATTTTCCTTTTTCACTCACTTTTTATTAGCTTTGCAGCGGTTGCTTGCGCTCGATTTGGCAAAGAAGCACTGATTGTGTTTATTAGCCTCATGGGAGTGTGCGCCAACCTGTTTGTTACCAAGCAAATTATGCTTGGTGGCTTTACCGTCACTGCTGCCGATGCATTTACCATTGGAGCCGTTTTAGCTTTGAATTTATTGCAAGAATATTATGGCACCAAAGTCACCTTGCGGGCAATTTGGATTAGTTTTGGTTCTGCATTGCTGTTTACTGTTTTAAGCCAAATTCATTTATGCTACATTCCTGCTTTGTGTGACACCACTCAAACCCACTTTTTTGCGCTTTTATGCAATACTCCCCGCTTGATCGGTGCATCACTCTGTGCTTATTTGGTAAGCCAACATCTTGATCGCTACCTGTTTTCGTTCCTAAAAAATTATTTTAATGGAAACTTCATGATCGCCCGTTTTTGCAGTTCCACCTTGGTTGCACAATTGGCCGATACCCTGATTTTTTCTTTTTTAGGCCTGGCTGGACTTGTTGAAAATTTAACCCACATTGTTGTCATTAGTTATCTCATTAAACTCGGTGCCGTTGCGCTCACCATCCCTGCGCTCATGGCTGCCCGTTTTATTATTCACAAGCACGAGACTCATGAATCAGCCATTTAAATTTGAACTTATTTACCAATCTAGTAAATCGCGAGCGCGCGTTGGCAAAATTCACACACCGCACGGCATAATTGATACGCCAAATTTTGTCGCAGTAGGTACTAATGCGACACTTAAAGCACTTGATAGCGCTACCGTTGATCAACTTGGTTTGCAACTGATGTTTTGCAATACGTACCATTTGTTGCTGCATCCGGGAACAGAAACAGTTGCAAAAGCTGGTGGACTTCATAAATTTATGAACCGTACCCATCCACTTATTACCGATTCGGGCGGATTTCAAGTTTTTAGTCTTGCCTATGGAACCGTAAAAGATGAGTTAAAAAGTAAGGGACAAAAAAAGATTACCAACAGTGTGGTCAAAATTAATGAAGATGGTGTGTTGTTTCGCTCATACCGTGACGGTTCACCAATTTTACTTACTCCAGAATCTTCAGTAACGGCACAAAAAGATCTTGGTGC
>JAKJAQ010000009.1:0-20172 GCA_022707425.1 Candidatus Babelota bacterium
GACGCCCAGCGCCACGCCCGCCGCCTCTACCATCGGCTCCACGTCGACCTGCACCACGACCACCACCGCGACCATCAGCACCTCTACCTGCACGACCCGCGCCGCGTGCTCCTGCACCACGTCCCGCGCCTCCGCCAATACCGCGCGCACCCATTCCACGTCCGGCACCGGCTCCGCCTAATCCACGACCGCCAGTTCCGCTTGCGCCCATTGCACCGGTTCCGCTCAATCCGCGTCCACCAGTTCCTGTCCCACTAATTCCACGGCCACCCATTCCTGAACCGCGAACACCCATTCCTCTCGTTCCTGAAGTTCTCATACCACTTGAACGCATACCAGATGATCTCATGCCACCTGATCTCATTCCCGCTCCGCCTGAACGCATGCCAGATCCACCAGAACGCATTCCTCCTGAACGCATACCGCCGCCGCGGCTAAATCCACCACCTCCATGCCCACCGCCACGACCACCACCGCCACGTCCACCGCCGCCTCCGCGAGCTTCAAGATAATCAACCGCTACCATGCTAATGATTGCGGTTAAAATTAATAACGAACGTTTCTTCATTACAACTCCCCTATTTTGCGCAAAAAATATCTTTGATGTAATTTTACTATTTGCAATTAATTAATCGCAATATTTTTCAAGTAAAATAAAAATGGGCCCCTTGTAAAAAAGGAGCCCATTTAAGTCTTTTATTATATAATTTTAAGAAATTAAGTGCTGCAGATAACCATTGTTGTTTTTAAAAATCATCCTCAACAGCAAGTTTATAAGCATCATAAGTTTTATAACTCAGATAACCAAGCAAGGCAGTACCAGCTAATAATGACTTATCGAGCACTTTTAACCCTAAATAGCCGCCTACCGCGCCAACAGAGAGAGCCATCCAACGTGGTGATTTATAGAGATATTCGATCGGCTTTTTTATCATTTTGCCCACCTGTTCATCGACAGCAACTATTCCTTCATATGCCTGATTACATAAATCGAAAAACGTTTTTTTAAACTTTTCGATTTTAGAATCAGTAACAGAAGAACCAACACCAGCTACTTGTGTAAGGCCTGCTGGAGCATCATTGTTCTCCATTGCGGTGAGCACAAATGGAAGAGACACAAATAACACAGCTATTAAAGACAGTTTCTTAAACATAGAATCTTCCTCCACACTTTATTTGAGATTCACCCCTAAGGATGCCCTGCGATGGGTAAAAAAGCAAATGGTTATGCCCCTTTTTTGGCGCAGAAAGACAACGGTTCTTTCTATTAGAAATGTTTTCTTACAAATTGAAAAAAAGCATAATAAATGCCATAAATACCATTAACAGATCTTCCAGCAAACTCACATAGGTCATGGGTAATTTAAAAACTGCGCCCAAACATGCGCACACAATTTGATTTTTTTTGCGCAATGCAATAAACACACTTACCGAACTGATAGCAAAAATAATAAGTGTTACTATATTTGTTAATAAAGGAAAAATGCGAAATAAATAAAGAAAACCCAAACCTAATTCAATAAAAGGATATACATATGCGTACTGTCTATTTTGTTGAGCAATCAGGTCATATTCACAGTATGCTTCAACGAATTTTGATAAATTAATAATTTTGAAAAAGCCAAAAATCAAAAAAAATGCGGCCATAAAATCGTTCATAGCACCAAGAACAGTAAAACCATGATACCATTGCAAGAGGACAGTAATTGCGATAATAATGCAAAATATGGCAATGAGAGGAATAAAATTTGTTATTTTGATCGTAGTATCTATGGTATATTCATGATTATTGTGATTCATCATATACATTCTTTCCCATTAGACAATTAGTTTTACTTTAGAATTACGTACAGTATCAATGAATCGCAAGAAATTTATAGAGAATTGTGTATATAAAAAGGGAGGTGGAGTTCTAATAGGATCTATATTTTGTTATTCGCCAAGCGAATATAGGGAATAAGCAACAAAAAAAGCGCCCCAAGCATGAGCGCTTTTTTTATCTGAACATTAATTTAGATTTATTTAATCTAATATGTCATATGCCCTTTGAAAATCTTTAATACCACTCGTTATTAACCGTGCACCTATAATTAGTTTTGCACTGTTTTTTAAAGTAAATGAATCAAAATGGCCATGAGCTACATTTTCATATGCGCAAAGAGGATTACCCACAATTATACCTGCACCAATTTTACCAAGTCCTGCAACTACGTAACCCGTACTTTTAATTTTTTCATCTAACCATCTATTGTTAAACTCAACAATGGTTTTTCCTTGCCCATATGCCGCTGGTACAGAGTAATATATTCCTGTAGTAGCCACGCTTGTCACACCCACATTAATCGGAGAGGGCTCCGTCAATGCCTGAGGCAAAAATTTTGACAAACAATATGCCGAAACTCCTGTAATCGCTACATTCACCAAAAAGGGAAGCATGCTGTTACTTTTTTCTTGTCTGCGGTCCATTCCAAATGAAATTGTCGAAATGTTAAAAGCTACAAAGCACATCAATATATTTTTTAGTAAAGTCATGCTAATTCCTTTAAGTGCAATACATTGTTAATAAAATGATTAATTTATTATATTTCCAATAAGATAAACTGCAAGCACACTAACTGATTAATGATAATTATAAAAAGCTTAATTTTTTTTATGGAAATTGTTTGATATCCAGCTTTTGCCAATCTGCATCAAATTGAGCAATGCCACGATCGGTGAGCACATGTGCAGCACATTGTTCAAGAACTGCAATTGGCAAAGTTGCTGCGTCGGCACCAGCCAATATTGCTTGATGAACATGTTGAACAGACCGTAATGATGCTGCCAACAGTTGTGTATCGAAATTATACTGATCAATCATTTCACGAATTTCAAACAAAACATCGCCACCATGAGCATCAATATCATCCCAGCGACCGACAAATGGTGAAATATAAACAACACCCAATTTACACATGAAAAGCGCTTGAACAACAGTAAAAACGAGAGTCACATTAATTTTAATGCCGTCATTTACTAATTTTTCGATTACTCCATAATAATCTTTGTGACACGGAATTTTAACTAAAATATTTTGATGCAATGCAGCAATTTTGAGTGCTTGTGCGTACACTTTATCTGGTTCTTTTTCTGTCACTTCAACCGATATTTCACCTTGTGGCAAAAGGGTACAAATTTCTTGCACCAACTCTTTTGGTGATTTTTTTTCTTTTGCTAAATGCGTTGGATTGGTAGTAACGCCATCAATTAAACCGGTGACAGCCCATTGCGCAATTGCTAATTTATCAGCGGTATCTAAAAATATTTTCATTTACTCAATCCTTTTCCTAAAAAAACTTGAAGGTTATTCAGTCCCTTGCTAAGTTAATTTTTAACGTATCATTATTTGTCAAAAAAAAGGAGATCCTGATATGTTCAATTTTCAGTTCAGCAAATTAGATAATACCACGCAGGGTATTATTTTATTTGTTCTTGGTATTGTGCTCTTACTCTACACATTAAATATTTTCACTGCGTATTTTAATTTTATTTTGATCATTTGCGCGATCGCCATGTTCGTTATTGGTAGCATTAAACTTGAGCTGCCACAGCGTATTAAAAAATTGATTAATAAAAGATAGATTTTACATATTTAAAAAAAATAAAACTGCTTTTTGTTACTATTGAGAAAAAGCAGTTTTATTTTTTTTATATACATTTATTGTTCGTTTTTTGTTACAATAACACGTGTTGGAACTGCAATTTTAATATGATGTTCACGGAAAATTTTAATTAATCCAAAACGAACATCGCTCGCAATATCCCATTTGCGCAAAATATTCACATCGCTAACAAAACCACGCACTTTAAACAGAAATCCATTTTCACCAAAATCGTTCAAACGAATAACTGGCCGCGGACTTTTGAGTACATCAGGATTATGCTCAAGAACACGTACAATTAATGTTTTAACTAATACTGGATCGGTTTCATAGGGCACGGTAAAATCAACATCATCAAACGCAACAAAATTGCGTGCATAGTTCCAATTGTTGATTGGTCTGGTAAGTATCATCGAATTGGGAACAATAATGGTGTAGCTATCGCGCCGACGCAAAATAATTGACCGTGGAGTAATTTTACGCACTAGACCTTCATGCTCTGTATCGATCATAATATAGTCACCAACTTGAATTGGACGTTGCACTAAAATTATGAAATACGAAATAAAGTCACCAATTGGTTCTTTTACAATGTATCCAATACTACCAATTACCACGCCAATTGCTAATAACAGTGTTCCGAGGCCACCCCATTGAAAACCTAAATAAATCGCTATCACAATAATCAAATAGCGCAAAATACTTGTAACAGTGTTTTGCACACCCGAATCAACTGGTAACAAATCAAAAATTAAGCGCAACACAAATCGGTTGATCAATAGAGAAATAATAAACCCACCAATAATAAAACTCAGCACCACAACCAGCTTGAGCGGTGTAAACCAAATAAGTTGACCAGTGGTTTTATCAACACCCGTGTCAAACAATTGGAAATTCATAATTTGGCCAAGATCATTCCACGTAATTGGAAGCATCCAAATACGCGTACCAATCATAATCGCAATAAAGAGCATGACAATAAAGAGAGAAATGACCGAAATTCCATACAATGTTTTTGCATACGCAAATCGTTCATGCATTGTTTCTTCATCGGTTGCAAAATATGCTGTCGCCAAAAATCTTTTTGCATACATATTTGCAATCATCAATAATTTCATCAAGATGAGCGTGCCGATAATTCCCCATACGGCATATGAAATCAAATTACCGTACCCACCAACATAGGGATCACTTACGATCATGATTGCAATAATGCCGGCGAGTAACAAATAATAGTACGCACCAATATATTTTGCGATCCAATTACCAAACCCTCCTTGCCGTGAAATAAACGTAACTACTTCGTCTCGGCCAATTGAAAAAATAATCATTATGCGTAAAAAGAGAGAATAGGTTGCCAATAAAATTGTTGGAAATTCAGATTTATGTATCGTTGCTGCAATAAACGCTTCACGAAATAAGAGCGTAATAATAGTAACGTATGAAAACACTAAAAAAACAATTGAAAAACGATGCTCAAAGTTTTTACTAAAAAGCGGATAATTTAAATTGCGATTCATGCCAATGATGAGTAATTTGCTATTGGTTGCAACATATAAAAAGTATGGAATTGAAACGAGGTAAAAAAGTACACGCGCAAACAAATCGTTAATAAATCCAAATGAAAAAAGACAAAAAATCACTGACCAAATGAATAAACTAAAAAAATGTTTTTCTATGCAAAATAATGCCATACCAGCAATGCGGTTTGCATATAAAACTAAGCGCGCAATTGGTGATGAACTTAAAAACCATCCGCGCAGTGCGCGCACCAGACGACGCGCAAGTGCATATAGAATAATCAAACAAAAAATAGTTAAAATAAAAACAATGATCATAAATGGACGTTGCACAGCGCTCTTGAGCACACCCCCAAGCGAACTCCACTTCAATCGTGTGGTTGCAGCATGTGCTAATTGTTGCACATCGCTCATAAATAATTTTATATCGGGCACTACTTGCCGAATTCCTTGCCATGAAATGGCATATTCAGAACGCTGCCAAATGCTTTTTGTTTCAAGTTCTGAAAGCACAAAACTTAATTCTTTGGTAGTTTCATCAAGCGTCGCAATTAAATTCGAATCAACTTCGATCAATTTGCTTGTACTTTCAATTTGTTCAATCATTACGCGCTCAGCATCGGAAAGCCGTTGCGCAAGAGCAATAAATCGCGTTGGGTAGCGCTTGAACAACAATTCTTGCTCATTAACAACTTCTTGTGTGAAGTTTTTTAAATTAGTTAATTCTTTATTTTGTAAATTTAATAAGTTTGTTGCCGCATTTCGTTTATCTTGCATTAACGCTAATTCACGCTGCGCTTCAGCTTGCAACTCTTTGAACCGTTTAACATGCTGCGCAACTTCATCACTTGTTTTAAGCCTTCGTTGTGTTAATTGATACCACATGGAAAGTATAAAGAAATTAATTTCTTGTCGTTTAAAAGTTGCATCTTCTAGATCAATTTGCGCATGTAGATATTCAACTCTTCTATCAAGCAACATTATCTGTGCGCTTTTAAATCCAACTTCCGCTAATGCACTGTACGCTTCAGGTGTTTTTGAAGAAACGCTCCATGCAGCAACATCGCGTTCAGTGATTGCAAATCTTTTGCTCAAAAATTCAAGTTCTCTTTTGAGCTGATCGCGTTGCACTGTGAGCATTTTTATTTCTTGATACAATTGTTCTTTTGCCGCCAAACTTTCTGTTTTCTTTTTTTCAAGTTTTTCTTTGGCAGTTGTTACTTCATTTTCCGAAACACGCAATGCGCCTTTAATGCGATTGAGATTTTCTTTCAATACTTTGAGTTTTTCTGTTTCTAAAAATATTTTTGTATTGATGAGTGAAATGCGGCTGATCATTTCACGCACTTTAAGTTCAGCAACTTGCCGTTCATAATTGGCTAATCGTTCTGTTAAATCAAGTAATTCGCCACGTTGCTGAAAATTAAATTCTTTAAACAACACAACTGTTTTTGTTCCAAAATCTTCTTGTGCACGTTTTTTTTCTTGATACTCTTTCATCGCAACGGTGAGTTTTTTCTTCAGACTATCAAGCTCTACCAGTGCATCATTTTTTTGTGCAGTAATTTGTTGCACTGCCGATTCTTGATATAACACTTTTTTATTCAATCCTTGCACCGATTCAAAGTTTGTAACGGCACGTGGTTCAATAATAAGTGACTTGAATGTTGGATCTTTACGGTAGGTTTCAAGCTCCTTAATGTGTTGCTGCAAATCGCCACTAATTGCTTTTCTGGTCAACTGATTATTAAATAATGCTTGGTGAATTTCATTTCTTAACGATATATTTTTATTCCAAAAATCGGTATCAATGCCTTGTGAACTTTTCAATTGGTTTTTTGCGTCAACCAATGCGCGATCGTTGAGCTCAAGTTGTGTAGCAACTGCTTTGAGTTGCTCTTGGTTAGTCGTATTCCATGCAGCAGCGTCAGTTTTCAAATGTTCAAGTTGTTCTTCTCGTTCATTACGCCCCGGAGAAAAGAATTTTTTTGATGTATCAAGAAGAGTCGCGCTCTCAATTCCTGATACATGCATTAAAAGAAGTGCCGCTGCTATGCGTTTTGGTAAAAAATTATTCGTAAAGAACATGATCACTTCCTATAGCTAAAGTTTTAAAAAGGTCTTTATATGGATGCATCGCAATACAACTACGCAACCAACGATTTACTACTTGATGAGTATGGGAATCAAGCAGTTCGTGTTCATCGAAAAATGATTGAGCCAACAATTGCTCAATGCGTTCTGTGTGCACCGATTCATCCTCAGGATACATCCCTAAACTATTAAACAGTCTCAATAAAAATATTTTTTTAAACCAAGAATACTTAACTTGCTCTGGTTTATGCAACAAAATTTCCAATAATGAAAATGCTGTTTCATTATTGCATTCATATGGCATGCAGTAATAACACACTTCTAAAATGTGATGCAAAAAATAAATATGATCACGCGCAAGCCAAAGCGGTGTTTCAATGAGCTCTATATTTTCCAGATAATAGATGCGCCCACGCATTTTTTGTTGATACGCAATAAGAAATCCAGGAGACAATTTTTCAATATCTCGCACAGCGATTGTATCAATTTTGCCATATTCACGGTCAAAAATAACACATTTATGACTATAGCTAAGAAAGCTTTTTAAAACGATTCCATGCTGTTTTTGCATTAATTTGCCTTACCACTTAAGCACCGTTGTTAAGTGTACTCAACCAAAAGAAATCTGGCTAGAAAAAAATACCAGAAATTATTGCATTCATATAATGATTATTTGTAATATTATAATATAAATGAGCTTAATTAAAGCATTTTTTATAAAAAAAGGAGATTGACATGAAGAAACATGTCATGGTTTTAGCGGCTCTTTTTGTGAGCACTTCAATTATTGCCCGAGATGTTGTACTGGAAGAAATTAACGACTTTTTTAACAATAAATTGACAAATCAAAGTTCCGAGATTATTGTTGCTCCACTTAATAAAGCGGGTGACTATACTCGAATTGCTCAAGTATTTGTAAATGGCGGCAATGATATTCGTTTTAAAGGCAACAACGTAACTTATCCTGCCGTTCTACAGAACATCGATAATTTTTTCACTGATTTGGCAGCAAAATATCCTGGAATTCATTTAAAACGTGCTGATTACCAGCATCAAAATATTAAAAACGTAGGCCTTGATTCTCAAATGTATGAGATTTATACAGCGCCTCAAAATTATGCCAAAAATAAAGTTTCAACCTACAATAACCCAAAATACCAAAAAGATGGAAAAATATCGGGTGAACTAAAAATGGTTGAAGTATATTATTTACCTTAACTAGATAAACAAAGCGAGAGGATATTTATGGAACGCATACTTAAATTGTTCGCGCTTTCATTTCTCTCTGTATCATTGATAGCAATGCAACCGCAAGAAAATGCACCAGCTGCAAAACAACCTGCACAAGAAGATTCTTTACTGGTTTATATTGATAATTTTTTTAAAAAAACATTACCTACAGAATTTAATGGGTTTTACGTTTTTGAAGTAGATAAACAAAGCCTTACACGCCCCGATGATGAAAAAACAAAGTCGAGTATCAACATTGGTCAGTACTTTGGTGGCGAGTTACGATTTTCAGGCAGTACCGCTACCTATTTAAAAGTGCTTGATCGAATTGACAAATTCTTCGCGGAACAATTTGCCGACAATCCAGGATTAGCTTCAACAAGAAAAGATGAAACAGCACAAGATATTACTAAAATCGGTTTGAGTCCACTCATGATTGATGTGTACCAAAACCCAGTAAAATATACAAATTATAGAATCGCTTTTTACGATAATTTAGCGTATCAGCTGTTTGGCCCGCGCTCAAAAGAAAGAAACTCGGTAGATATTTATTATTTACCAATGGGAACTACATTTGCAAATAAATAATGATTATATAAGGAGAATAAAAATGAAGAAATTGTTAGCACTTGCGCTTTTAGCACCCTTTGCTATTGGTGCATCACTTAATGCGGTAGTTATTGGCGGCGAACCATCAGTATATGAAGGTTCAGAAGCATATTACCTTACTAAAATAAATAATTATTTTAAGTCATTCGCTAAAAAGAATAGCAAGAATGTTGTGTTGCGTCGTCAAACTACAACACCCGAAGGTGAAGTAATCGCAACCTATAAAAATCCTCTTTTTGGTCAAACTAAAAAATTGATTGGTGGCCAAACTCAAGAAGTTGAGGTTCGCTTTATCGGCACCGCTGCACCCGGGTCTGAAGAACATAAACATAAATTGTTGACCGATATTGATAAATACTTTAAAGGCTTAAAATCAAAAGAAATTCAACTTAATCGTAATGCTGGAACACAGCTTAAAGGTACAACAATTGCTACCTATGAAAACCCTGAATTTAAAGGTAAATCAGGCGCTGGTAAAGCATTGAATGATGTAAGTGTTCAATATCTTGGCAAGAAGACAAAAGTAATTTCAGAAATAGTTGGTTCTAAAGGAAAAAACCGATAAACCATCTGTGATGAAATAAAAAGATAGGGGTTCATATTGGAGCCACATGGACGGGAGGTCAAAAAACCATCCGTGCGTTAAGCATTCTCTGTGGGCCTCTTTTTTTAAAGGAAGCAAAATGAAATTAATAAATAAAACAATTTTTTTAGCATTCACTATTGTTTCAACAGCCGTTGTTGCACAAATGCCATCAAAACCTACTTGGATGCAAATTGGAAACCAGGTGGCATCTGTTTTTGAGAATAATTTATTCAATAACTATGATGATATTATCATCGGTGACAACGCAGCAATTAAAAAAATTGATCTAACTACTTACAAAAAAATCGGCCAATTTAAACCTAATGGTCCGATGAAGTATGTATTCATCAAAAAAAATGCTTCGTACAAAGTTGATGAAAAAGCATTACAAACAGTACCGCTCAAATACCACATACGCATAATTTCACCTAATGAACAACCAATTAAAGGTAAAGATTTGTATGTTGCTGAATTTATAAAAGATGGAAAAAAATACCGAATTTTTTATAAATCGTAAAGGTAACGAATGAAATTGCGCCATTTATCAATCATGTTCATTCTTGCTGCATTAGCAACTATGCAAGTGCATTCTATGATGCCTCAGCATGAATATTATCATTACATTCCGCAGTTTCAATTCATAAACAAAGTTGATGCACTGAGAGAAATTCATAATGTTTTTTTAACACTTCAACAGCAACACTCTGTAAAAATAGAATCGGCGCGTAACACAAAAGCGGATCGCAAATGGCTTGCCCAGTATGATAATCCTGATTATACCAAAGGGAGTAATGCGCAATTTTTTATTTATGGTAATACAAAAAATCCCACATTAATTCTAGATATGCAAAACAGATTAAGAGAAATCGAAGGAATCGCACTCTTTGATCCAGTACCTCATAAAGGAACATCAAGTACATTAGCAAGAAGCGAGCCCAAAGGAACCATTATTGGTGAATACTTAAATCCCGAAGGCGAATCATTCCAAATTTATTTTATCGGTGGCGTTTACGCTAAAAAAAATAACGGGGGGAATAATCACTCATGAAGTTACGAAGAATAATCATATTCGCACTGATGGTAGCGCTAACATCACTCTTTGACCAATCGTTATTATCAATGATACAGCAGCGCAGTGTTCGCTATTTTAATAATGCGCCATCAACAATTGATATTGGCATAGTTGAAGCAAAAATAAGTGAGGCTAAGGTAAGATATGGTCATGATACGCGATTGCTTCACCGTGCTTACGCAGCCTTAGTTACCACCTATCCCGGAATACTCGGTATGACCTGTTGGGGAAATGTACCTCCTGGAGGAAGAAAAATTGATGAATTGCCAAATCCTGGTTATATGAGCAGTCCCGGAAGTGGTCAATTCTGTTATCTTTACTTTTTACCAATTGTTCAAGCTTCAATAGCGAGTGAGGCACTACCTTAAAAACCCAAATCTTTGAAAAATGCATCACTGTTCGGTTCGCGCCCTAAAAAGTCTCGCAACAATTTGTTTGGATCGATACTACCACCAGGCATTAAAATTTTTTGGACATATTTTTTACCAACTTCACTATTTAAAAGACCGCGCTCTTTAATGTAATAAAAAAGATCAAGTGCAAAAACTTTCGACCACAAATAACTATAATATTTTGCTCCGTATCCCATCAAATGCCCGAATGAAACTTCAAAATGATCGTCATTATCGAAAATACTGTGAATACGAATTTTGTCACTGAGCATGCGTGTCAATTTTTGTGTATCAGCAACACCATTTTCTTGAAACACAAGCAATGAAATAAATGCAAGGTACACTTGACGTTGAATATAACTACCGGTGCTAAAATTTTTCTGTTCAATGATAGTTTTGATGAGTTCATCAGAAAGTGGTTGTCCTGTTTGGTAATGTTTGCTCAGCTGCTTTAAAATTGCTGCATCCCACAACCATTCTTCAAGCATTTGTGAAGGCAGCTCGACAAAATCTGTTTTCACACGCGTTCCAGAAGTTCCCGCCAACTGAGTTGCTCCCAAAATTGCATGCAGCGCGTGCCCAAATTCATGAAAAAATGTATTCACTTCATTCAATTCAAGCAAAGAAGGTTCATCACCTAACGCTTTGGGGAAATTAGCAATTACCAACACCAGTGCAGGCTGCCTTGTGCCATCAGGTTTTTGTACCGCGGGAATAATAGTTGATTGACACGCATGCCCATATTTATTTGGACGCGGATATAAATCTAATAATAAATAGCCCAGTAATTCGTTATTTTCTTGAGACGTGACTTCAATCAATGTAACATCAGGATCCCACACTCCTGAAAGTGGTAGTTCTTTAAAATTGATGCCAAAGAAAGCGTGATAGATATCGAGCAATCCTTTTACGGTAGATTGCATCGGAAAATAGTTAGCAATTTCTCGTTGATCAATGTTGAAATGTTTTTTCTTGTACATTGCCATGGTGTGCGCTCGATCCCATGGATAAAATTTATCATCAGAACTTAATGTAACCGATTCGGGTAAATCAGTTTTAAGTAAATCATGCTCTTCGCGTTCTTTTTTATTTGTTCTCGCAATCAATTCATTCAGAAATTGTTCAACGCGTTCAGGGTTTTGTGCCATTTCATCATCAATATCGTACTGCGCATAGCTAGTATAACCAAGTAGCTTTGCCAGTTCATCACGTTTCTTGATAATGGTGTCCAATATTTCTTGGTTTTCTGGGTATGCTTTATTAGCATTCAAACGCCACAGTTTTTCACGCGTGTTTGCCACGGTGCAATATTCAAAAATAGGAAATAAAACAGGATAAGAAGTATTCAACATAAATTTGCCACTTGCAGATTTTGGCAAACTATTAATAAACCTATCATCCATGCCAGCAAGCTCTTCGCGCGTTACTTCAATTGTTTTATTGTAACCGTTCACATTTTTATCAAATTCAATGCTGAGTGCTGCCAACTCTTTTTTGAGCGTTTTAATTTTGATGCGTGTTTCATCTGGCTTATCAAGACCTGCGCGCACAAATCCTTTGATTAACTCATCAAGATAGTAGCGCTGTTCTTTCGTTAACTGTTCCTTTTTTGCATTGCCATTATAATATGCTTTGATCGCTTTATAGAGTTGTATATTTTCACTAAATAAATCGATTGCTTCATTTGACATTTCAATTGTTTTCTCACGTAAAGAATCGCGCAATGCAGCATCGTTGGTAACTTCTTTGAGTATGCTAAACATGTGAACTGGAATAGCAAAATCGTAACTTGCTGCATTATCAAATGCTGCAACCGTGTTTGCAAATGTACGTTGTTCATCTGGAATGGCAATAATGTACGCAATAGCTTTTTTTGCTTGTTCTAATGTTTCACGCGCTAACTGATCAACTTGGTGCGGTGTTTGAGGAAAAATAGCAGGGATATCTTGCAGCGTAAATTGTGCATATTCGATTTTTTCAAGTGGCCGTTGCGTGCGAGTAACAAATACAAATAAAATAATAATTGCAGCGACCAGAATCAACAATAGAACCATTTTATTCATAGATTCACTCATGTTACGGTAGTTAAAAAAAATAGAGGTAAAAAAAAATTACTCGAAAACAAAGTAATACACAAGGAGGCTAAATGAAAATAGTTATCGTGTCATGTATATTCATATTACTTATTATGTCTTTAAATGCCATGGAAAAGTCATCTGCTGATTTTTACGAAAACAAATTATACATGCTCAAACCAGGAAAATACACCCCCGTTGCTTCAATTGTAGAAATTACAAAAAAATATCCAGAAATTGGTTTTGCTGATTTACAAGATGAACCTATGAAAGAATATATTTTACTGCGTTTTGCAGGCTTGCCACAAAAGGAAAAAGAATTCACGGGCAGACAATTAGCACACCCAACCATTAGTGGTCTATTCGGACTTTTACCACAATCGATAAAAGAAGAAGTTGTTTATAAAATTAATTTTGACGGAACCATATATTGTGTTCCCGGATCAAGTTTAGAAGAAATTATTGATTGACCGAATTTTTGAGCAGTAACCACTCTTCACGTAGTTCAATCGCTTTTTCAAAATCAAAATTTTCTGCCGACTGCTGCATTTGAGTTTCAAGCTCTACGATGCGCTTAAGAACATCTTGAACGTTAGTAGCTGCTGTTGATTCTTTTTTCTTTTTCTTTTTTGATGCTTGGGCAATTGCTTCTTGAATGTTGGTGATACTTTTTACCACATCTCGCTTTACCGTTGTTGGTATAATGTTGTGCTTTTTATTGTATTCTTGTTGCAATGAGCGGCGACGCTGCGATTCATCCATTGCTGCTTTCATCGATGCAGTAATTTTATCTGCAAACAACAACACTTTCGATTCAGTATTTCGTGCTGCCCGGCCCATAATCTGAATAAGCGAGCGTTTGTCACGCAAGAAACTTTCAATATCGGCATCCATGATTGCCACAAGCGCAACTTCTGGCACATCGATCCCTTCGCGCAATAAATTCACACCGACAATACAATCAAAAATACCGAGACGCAGTTTTTGCAAAATTTCGGTTCGTTGCGGTGTTTTGAGTTCACTGTGTAAATAGCACACTTTGATTTGCTGCTCTTCTAAATATATCGCCAACTGCTCAGCCAATTTTTTGGTCATTACCATCACGAGCGATCGAAACCCGTTTTCCCTTGTTTTTTTAATTTGATCGATTAAATTTTTCATTTGATCAAGTCGCGGATGAACCTCAACTATAGGATCAAGCAAACCGGTCGGTCGAATAATTTGTTCAACCACCGTGTCAGAATGAGTTAATTCATAATCACCCGGTGTTGCGGAAACAAAAATGGCATCATTAAAATAACGTTCAATTTCTGAAAATTGTAAAGGACGATTATCGGCTGCCGATGGCAATCTGAACCCAAAATCGATGAGCGATTTTTTACGTGCTTTATCACCTGCATACATGCCACGTAACTGTGGAATTGCAATGTGCGATTCATCAATAATGAGCAAAAAATCTTTTCCAAAGAAATCAAGTAAGCAATAGGGTTGCTCACCGGTCATTCGTCCATCAAAATGTATTGAATAGTTTTCAATACCCGAACAATAGCCAACCTCTTTTATCATTTCAATATCGTGAGTAACTCGTTGCCTGATCCGTTCTTGATACAATGGATTTGGCAATTGCGGTGCCCAATCTTCCAATTCTGTTTGAATTCTACCTACTGCTGCATCTTTTTTTTCTTGTGTAGTTACAAAATGTTTTGCAGGAAAAATGATCGTATTATCCAGCTTCATCACAACGCGATTATTATTTTTCTCAACCCATGAAAGTGATTCGACAGTATCACCCCATGTTTCGATGCGTAATTTTTCTTTTTGATACGGTAAATTAACTTCAATCGTATCACCAAATACTTGTATAGTTCCAGAACCTTTATCAACTTCATTTCGTCTATATTGAATGAACAGAAGCTGATTGATCAAATCGGTTCGTTTAATTTTTTGGCCGACTTTAATCGAAAACCCTAAATCGCGATAATCTTGTGGATTACCGAGTGAATAAATACATGAAACAGATGCAATAACAATAGTATCGTTGCGATTAACTAATGAAGCCGCTGCTTCAACTCGCAATCGTTCAATTTCACTATTTACTTTGGTTTCTTTGGGTACATAGACATCTTGCGCTGGCAAATATGATTCTGGTTGATAATAATCATAATAACTCACAAAATAGCACACTTTATTTTCAGGAAAAAAAACCGAAAATTCTTCATAAAGTTGTGCAGCCAACGTTTTATTTGGTGCTAAAACAAGAACCGGTTTATTTTGACTTGCAATCACGTTAGCAATAGTAAATGTTTTGCCCGATCCGGTCACCCCAATAAGGGTAGATCGGCGCGGAAGGTCCGATTCGTTTTTAGGGCGTGCCTCAATGAGCTTTTTGATCGCTTCAGGTTGGCTACCAGCGGGCTTGAATGGTGAATGCAGCTTAAATAGGTTCTTCATGTATTCAGGTTAGCATATTTATTACTGTTTGAATAGCGGACCAGATCTTAAAAACATTGACTCGTAGGCCGATCACTCGTACAGTAATGAACAATCAACATAAAATTGGACATTTTTTAACACTTAGGGGAACTTCGATGAAAATATTTCAAAAAATCACTTTAATGAGTATGTTTTTTAGTCTTTTATGCCAAAATACGTTTTGTACTGAATTTAAGTTAGCAACCGTTAATCCAGCAGCCATGATTGATGGCATTATCGTAGGTGCTTTGGCTGGATATGCCGTCTTTAAGAGCCTTGAAAAACTTGATAAATGGTACATTTCTTCAAAAAAAATTGAAGGGGCCTTTTCTAAAACAGACGCTCATTTACCCAAAAGAGTAGATTTAGATTTTAAGTCATTATACCCAAATTTTGATAAACAAGATGATCAGATCTTGAAAGACCAGCATGCCTCTTTATTGCATAAACTTATTAACAATGGAAAAACCTGTAAATTTTTAAACATCGCAACAGATAGCATTATTCCTCAAATACAATATAACGAACCAACATTAACTAAGCGCAAGTCATACAATGGCATAAAAGCTGGGTTTGTTCTTAGTAGTGCAATCATCGGAGCATATGTTGTAGGAAATGTTGTTCAAAAATAATCCAGAACAACGGCCAAATCAGCATTCTTGCTTGTAATTATAAGTGAAAAATGATATGATTTTTTATAGTTATCAAATAATGGAGGCCTTTATGAAAATCAGACTTTTTTCACTTGTTTATTTTTCTATTTGTATTTCGCTGTCATTGTTGAGCGCAGATCAATTACCCAAAACTGAACCACAAATAATTGAAGAAATTGTTCAATTTTACAAGCAAAAATATGATGCCCATATTGCGGATCCAGAAATTGATGAGATTGCTCAAGAAGCATTAGAAAAATGCGGTATAAGGCAACCAATTATTATATTGCAAAATGACACTCTAGACACATTGAGTAATAATGCACACATCTGTGGCGACCCATTATTCAAAAATTCCCAATTAGTTATGGTAATAGGCACAAAACGCACATATTTAGACCAGATGATTGCTAGTATTTATCATGAAATCGGACACATTGTAAATAACGATGTATCTATTGAAATTGCATCAAAAAAAATACAACATAATAAAAAAGCTTTGATGTTGTCGGCGCTTTCAATGCCAGCCACCTATTTCCTGCTTTCAAAACACGTACGCTCGACCCCTTTAAAATTTGCCGCTAGCGCAGTCAGCGGATTGGCTATATTTACAAATCATTTTTTGAATTCACAATATAAAAAGAAAGAAATTGAACAACGCGCAGATCGATTTATGTATGAAAACTTAATAAAGCATAACAAGCTTACAACAGCAATTGGTCACATCAGCGATTACCTATTTAATGAAGAAAAACGCAAATCACTTCCTTGGTTTGCAACTGGTTATCCAACTGACTTGGAACGCGCTAAAATGGGCATTACTATTTTACAAGAACAAGGAATTGATATTTCGGAACTACTTCACAATTTACCGGAAGAATTAGATGAAGGAATCAAAAAAACCTTTCCCCAACAAATAAAAAAATGGTTCCCTCATTTAACAAAAGAAACGAAATAACTTTTATCTCAAAAATGGCGTAACTGCTTCACTCATTTCTTTGTAAAGCTTGATCAACTTTTCATCGTGATGCCGTTGAGCCATTTCTTTTTTTTGTTGCAGCCATTCCTTGAGCGACAAATTATTTTTACGATCAATAATGGTTGGATCAGCGCCTAATTTAAGCAGTGCCTTAACAGCTTCTATGTGTCCACTATCAGCAGCCCAATAAAGTGGTGTTGAATAGCCGTGCGTTCTATTTACTTGGGCACCATTTGTCACTAACAAATGTGTCATTTCACTTGAACTGACATAATTAATCGGGTCACCAGAAGTTGACGTGACACTTACTCCAAAATCGATAAGAACTCTTACCGATTCAAGATTATCGATCATAACTGCGTGCCGCAATGCACGTTTGAGCAATGCTTGATGAATTGGATTTTGTTTATCAATTATTGTAATTAACACCACTTTTAAAAGCACAGGACATTGCACATAGGTAAGCACAGGAAAATCGCGGCTTGCATCATACGGTTTTTGTATTTCATTCTTGAGATGTTCTGCTAAATAATGGCACGCAATTGATTCCCAATAAAATCCACGTACGACAAAAAATTGCAGAAAAATAATAATACATATAAAGATTTGCATCATAAAAAAATCCCCCTGTTTGTTGTCCCAATAATCAGTGTATTAAACTTGATTATTATTTTTAAACAATCAGAGAGAATGAAATAATAATTTAGAAAATATTTTTATCGTAATTTTATTTACAGTAAACCATTGGTAAATTGATCGCGAGCTTGATTAATTATTTTTGCACACTCAGCAAGATTGGTACCACGTTGACCAGTTACAATTTTTTTTATTAAAAAAGCTCCTCCTGCAATTGCACTTCCACCCATTCCCATTAGTACACTACCGATGGTTGACCCACCAGATAAATAAAATTCAGAACCACCAAGCAACAATTGCGCACCAGTGTGTATTCCATTACCTGCTACTGCAAGTTTACCAACATCAAATAATTTTTTTGTTAAATTAAATCGGCTATCAGTTTTTTGTGCTAGTTGATCAAGCTCTTTTTTTACTTGAAAGAGTTTTTGTAAATTTATAAAATTTTCTGTTTCGACAATTCCCAATTTTTTATAATCAAAACCATGTTGTACAGAGTAGTTATAACTTTTTTGCAACGCTGCTGCTAATTTTGTCGGGTTTTGCTGAAAAATTGCGCTTGTGATTTTGAATCGCGCCAAATTTGACATCGAAAACGCTGAAAACGGCACGAGAGAAAGAGTGAGCAAGGAAAGTAATAATTTTTTCATAAATTTTCCTCCATTATTATTTCATCTATAATTAGTATAACCTAACTGTATTTTATGTCAATTAGAATTACCATTCTGAAAGAACAAAATAATAACCTCTTTTGCCTATCGCTAGAAATTTAGTCTGATTATTTAAGGCGATAAATTCGGTGTTTTCCAACCTTGATATTCATTCCTGAAACCCAAGTAATTTTTGCAGAAAAATCGGTAACCGTTTCATCATTGATTTTAACCGCGCCTGCCTCCAACAGTCTACGCGCCTCAGAAGAGCTGGTAACCGCTCCAAGTAATTTGAGTAAATCAACAATCCACAATTGAGCTGCTGTGTTTTCTGGCAAGCTTATTTGAGTTGCTTGAGAATAATCTTTTGCTTGAAATAACGCTTCAAATTGTTGTTGAGCTTGTTGTGCTTGATCGGGTGACCAAAAACGCGCAACAATATCGTGCGCCATTTGCTTTTTGAGTTCCATCGGGTGTGTTGAACCGCTTGCTACGCGCTCTTGCCACATACTAATGGTGTGTGGTGAAGTATGTAACAATATTTCCATATAACGCCACATCAATTTATCAGAAATTGACATTAATTTACCATATGCTTGATCGGCTGGCTCTGCAAGACCAATATAATTGCCCAATGATTTGGACATTTTCTGAACACCATCAAGACCTTCAAGCAATGGTGTGGTCATAATAATTTGTGGTTCTTGTTTATAATGTTCTTGCAAAAATCTACCCATAAGTAAATTAAATGTTTGATCCGTTCCACCCAATTCAACATCTGCTTGCAGCGCAACAGAATCATAACCTTGCATTAATGGATACAAAAGTTCATGGAAACCAATTGGTTCATGGTTACGCATTCGATGTGCAAAATCTTCTCGCTCTATCAAACGGGCAAGTGTCGATTTCGCGCACAATGAAATAAACTCCTTAGGTGACAATTCACCCAACCATTCAGAATTAAAACGGATCGTTGTTTTTTTTGGATCAAGAATTTTACTTACTTGCGCAAAATAGGTAGCTGTATTATGTGCAATTTCTTCATCGGAAAGCGGAGGACGTGTTTTTGATTTTCCTGTCGGATCACCAATTCGTGCCGTAAAATCACCAATTAAAAAAACAACTTGGTGTCCATAATCTTGAAATTGGCGCATTTTAGAAAGCACTACGGCATGACCAAGATGCAAATCTGGTGCTGTAGGATCTGCTCCTAATTTTATAATGAGCGGTTTACCGCGTGCAATTTTTTTTTTCAATTCTTCTGGCGTAACTGTTTGGACGGTTCCTACGAGAAGATTTTCGATTTGTTGATCAATATGCAACTGCTCCATACAATTACGCAGCTCCTAAAAATGATGCTAAGAAAAACCCAAGAAAACAAATACTTTGCAATATTACTCCGCGTAATGAATAGGTGAACAAAATCAACATAATGAGTGGAATAATAATACTCATTATTTCACCTTCTTTTAATAATTCGTTGTCGGGAAAAAAAGTTACAACTACAAAACGAAATCCATCAAGTATGAAACTCAGCACTCCTAAAATTACGCTTAAATAAAG
>JAKJAQ010000009.1:20250-68819 GCA_022707425.1 Candidatus Babelota bacterium
GTATTTCCCATAGCAACCGCCGTTGAAACGAGTGACCCTCCACATACCACAATAAGAAGGAGTAGCGATAGAAGCGCTAATAAACAATAAGCAACGGTACGTGAAAAATAAACAAATGCACGACGCCAAACATTTGGCAAATTTACTGGATCAATTGGTAATATACGTACCCAACCGACACCTGCATACATAAAAAGCAATGCACCTAAAAAATCAACATGCACGAACGGATCCCACGAATAGTAACCTACGCGGGCTGGTGTATCATCACCCATCTTGTACGCAGCCCATGCTTGTGCAAATCCACCAGTGGTTACACCAACAATGTACGTAAAAGCAAACGTGATAAACGCAATCAAATATTCAGCCGTTTTTAGTGATATCATAGTCATCAAAACCTTATAAATTAAAGGTATTTTTCATTAGTCTAAAAAAAATGTGACTATTGGTCAAACAGGCATAATCAAAGCACTTGGCAAAACAACACATTTGAGTAAACTGATTGCCAAAACCAAGTAGCAAAAAAAGGAATGGTATGAAATCGTTAAAAGCTGCTGATAATAAAATTCAGCCACCTTCACAAATCGAATCTGATGCTCCTGATCTTAACAAGAAAAATGCATGGTGGCGTTATATAGTGCCTCCCTTCATTTTAGCAACTTTTTCATATCTTTTTTATTATCCATCGCTTCATTATGACTTTCAATTTGATGATATTGTGAATATTCAGAAATTTTATAATATCAGGCACAATACGTTGTGGAGTTTGTTTTTAATTGGCCCTCGTTGGATAAGCTATTGGCTCAATTCAATCAACTACAAAATTGGCAAATTCAACCCATTTGGTTATCGGTTAATGAATGTATCTTTTCATACACTTACCGGAATTTTGCTTTATTTTTTCATAATCACCCTCTTGTCACGTTTGAAGAAAAATTCATTTTTTTCACAGTATCGTTTCGCAATCGCGTTATGCACAGCAGGTCTTTTTTTGATTCATCCAGTGCAAACGCAAACGGTTTCCTATGTCATTCAAGGTCAGTTGGAAGGCCTTGCAACACTTTGTATGATACTTATTTGTCTTACGTTCTTAGCATTTACAAGCGCTCGTTCTGTAATAATAAAAAGTGGATTATTGATTATATTTCTTTTTCTTGGATTCGTTTCTGCTGGAACAAAAGAAATTGCAATCGTTTCTCCTTTTTTAACCCTGCTCATTGATTGGTTTTTTGTTGCTCAAGGTAATTGGAACGATTTAAAAAAAAGAATCTGGATACACAGTTTCTTAATGATTGTTGTTTGGGGAATGTATCTCTATTTTTTAAAACCAAGTTTTTTTAAAAATGCACTTGGTTTACAAATGCAAGCATTCAACAATATAGGCAATGTATTAACTGAGCAGCGCTCAGACCCAATTACACCTCTTCATTTTTTTATTTCTCAATTTAAAGTGGTTTTACATTATCTCTTTATGTTCGTTTGGCCATTTTCTATTAGTGTTGAATATGATTGGAAATTAGTTCATAGTTTTTTTGCTCCTGATTGCATTTTACCGTTGATGATTTTATTGATTGGAGCTTGGTATATTACAAGATTGCTTTATCGTAATCCAACTTCAATTATTGGATTTGCTGTTCTTTGGTTTTTTATTGCCATTGCACCGCGCTCTAGCATTATTCCTTCTTCTGAACTCCTTGCCGATTACAAAACTTATTTAGGTTCTATTGGTATTTTATTTTTAATCGCAGCGGGCTTAGTCAAAGGTATTCAATTGGCTTTTGAATATTTGCAGACAATTCACATTCGTTTACCACAAACACATGCGCATCTCATTGGTCTCACACTCCTATTTATTCCATTAGGTTTTCTCACCTATCAACGAAACAAAGTATGGAGTTCAGCTGAAAAATTTTGGACAAATATTATTAAAAATGCTCCCCTGAAAGCACGCGCGTATAATAATTTGGGTGTTGCATTATCAGAACAAGGACGCATGCAAGAATCGGTCCCCTTGTATAAAAAAGCAATCTCGATGGACCGTTATTATCCAGATCCGTGGAATAATTTAGCAGTTGCATACTCAACTCTCAACAAACTCGATCTTGCAATTGATACCATGAAACAAGCGCTCAATATCCATCGAAATTATCCCGAAGGCTATAACAATTTGGCCTCATTTTTGATTACTAAAAAAGATTATGAAACAGCTGAGAAAATGCTTCAAATTGCGCTACAATTGCGTCCCTATTATGGCAAAGCATTTTTTAACTTAGGAAAATTGTATATGGAACAAGGAAAACATGACCAAGCACTCAATGCTTTTCGTTCAGCATGCATGAAAGCAGATCTTGATAATGTAGCAGGATTCACCGTTCTTGCAACCATGGCAATGGCAATGCAAAAATATCCTGATGCCATCTATGGTTATCAAAAGCTGCTTGAATTTGAACCTAACTCGTATGAACATGCATTTAATTTGGCATATGCTTATAGTCTCAATAATCAGTTCAATGAGGCGGTACAAATGTATCGAATGCTTATCTCACGAAATAGCCATGATGGTCGATCCTGGTATAATTTAGGTGAATGCTATTTGCGGTTAAAAAGCCTTGATTTAGGTCTTGAGTCTTTACAGATGGCAAGAGCGCTTAAATTTCCTATGCCAAATCTCGATCTTCGTATTGCAGCTTGTTTACATGATATGGGGCGAATTCAAGAGTCATATGATGTTATTGCTCAATATATTCAAAAACCAGATGCGCCCGAAGATTTAAAAAATACCGCTCGAGCTCTGCTAGGTGAGATTAATAAGCAACTTTCTCGACAAGCTTAGTAAGAAAAAAATTATAAAAAGCCTGAATTTTGACCAAAAATGCAATTAGCCTTACACTAATAAAAAAATGCATTTTTAACTCATAAATTGCAGCAGATATGGAAAAAAAATACGATCATCAATCAAGTGAACAACAAGCACAACAACTGTGGTCAGATGGCCAAGTATACAAAACCGATAAACATCCAGGACCTCTCTATTCTGTTGATACACCACCACCTACAGTGTCTGGGGCACTTCACATTGGCCATATTTTTTCCTATACCCAAACCGATATTATTGCTCGATTTAAACGCATGGATGGTTTTGCCGTATTTTATCCGTTCGGCTTTGATGATAATGGTTTGCCAACTGAACGTTTTGTAGAAAAAAAATGCAATGTAACTGCTCACAGCATGAAACGGTCCGAATTTATTAATTTGTGTCTCGAGCAAACCGCTGTTGTTGAAAAACAATTTGAACAATTGTGGCGGCGCATGGGGTTGTCGGTTGACTGGGATGCATGCTATTCAACTATCTCGCCTGAAGTGCGTAAAATTTCACAAGAATCGTTCATTGAGCTTTATAAAAAAGGTTTTATTTACCGTAAATTTGAGCCGGCACTTTATTGCACAGCCTGCAGAACTTCTGTTGCACAAGCTGAACTTGATGATGTAGAAAAACCATCATTTTTTAACGATATTGTTTTCAAGATTGATGATGGAACAGAATTGATCATCGGCACTACACGGCCCGAACTCCTTAGTTCATGTGTTGCACTTCTATATCATCCAAATGACAAACGATACCAAGCACTCCAAAATAAAGAAGCAATTGTTCCAATATTTGAAAATCGGGTAAAAATTATTGCTGATGAACTAGTCAATCCAGACAAAGGAACTGGTTTGGTAATGTGCTGTACATTTGGCGATAAAACAGACATTGTATGGTACAAAAAATATCAACTGCCGTTTAAACAATCAATTGGTCTTGATGGTCGTTGGCTTGAATCTACAGGACCGCTTGCTGGTTTAAAAGCACATGCAGCTCGAACAAAAATAATTGAACTTTTAAAAGAACAAAATTTATTGCGCGCCCAAAAACCAATTACTCACGCAGTAAATGTTCATGAACGTTGCAAGCAAGAAATTGAATATTTACCATTATCACAATGGTTTTTAAATATCTTAGAACATAAACAGCAGTTTATTAAAATCGCCGATTCAATTGATTGGTATCCTGCATTTATGAAACAGCGATACATAAACTGGGTTGAAAATATTAATTGGGATTGGTGTTTATCTCGTCAACGTTTCTTTGGTATTCCATTTCCCGCATGGCATTGCACCAACTGCAATGAAATTATTTTGGCCGATCAAGCACAGTTGCCAGTTGATCCACAAGAAACTTCTTCTACTCAAAAAAAATGTCCTCACTGTGCAAGCACCACTATTCTGGGTGACACCGATGTGATGGACACTTGGAATACTTCATCGCTCACCCCTTATATTTGCTCTACATTGTTTAACAATAAAGTAGAAAATCCATTCACCGACAAAGAAACATTGCAATTTATTCCAATGGGCATGCGTCCACAAGCACATGATATTATTCGCACCTGGGCTTTTTATACCATTGTAAAAACATGGATGCATCAACATTCAATTCCATGGAAAGAAATTGTTATTTCTGGTCATGTACTGAGTGATTCAAAAGAAAAATTAGCAAAATCAAAAGATAATGCAAAAACTGATCCTGAACAATTGCTCAAGAGTTATCCAGCTGATGTAATTCGCTACTGGACTGCATCGGGCAGTTTGGGGCATGATATGGTTTTTTCTGAAACTCAGCTGCGCATTGGTCAACGACTGATTACAAAATTATGGAACGCATTTTTATTCGTTAAAGAACACACTGTTTCAATTGATCAAGAATTTGATACAACCAAGTGTGGCACGATTAATGAATGGCTTCTTGATCGCGCATCGGCAACCTTTAAGAAATATCATTCATATTTGCAAAATCATGAATTTAATTTAGCTCTCGATTCAGTTGAACATTTTTTTTGGCATCATTTTTGTGACAACTATCTTGAGTTGATCAAAGACCAACTATTCAAACCAGAACAATATTGCGCAGAACAAATTGTTGCAACGCGCTGGACACTATTTACCGTTGGTTTGCGCATTTTACAAATGTATGCACCCTATTTACCGCATATTACTGAAATAATTTATCAAGAATTGTATCGTTCACCATTGAAAATTGATTCGATACATCTAACAAAATTCAAAAACATTCAACAACCATATGCATTTGAGTTGAGTGTTCATGCAATTGATCAAGTTATCAATGTGATCACTGCTGTTCGAAAATTAAAATCAGAACAACAATTGTCACTCAAAACAGAATTGAATGTATTACGTATTTACAGTCAGCAACAAGAACATTTGGGTTTACTTAAATTGCAAGAACAGTTAATAAAAGGCATTACACACGCGCATACAATTGAATATCATGTTGGTATTAATGAGAATGGTTCGCAACTAATTCAAGACAATGAAAATCGCATTTTAACGGTGCAGTTGTAAAAAAATGGTTACGATAAAAAATAGTCAGCGAAAAATTAAGTATAATCCAGCGCACTTAAAAAAAGATGCACAATCTATTCTCCATTTTTTGAATTATGGTGATTTTGATTTGGGAATTTGGTTAACAACCAATAAAACAATTCATCGCTACAATAAAGAATACCGCGAAAAAGACAAACCAACTGACATTCTTTCATTCGCCTATCACCCAGATTTAAAACCAGGTAAACGGATCATTGTTCATGAAGATGAAGACAAAAATCTTGGCGATTTAATTATTTCTCTTGAATATGTTAACCAAGTTGCAGATGAACTTGGCGTTTCTCTTGATGAACGCATGCGTGTTTTACTTGTGCATGGCATTTGTCATCTACGCGGTTATGATCATGAAACCGATTCAGAATATAAAATCATGCACAAAGAAGAAAAACGCATTTTAGATTTTTTAAAAAAATCGTAATTATTGATGGACACAATTTACGGTAACTTACCTTCAAATGCAAAAGTACTCACCGGTTTACGAATCGAAGGTTCTTCACGCGTGCGTAAATCTGCCGGTAAATCTTCACTGTTACCTGGCCTGCCAACTGCAATCATCATCAATATTTCGTAATCATCAGAAATGTTAAGTTCGATTTTTGCACGATCATAGTCAAACCCGGCCATACCATGAGCTACAAGTCCCATTTGTGATGCTTGCAGCGCAAAATTTTGCCATGCCGCTCCCGCATCAAAGGCATGCGTTCGAGAAAATTCACCATTATGCGGAAAATATTTATACGAAACCATTAAAACTAATGCCGATGCGTTGCAGGCCCAAGCTTGATTAAAAGGAACCATCAAGTTAAATAACGTGTTCCAATTTTCTGTGCCACGTTTTGCATAAATAAAGCGCCATGGTTGCGCGTTATATGAAGAAGGAGCCCAGCGAGCCGCTTCAAAGAGTGGCATCAGCTCTTCATCGGTAATCTCTTTAGGTGATAATGCTCGCGGCGACCACCGCTCAATAAAAATCGGTTCAACAGGAAAATCGGTTTTGCGAGATAGAGCTGCAACCGAATGCAAAATTCCTCTTTTCGATTCCATATCCTTTTTTTCGGCTAATGCAGCAACCATCATTGCCCCACCTGCCACAACAACTGCATATAATCCGACTAACTTGTATACGTTCATTGTTCTACCGTTCATTTTTTTTGTTTCAACACTACTCCGCGCATCGTACCATATCAATTGCATCTGTTCAAGCATCTGCTTATACGAACAGCAAAAACACTCCAAGCACCCAACTTATCAACGCAACGATAATTAAATAAACCAGTATTTTATGTTCTTTAGGAAGTAACCAACAATACCAAAAAATTAATTGTAAAAAGGCACCCACAATACCATCAAAAATCCAAAGATGAACATTATGCTCCATCATATTGTTCATACATGCATAAAGAGACCCTGCTACAAAACTCATCGCCCCAACAATGCTAGAAATAGCAATTGATGCTATAAACCCCTTTAGTTGCCGCGCTAAAGGGAGTTGATCTTGTAGTACGAACATGAAAAAACAATTTACCGTTAATTGATACACAATAATAAAGCGTAATTGCTCTGTAATAAAATGCTCAATGATCATTCTTTAAATTCGCCTTCGAATACAAATGATTGAATCGGATTACGATCAGAAGGAAACTCACGTTGTTGCAATTCTGGTGGCAAACTTTCTTTTTTGCCTGGTTTGCCAATTGCGCACATTGCTTCTACCGTGTATCCTTCAGGAATGTTGAGCATTTTTTTTGATTTTTCATAATCAAAACCTTCCATTCCATGCACCACCAAACCATCAGCAAACCCCTGTAATGCTAAATTTTCCCAAGCAGAACCAGTATCAAAAGAATGAGTACGCGCAGGTTTATTGTTAAGTGTAAACGAATCACGCGAAGCAATAACAACCAAAACCGCAGCGGTTTTTGCCCATCCTTGATTAAATGGCACCATCAAATCAAATAATTTTTGCCAATGGGGCGTATCACGTTTTGCATAAATAAAACGCCATGGTTGACCATTATAAGAAGAAGGTGCCCAGCGCGCAGCTTCAAACAGTGTCATGAGCTGTTCATCGGTGATTGACTCACCAGACATAGCGCGTGGAGACCATCTGTTTAAAAGCAAATCTTGAATCGGATAAGCAGCTTTTCTTTTTTGCATTACAAAACTCCTTTTTTTGTCGTTATCATTCTACACAGCTGATCAATAAACTAAAAAGAGTTCTTAATGATTGTGTTTAATCAACATTTATTCGTACATTAGATATGAAAGATTTGTATCTTTTTTTAGGGTAGGAGTAGGGATGTTTAATAAAAAATATATACTTACAGCAATTTTAATACTAAGCAGCCAATTATTCGCAACAACCATTTCTGTGCATAATCCATCTACGGAACCGATTGTAAGCGTCGATAAAGATGGAAATGTTACTGTCGATATTAGTCTTTTATCATCATTAACGCAAAAGAATGCGGTAAACAATTCAAATACCATCATTAATAACAATCGAATTCACACAACACAAACAACACATCAAGAAAAAATAACACAAGCAATACAAAATCAGAATACATCACTCAACAGTGCTCAAAATAGCAACGAGGAATTAAAAAAAGCGTGGCTCAATAGAGCCTATGGCGCATTGGCTGTCATTGCTTATATTAAAATGCCACCATTCATTATTCTTTCATTGATTTAAGCGCAAAAAACGGAGGAATATATGTGTTATTTTTTAATATTATTATGCTTAACGTTCGCTTCAAGTATCAGTTTTGCTCAATTGAATCAACCACAACCAACACCAGCAAAAGTTCATGTTGATGGAACACCATCAACACTCTATATTACTATTCATACCGATCCATCATATCAAAACAATAATACCGTGGTTAACACAAATCTACTGACCTCATTTCAGCAACAAATTCAGGCATTTGTCGATTACACCAAAGCGGGACAAGATTTCGTTAAAACGAAATTAACCAATTTTTCAGATTTCATGATCGCCTATGCAAAAGAAAATTCGATGCAACTATCAGTTGGGGCCGTTGGCGCAATCTATGCGGGAATATGGTTTCGTTTTATTTATTTACATCATCGTATTTTCAAACCGGATACTTGGGCTTCGTGGAAAAATAAAAGCGATCTTGATGAACTTCAATCAATTTCACAGGCGCAACTTTCTCGCGAGCTCGTTCTTGCAATTCAAAAAAAATATCAAGCTGCTGATAAAATTGCTGATTTCATTACCCCACTCATGGCATTCATCGTTGACATAAATAGCGAAATGAATCATATAAACTCGTTCATTTGGCAATATGAATCGTTAAAAAAAATAAAATTAATCGCTTTATTTCCTGGTTATGGAAAAACAGTAAAACTTTTAAGAGAAAAACTTAAACGACTTTTATTTCTTAAAAATGTTTTTGGTTCATGGATGGCTGAATACAAAATTAGTATGAACATGAAACCTGAAAATACAAGACGGGCAATTAATCGTGCAGCAAATCATACTACATTAGCAACTAAAAAACAGTACTCAGCAGCCAGAAACAAAGAAATTGTCGAGAATTTTTTAAAATCACAACCAACTACGCTCTCACAATCTCTTGCTCAACAAGCATGTTAGCAAACAATTAATCACCCTTAAGACTACCAATACCAACTGCTGCAAGAAGATATTTAACATCATCATCACAGAAACGGAAACCGCCACCAAAGAAGCCGTTTGCGTTTTGACGACTGATAAAGTCATCGGCACCAAAGACGAAATAAAGATTACGCATGAAGAAAACACGGTTAATCCATTTAAAATGCGGACGCGCATCGTTCAATCGATCGCGACCTCTAAAGTCGAATGCTTCAAACGTAGTTACCCAACGGAACTTATCTGGACAGCCAAACGGAATATCAAAATCTACACCAAAACCAACGGTATTTTCAAACACACCAAATCGGAATGCGAAATCTCTGAATATTTTTCCAAATTGGAACCCAATTTTAAATTGATCAAGCGTTCTATCGCTTGTTTCAATAAGACCAATTAATTCTGGAAGTGGCACATTAGCTGCGATCAACTCACTTGGTAAAAGTATTTTACCATTTTCATCAAACCATTGTTTCGTGAAAACATGCCGTCTGAGAGTACCCTTTTGTGTACCAACCACCTGGAAAATATAAAATTTGTCTTCAGAAGTATGGAATCGTGCATCAAAATACCCTTTGGTATCTTCAAATTGCATATGTTCGGCTAACCCGTACATAAACTCACTGTGCGCATCAAGCACAATGGTAACCGATTCCATTTTGGTAAAATAATTTTTTAATCCACCAATGGTGACTTTCAAATCGCGATATGTTTCATCTTCATTAATAAGTTTACCCAGCAGCCCTTTTCCTTCATCGAGTTTTTCTGCAACAGAGCCGATGTTTTTAAATCCATCACGCGCTTGCATCGCTGCATCTTCTAAAGCTCGCGCAGTTGATTCAAGCGTATTTGCTACGCGAGAAACATCACGATCGATAGTTTCTGATGCACGCTCAATGTTACCACGCAATGAAGGAAACTGATCCCGCAGGTCACGCGCAAATTCGCGCATGTCAGTGAGCATTCCGTTCAAATTGCCTTCATTTGATGAAAGTGTTCGATCGAGCATGGATGAAACTGACGCAATTTTTTCTGCAGCTTGCTGAAAATTTTTAAACAAATTGTGCAGATCTTCTTGTCCTTGCGGCCCACCAAAATTGTTTTTCAATGAATGTGTTACTTGTTGTACATCGGCAGCAATGTCGCTTACACGATGTAAAATATCATCAACAGAAACTGGTGTTCTGCCTGGTGTACGCAATGTTTGCCCAGCTTTTAACAAAGCTATTTCCGGTTCGCCAGGAACAATATCTAAATATTTTGCACCGATCAAACCTTCTTGGCGTACTATTGCATGTGCATCTTGGCGCAATTGAAAATTTTTCGATACCATAATATCGGCACGTGCTTGGCATTGTCCATCTGAAACTAAATCAATTTTCTCAACCCAACCAACTTTTACACCAGCTATTTTCACGTCCGCTTTTTTTTCAAGACCGGAAACATCGTCAAAATAAACGATGTAATGATTGTACCGAATACGGTCAAATCGAAAAACACCCAGAAAAAAACTCATATAAAAAAATATGCCGAGTGCAATTAATATAAAGATGCCAACTATCGTTTCTGCCTTTATCTGCAAGTTAGTTCCTTTTTGTCAAAGCCAATAGAGTCTTTTAATCGCAAACGGTGCCCCATTAAGTTCTGTCGTTTTGCGTTTCTCTATAATAGCACATATTTTTTGTACTATCGCGCCAACTTTGCCATAACATAGCACAGAAAATACGGTCGGTTCAAATTTTGGGTTGAGCATCGCAAGTGCCTCTTTTGGAATATCTTTCATTTCCTTGCCATATAATGTTTGCATCGCCTTTTGCCATAATTGCATTGGCTGCATTCCCTTAGAATAATCTTTAAGCAATGCTTCGACCTCTTTCGCTCGCTTTTCTCGATTTGGATTGGCTCGGTTAAAATTAAGTACACCTAAAATCGAGTCTGAAAGCAACCATGCTTGCAGCGCCGCTTGTCCAGAAAATATGGTAAACACATCACTCAAAAATAATGGTCGTTTCGTTTTTTCATCTCCCTTTTGTGGTGGTTCATAAAAAAGAGTCGTTTTAAAAATTTTTGCAAATTCCGGTATTTCAAACAATTCCGAAATATCGTTAAGTTTATACTGCCGCTGTTTTAAGAATTTTTCAAACACTTCAAAAAGATCTTTATCATTCGTGAACTTTTTCATACCCGCAAAAATTATCTGCATAATTTTTTTTGCATCGGGTTGATCTTTAGAACCTTCATTAATAAATTTTTTTTTACTGAAGTCGAACCATTGATTAATATCTATTTTTCCATTTTCGCACACAATGCACAATTTAATTTCGCCATCGATACCTTCTTTTTCTTTGGTCAATGAAAGTTCTTGCCACACATTAAGTTGCGGTACAATTTTTTTTATTGATTCGATGAGCGGATCAATATTTGAAGATTTCTCATTTTGTGTCGTTGTGGTTGATGTATCAAGTACAGAAAGTTGACTTAATGCCAACTGAATTCCACCAAACGCTAATTGTTTTGCTTTTTCACGTTCAATGATTGTTTTATCAAAAGCAACTTGGACCGATCCACGATAAAAAAGATGCGAAACAATTGCTACCGCAATTGCAAGCACCATAATTGTTAATACTAAAATGTATCCTGGTTGCTTTGTTGTGTGATTCACTGTTTTTTAGTTTCATCAAAGAGTTGATACATAAAATTATACACTTTCTCTCGCTGCATTCTTTCGTCAAATAATATAATTTCAACTTTTACAAAATCGGGCATTTGTGGTTTTTGTTCTTTCTCGGATCGTTCTTCTGGTTTTGGCCATTGCGTGAACGTTTTGTATTCGATTTTTTTTGCATCATCTTTTTGTTTTTCATCACGCTGCAAATATTCAATGCGGATAGTTTTTATTGATCGTGCAATTTCAAACGATTTAATTTTTTGTGCAGTTTTTGATTCAAATGATTCAAATGACAAATCTGTCGATTCTTGTCTAGTTAAAATAAAACTATTTTTTTGCTGCTTATCTTCAGTTAATCGATACACCACTCTCACTACGCGCGGTTTTGGTATAATCCCTTTATCTTTTTCATACACATTCACCGGATTTACCGTAATAAAACTTAATACACTCATATTTTTATCTTTTTCATTCCCGATAAAAATACGTTCTAGTTGTTTTGGTTTTTCTTGTTGTTTAGTTTCTGGCACCAATTCCTGTTTTTCGTCTGTCTTCTTTTCTTGAACTTCTTTTTTTGGTTCTGGTTGCTTGAATGCTTGCACGGGAATAAACACACCAGCTAAATCTCGTTCTAACTGATTTTGCATAATGCTAATGCGCAGATCGCGATCAATAACACCATCTAAAAACCCTGCAACTCGGTTAAGCAAAAAATAACTTTGAAAAAGTGCCGTCATAATCATTCCTGCAATCGCAACAGCAACTACTAATTCGATCAATGAAAAACCGTGTCGTTTCATGATTTTTTCTTTTCTGGTAAATACAGAAACGTAATCATTGTCTCGCTACGATTTCCAAACCATTCTTTCCAACGTGCCGTTACTTTTTCAATCACAACAGATGGAAATAAAGTTAATGATGATCCTTTTGAAGGGCTTTTAATTTCAGAGGTAAGTGATGTTTCAGGATCTTTGATTTCTTGTTGTTTTTTTTCATTTGGCTTTGGAGCACCCGATTCTGCACGATCAAACACCGCCTGCATTAACCTTCTTTTCATTAAAAAAATTCGGTCTAGCCGTTGAGAATAGCCGGTTACACCCTGTGTAATATTATTTTGTAAAGCAAAAAGAGATGTAAGAAGCATGCCCACAATCATTAATGCGAGCGCCACTTCAATCAGCGTAAATCCAGTCACGTTATATTTTGCTGAACGATTCATACAAACTCAATTGTGCAGTAAACGGATTAACTATTAAACTAAATTGGTGCGCTTGTCCTTTTGGATCAATATCGTTTCCATCAAGTGCATTGATTATTACTTCTTGTACTAATCCTTCAGGAACAATATAAAACCAAACTGATTCTACCTTTATTCCTGGTTGATTGAGTGCATCACTTGATTGAATAAAAAATTGTTTGATCGTAATTGCATCAGGTAACGTAAATTGAGTTGTTGCATACGCAACATTGACCGGTTCGTAGCGTGGTTTTTGCCCTTCTCCCCTTGGCTCAATTACGCGCTCAAGTCGAACTATCTTGGTTTTCAAGTCAAACCATACGCGATGCAATTGCTGACTTTGCAATGCTTGCTGCCAACCAGCACGAACAAGTGCTCCCAACTTTTGCACCAATTCTTTGCGCTGGTAATCGGCAGCACGAAATTGCAAATTAGGAATTATCACTGAGCCAATCAGCCCTAAAATCAGCAGAACAACAACAATTTCTAAAAACGAAAATCCAGGTTTAGTCCCAAGCACTAAGGCGATCCTCAACAGGAGTGTCTGGGCCTTCAGCTGAACCATATGAATAGAGGTCATAAGGACGCTTACCACCAGCGGGAAGTATCTTATAATAAAAATCTTGGCTCCAAGCATCTTTTGGTAATTTTTCTATGTAAGGACGCCAACTTTTTCCTGCATCTCCTTGTGGTCGCTCTGATAAATCAAGCAATCTCGTTGGATATCTTCCATGCTCCATTTGAAATAAATTGATACTATTCTTAAGAAGCGTTAAATTTCCTCGCGTTGTACTGATGCGTGCTTTATTAACAAAATAGAAATATGAAGGCACACCAATTGACATTACCAGTGCCATAATAAATATTGCTATGACAATTTCGATAAATGAAAATCCTGGTGCAGCTAATCGCTGATTCTGTGTCATACAAAAATCCTTTCATCAAATATTAAATGCCTGTGTTTGACCTAAAATTGGTTGAATGATCGAAAGTACCACAAATCCAACCACCACACCCATTACTAACAACATAATTGGACCAAGTAATGCAGATAAGGTATTAGAATACTCAGCCAAATCGTCCTCATATGTTTTTGCGATCGTGAGCAACATAAAATCAAGTTGTCCTGTTTGTTCACCGGTATTGATTAAATAAATTGCTATCGGTGGAAAAATATTTGTTTGTCGCAAATATTCTGCAATTTTACCCTGTTTGATAATTTTATCACGCGCTTCTCTGAGCGCATCTGCAAGCACGCGATTATCAATCACTTTTACGACGATATCAAGCGCCTCTGCTAAATTCACGCCACTTTCTACTAACATACCAAGTGTGCGTGAAAATTGCACCACCGCTCCCATTCGTGCAAAAAACCGCACTACCGGAATTTTTAATTTAATAACATCGATTGTTCGTGCTCCACTGGGTGTTGATTTCCACCAACGAAATGCAAGATAGAGTAACACGACACCAATAATCAAAAAAGTAGAATATGACAACAAAAAATCTGACATACCAAGCAAAATACGCGTACTGAGCGGTAGTTCCATTTTTTGCGAAGCAAAAGTGGAAACTAAATTTGGCACCACAAATGTTAGAAGTGCAATAACAACAACAACCACCACTCCAAGCTGAATCAATGGATAGGTCAACGCGCCTTTCACACGCTTCATCACTTCTTGGCGCCGCTCCATATATTCGGTTAAACGTTCCAAAATTGTTTCTAATTTACCGGTTGCTTCACCTGCGCGTACCAACTGAATATAAATATTATCAAAAACTTTTGGATATTTACTCAACGCCTCAGCAAGCGATTTACCTTCTCGTAAATCATCTTTTACTGAAATTAAAATGGTGCGCAATTTGCCACTAAACTGCTCAATGAGAAGTTCAACCGCTTGTAAAAGTGGCACACCAGCTTTGAGCAAAACTGCTAATTGTTTGGTAAATAAAATTTTATCTTTGACTGAAACACTTGATAGATAGGATAGAATGCGCTTGAATCCAGATAACTGCACTCCCGGAGTGCTAGTTGTGCTAACGGTAATTGGGTACATACCATTTTTGATTACCCAATCTCGCGCCGCTTCAGGAGTCGGTGCATCAACGGTACCACTTAATTTTTTTCCATCTTTACTCAGCGCCTGATATATAAACAGTCCCATTCACTGCTTCCTTTGCGGTACGTAGGCATAGCAAATCGAACTTATTGCATGTATAATAATTTTCATGATACGATTCTTTTCTAATATAATATACTAAATAACTTCTCAATTGTGCAGGAGAAACATGATGCCATTAAAAAAACAATCGGTTTTAATGCACGTGCTTGCAGTTATTTTCATTCATACTGTAATGGCGGAGGATAATCAATATTTTTTCCAGCTTACTCATAATGCAGATTATTCGTTAGATAGCGATAAGCTTTTGGAATCGTTTTACCAACCAATTAAATTTAGCAAAGTTGGTTTTAGCACTTTTCTCAAAGAAGAGTTCAATCGTCCAGAATACGCAACCGATTTTATTCCACACAATCTTGATATTCATGTTGAACAATTTTTGCGTTGGTGTAATCAATCCAAGCAAGGAATTATGCATGCACATGCATCGTTCCGTTTATTCACCAATAAAGTAAAAGCTGCTCCCTATATGACCATCACACCAGTAATTGGCATTACTCAACGGTTACCAGATTTAGTACAAGAATATTTTGTTGATGTACCAGTTTCCGTCTTTGCAAAACTTAAAAAATTGATCAAAAGAATTTTATTTACCGCATTCAATGCACATTTTGATTACTTCAAAGCTGAACCAAATAAATTTTTAGACACGCTCGCAAACGATATTGTTGAAGAAATTAAATCGAGCGAACTTGTTCAAGATCAGATCGATAAAGAGCAGTTGCGCAGCACCCTGGTCCGGTTTCTTGACACCAGCATTGCAAAAATTGTGTGGTCGCCGCTTGATCAAACCGATATTTGGGAATCGTTTAAAGAACTTTCTCATCATCTAGCCACTTTAAAAAACCATGAAATTATCACCGAAGATGATCTTGATGATCTGCTGACCACATTAACACAACGATTCGTTTATTTCTTGGAGCTCACGGGTTCAGATTTATCACCAGACACACTCCTTACCATTGAAACAGATCTGTTTAGTGATAATTTGACCATTAATCAGTTGCCAGAACAAGAAGAATATATCACTCCAAAGCGTGAACATATTTTGAAAGCCATTAAAACAACCCAAGCAAAAATAATGGCACGGTCACAAGGAATCATTACTGAGATTATTCCAATTGATTAAATGATTATCTCGCCCAATAAGTTGGAATTTCAAGTTCTTGACACAAACTGTGTAAATCATGGCCATTCAGTTGTGCAAGATACCGAGGCATTTGACCAGTTGCCGGATCATTAAAAATAGCGCCTCTTCTTGCTCGTTCAATTTTTTCTTCATCGGTTAATCTATTAAATGATTCAATAAATTTCTTGCATAATACAACATCACTTACTTCATTAGAATTAATTTCATGAATTGCAAAAATAATTTTTTTTGTGTTGTTTAATTCTTGCTTCCTTTTTGTCCGTGGAGTAACTGGTTTATTAAAAAGATATGACATCGCATTTAGACCAGAGGTCATCAGTGTGCTTAATAAAAGCACCTTCATATAGTTATTCATTTAAGTGATATCCCTAAAAATTAACCGTGAATGTTCCGCCAATAGTATTTTCAATAATTGATCGGGTACCAACAATTGGTATTTTATAGAATGCAGAGATTTGTGGTTTAAATCCATTATCATCGCACACCACATGTTGAAAATCGTACCCTATTTTGAATATGAGCTCATTGATTGTCCAACCTTGCAAATTTTGTGCAGTATTTGCAACTTCTTGTGAAAAATCATTGGTGCATAGTGTCAATGAGTCATCATCATGCCGCCAATATTGATAGGCTGCTCCAAACCATAACCCACCACCAAGCAAGTTAAATGCTTCTAAATACACATCAAAACGTTGCGTAAAACCATATTGCTTAAAGGCTCGTGCTTTTGCCAAAAATAATAAATCGGTCTGTTCTGCTTGCACTTTGATGCGTCGTTCGCGCGTGTTACCAAAGAGATGAATAAATTCCGCATCAATGCCACCACGCAGATAATTCCACCAATTTATCATGATGCCACCGCCACCAATAAAAGAAAATGAACCATCAAAACCAAATGGAATTGATTCAATTTTATTTTCATCAACAGGGGCTCCGGTCGGAATCGTCAATCCCATACGCGCATTGAGTTCAACATTTTTTAAAATAGGCCGTCCTTGATAAAAATCACGTATCCATTCAATCACAAGAGCAACATCACCAAACGCCATCCGTTTCCAACCGGTAATATCAAGTGTCGGGTCTAATTGGGCAACTACGGCAGCAAAGTTATTGGTTAAATTATCTTTTACTACCACATCAGCAGGAGTCACATCTTGTGTTTGATCGATAAAAAAAATATTTTTTAATTTCATCGCAAAAAATGGCAAATGAAATCCTACGGTAAAATTATGTGGAGCGTGATAACGCAGAGCAAAACCAAACGTCGAAGCTTCCAAATCTCCCGTTACTTTAAAATTCCCACGAATGCCATCATCGGTGGGACTGCCAAGTACATTAACAAAAAAATCGGTTTCTGGACTATTCGGTCCAAATCCTTTGAGCATTGCCAGCGCATCTTGATTGGGCGTCCAAATTTGCGTAACAGGAACTTCATGCCCGTCAGCATCAAATCCATCAGCATGCAAACCAAACTCTCCCCAGCCAGTTACTTGGAAGGAGGTATTATGCCATTGTGGTGGCCGTAAGTTAATATCCCACGGTTTAAATAAATTGATAGGAAACATTGCCCCAAGAGGAACTGTGCACATAAGAAGTGCATAGAGAAAAATTATTGGCAAAAAACAACGTTTTGCTGTCATCGATGCTATCCTTATCTTGATTGACTATTCACGAAGGTAGATGCCGCCATCACCACACATAAATAAATGACCCGTTGCCGTGTCCAAAATGATGTGCTCAACATGCGACCATCCAGTTATAAGCGGAATGTAGGTACTCATGCTTTGACGCACTCCAGGTACATATCCAGGCTGTACAATTTGCTGAATTTGAATCATTGGTGATTGGCCACTAGTTAAACCCTTCGTACTGAACACCAAAGAACCTTCAGCCATCAAATTGTGCCGAAATCCACGGCAGTTGACAAGCCATCGTTGCTCTTTGCTAAACGGTACGAACTTTATCTCTCCATTGTGTACAAATAATCGATACACGAATCCACGACCTTCAATAAGCGAACCGGTCAAAACATAGAGTTGCCCGGCAGGTTCTAATTGATGTTCATTTCCCGAATGTGTAAGTAGAGAAAATTTTATTATTGCTTGATTACCCAGTTCATTAACCATCTTCCATTCAATATATTCTGCTTGAGGAGAATGTGCGCAATCTATTGATGCAAAAAACATTCCTTTAGTGGTACCAACAATTGCCGTGTTCGTTGAAATAATAAGATCATTAATGGTTGCTTTCTGCAATTGCTGTGTATTCATTAATTGTGTTGTGGTATATGAATTGACATGGTGTGCTTGATTAAAATCAATTCGATCAATCGAATCGCGCGTTGCAACATAAAAACAATTGTAACCACCAATAATTTTACGCACTAATTTATGATCGCTTATTTTTTTCCATTGATACTTTTCTGTAGCAAAAAGATCAACATAATCTTCAAATTTTTCTAAACGTGGTACACCATTACCTTCTTGATCTACAAGAATGGCAACACCGTAAACACCACCTGCAAGAAAGCAAACCGTCGCATCACTTTGCATCTTTGCTATTTGCGTAATTGCACCGATTGATTTGAGTGCTTCATCATTAAAAATATGTTTTTTTGCACTTGGCGAATGCACTATAGCACATTTTTGATAACCACCAGCCAAGACTAATCCGCTCAAATCGTTATCAATTGCAAGAAAAGGATCTGTCGCATCTTTAAAAATAATTGTTTGTATACCACCCTCTTTTTGTGAAAACGTGGTAGCCAATTGTTTGGCAACTTCGCTGTGATGTTCTTGTTTTTTTTCATCACCATTTTTTAATTCAAAATAACTCGTTGTGTGATAGGAAACACGGCCATCATCCAATATGCTCAGAACCTGCATTACACGATCGATTGGGTTGAAACAAAATTTAAATGGCGCTCCTCTACTATACATACCACGCTTCCAAGGAGTCCATGCAGCAATTCTTCCCTGTTCATCAAAAATTGCATACGAGACAAACAAACCACTTTGTTGCTCCGTTTGACCTTTCACGGCAACCCACACTGCATCGCGCACTACTTCAATATCACTAACTGTTCCTGGTAAAGCGTGATTCGCTCCAACCATTGTTTGCAGTTGATTTGGCGTGCACATCTGTTCAATGTGCCCAGCACTTTGTGCAAATGTCGCACCAAATGAAGTTGTCATGGTAACATCGGGTGCTGCTAACGTGCCAACATCTTTATCAAAAACCCATGTATCAAGTAACGCTATTAATCCTTTTTCAACAAGTGGCAGCGCACAAACTTTATTGACCGTTTCATCGGGTGTTCCATTGCCACCTTGCACAATAAGATACATGGTACCGGTTGTTGTTTTCATGGTGCGTATTTTATGAACCGAGATTGATTTATCAGGACCGGTACCAGCAACAATTGAATCGCCCATTTGTTTAAGCAGATCATGTGGCACAAGCGGTTCAAAATTTAAATGCCCATTCTCAATACGCCCAACTAACACAGCACACGCACCTTGGTCAACCCGTGCATCATGCTTTGTTTTTACTTGAAGACCAACAAAAAGCCGGTGCAATGATTCATCCCAATGCATATCTACTACATTCGGAACAATTTCTGCTAACCCATCGTGAATGTTAATTGGATTATTTTCAACAGAACAATCAATTGGAAAAGCTCGGTTGCCATAATCATCACCGGTCACTGCATCAAGCGGATTAAAAAAACGACGCTTAATGCGTGTTTTTTCTTCTTCTTTTCCTGTTTGTTTGTTTTCTTCTTTATATGTCTCCACTTCAGTATCAAGTCTCAAGAGTGCAATACCGCTTCCCGATTGCCCAAATTCTGATTCATGCCCTTTTACTGCTAAGAAAAAATAATCTCTGCGCAAAGCAAGCTGCGTAGCAGTTGCACCAAAACTTAATCCGACAATTGCCGCTGTTTGTTGCGGCACTTCGTTTTTTCTATCTGCATCGTTTATGGTTTCAATGCTAACAATTGACATATTTTCAGCTGAACTTCCTTGCATAACCCAATAAAGCGCGCCTGGTTGATCTTTGGTAACAATTACAGGTGCTTCACCAAGAACGGAAAGGAGAGCAACCTCTTTATTTACAAGAGGATTAACACAACCTATTTGGCCATTTAAATATGCTTTTTCAGGAAAAACATAGGGGAACTGTCCCGTTGGAAATAATTTGACTAATGAAGAAGTATTGCGCCCTTTTTTAATTAAGAATGGAACTTCTTTAAATGAAAAACTCACTAATGGTTCTTGATCTATGCATGGTTCATTATTGTCTTGTGCACACAAGATAGTTACACACGAAATGACAATTAACAATAACCGGCAGCGCTTCATAGGTAAACTCCTTTGCAAGTCGCACGTATTATATGAAGATGGTTGTTTTTAGTGTACGCCATTTTAAAAAAATCGCCACCATCTAACGCTTCTTCATTTTTTCCACAATATAATTTGATTAAAAATATGCAGATTTTAAATCAAATTATATTCCAATTGACATCCTGATCGAATTATCGATACAATTAAGGTACTATCATTTGCAATTTTAAGGACATTGGATGTATTTGAATTTGAGATTTTTAATATTGATTGCTCTATTTGCAACTTCATTCGCCATTCATTCTATGGATGAAGATAAATTCAAAGTTATGATTGATAAATATAAATTGGAAAAAAGTATTGAAACATTAAATCCACAAGTATTTTCATTTACAATGGCAAGCATTTTAGCACCTTCTGCAAAAAAAACTGCCCTCACGATCATTGCCCATTCTATTCAAACAAAAAACATCGACGATATAAAATATATGGCAAAACATACGAGAGATTTAGACACAAATTTCATAACATCAGGAGCAAAATCGGTAATTCAAAATCTTCTCGTAAAAATTCGAGAAGAACAAGAGAAGCAAACCTCTGAGCAAAATTTAAAAAAATGGCATACCTTTTATTTTACTTGTGGGATTTTCAACGCGTTTGTCGCAACAGTGGGTATTGGTCTTATTTTTTCAGGGCACAAAAAAACAGGCGTTGCAACAACCTGTGCCGGCATTTCCGCTCTTGGTAAAGTAGGATATACATACAAAAATCATAATAGCTATTATGAAAATCGTACAAAAAAAGCCGAAGAGCTTGAGGATATAATTACTACTCTGAGTAAAAATCTTTAATAGAAAAAAAATAAATTAATCCAAAGTATTTACATGCACGCAAAAATATTTTCAGCAACAACGGTAGGAATCGAAGCGCACGGTGTAGAAGTTGAAGTTGATCTTTCATATGGGATGCTTCAATTTTTTATTGTTGGGTTGCCCGATACCGCAATTAAAGAAAGTCGGCAAAGAATTCAAACTGCGCTGAAAAATAGCGGCATTCGTTTACCTGAACGCAAAATCACGGTCAATTTAGCACCAGCCGATTTAAAAAAAGAAGGTACACTGTTTGATTTGCCCATTGCAATCGGTATTTTGTGTGCTGCAAAACTAGTTTCATTAACACCAGAGTTTTCTTCTGAAACACTTTTTATTGGCGAACTTTCGCTTGATGGCACAATTCGTTCAATTAAAGGTGCACTTGCAATTGCATTCGATGCGCAAACCTTGGGCAAAAAACGGCTTATTGTACCAAAGGACAATGCACACGAAGCGGCACTCATTGAACAATTGGAAGTTATTGGCGTTTCAAGTTTGGTTGAACTAATTGCCTATTTACGCAACGAAACACCAATTGCACCAACACAAAGCGCCTACCAACTGCCACTGCACAATGAAAATGAACTTGATTTTTCCCAAGTGCGCGGACAACACCAAGCAAAACGTGCATTGCAAATTTCCGCTGCAGGGCGACACAATATTTTGTTCATTGGGCCTCCAGGTTCGGGCAAAACTATGCTTGCAAAACGGCTTCCAACAATCATGCCACCACTTTCGTTTCAAGAAGTTTTAGAAACTACTAAAATTTATTCGATCAGCGGAAAATTAGCTCAACAAAAATTAATCACCCAGCGCCCATTTCGCAATCCGCATCACACAATTTCGCAAGCAGGGTTAGTTGGCGGTGGTTCATTTCCACAGCCAGGCGAAATTAGTCTCACGCATCATGGCATTTTGTTTTTAGATGAACTCACTGAATTTAAACGCACAACGCTTGAAGTATTGCGACAACCACTTGAAAATAAAACGGTGTGCATTTCGCGCGCTAATCATACCATAACGTTTCCTGCAAATTTTCTACTCATTGTCGCACTCAATCCGTGCCCGTGTGGATTTTTGGGTGACACAAAACGGCAATGCCATTGTTCAAAAAATGCGATTGAACATTATTTAGCAAAACTTTCAGGTCCACTGCTAGATCGCATTGATTTGCAAATTAATGTTGCATCACTTGATTATGATACACTCAAAAATAATGATGCACGGGCATTGAGCTCTGAACAACTTTTTACCGGTGTACAAAGAGCACTCGAGGCACAACAGAACCGTTTTGGCAATTCTTTTACCTTTAACAGTTCAATGACTCCCAATCAAATTGACCAATTTTGCATGTTGTCACCGGAAGCTGAACAATTAGTAAAACAAGCTTTTGAGCGTTTGCACTTGAGCATGCGCGGGTACCACAAAATTTTGAAAGTTGCTCGCACAATTGCAGATCTTGAACACGCGAAACAAATTCAAGTTGCGCATGTACGCGAAGCAATTATGTACCGCTCACTTGATCAAGCACTTGAAAAAATGCGTTCATGAACATCGCTCTTGGTTTAGATGCGGTCGAAATTAGTCGTTTTGGGCATTGGCATGCTTACACCGATGCACAATTGCTTAAAATTTTTTCACCTGCTGAAATCATCTATTGCAGATCAATTTCGGTAAAAAGCGCCGAACGATTTGCAGCTCGTTTTGCAGCAAAAGAAGCATTTTTTAAAGCTCTTTGCCAATTGTTTGCACAGAAAAAACTATCATTTCTCCCTGTTGCAAAACATGTGACCCTGCAGCATCACACTACCGATTCACCATACCTTGCGGTACAGTGGCAGCTGCTCTCGATTTGTGCACCTGAACTCTTAATTGCGCCTCCAGAAGTGAAAGTTTCAGTCACCCATACCAAACAAACAGCAATTGTATGTGTAATTTTAATCGGACAAAACAGTTAAAAGTGTTGACAAAGAATAAAAAAACAGTACCTTTATACATGTCTCAACCTATGTTTTTCAAACATGTTCCAAGAGACTCTTTGAAAATTAAAAAATTGACGCGGGGTAGAGCAGCCTGGTAGCTCGTTGGGCTCATAACCCAAAGGTCGCTGGTTCAAATCCAGCCCCCGCCACCAAATTCAAAAAAGATAACGTAATGATGTGCACTTTTCTCATTCACCCATCTCTCATCGCCCGGCAACTCTCAAAAAAATAGCCATTTTTTCAATAATTTGGTCACATTTAACCAATAATTATTGTAACCTAAGCACAGAAATATTTTTTTTTGAAAGTTAACTCTCATGAAGTTTTTATTATTTTGTACGTTATTAACCACCCACATTCTTTCGTGTATGGAAAATTCAAATACCTCACTAGAGGAAAAAGCTGAATGGATTATTTCACATCCAAAATTATCTTCGGATTTGAAAGATCTAATATATGGTGAAACTCTTTTGAATTTAAAAAATGCAGCTGAGGTTAAGTCACTCAATTCCGATCTACCATTGATTTTTTATAAAACCAATTTCTCAAATCTACAAAGTAAGCAGATCGATCCATTTCTTGCACTCGGTTTTATTATTCAAAAGGAAAAAGCTATTACTTATTATCAACCAAAAAACTCTGCAGATTTGGTTAAACACGAAACTGGTATTTATCACGTTCAAGCAATCGAAACTGAACTTGATTGGACCAAGATTGATGACCAGAATTTCAAAATCAATAATAAAAGAAATAGCGATGAAGTAAAAATACAATTTTCACAAACACTGAGCCGCTATATATTTATTAATGATCTCATTTCGCTCGAAAACATAGATTTGTCTCGTGGTTATTCATTTAGAATAATGATTGAAGCATATTGTCCTTTCAGCCCTAAAAATTCTTTTTCAAGCAAAGGATCAATTTGCACAGATAAAGTATATTCAGATCAACCTTTTATTTTCTTTAAAGTCGCTAGCAAAAACAATAAGGTTTACGACAAACTCATTTTTTACAATGCGATTAATAAATCATTAGGGTTCTTTGGTAATGTTGAAACTGGCGAATTACCAACACAAACAAACTATTTTTTCACTTCATTAAACGAGTACAAAAAATATTTAGAAGAAAAAAATTGGGTTCTTAATGAGCAACAAGCAACATTAACCAACAATGCATATGTACATCTAGATGCATTAAAAAAAGAAAAGCCAGATGCACAAACTTTGCAAAAAGCGCAAGAATTTTTAACAGCCTTTAAATCACGCAACGATAAAATTAAAATCTTGTGGTTAACGCAAGATGAACTTACAAAACAAAATCCGTTTAAAAAATTGCATGAATTGTTGAAAAATTTAACAAATAATAACAACAGTTAATTGTTTTGCAAAAACGCATGTATTTTTTTTAATAAATTTTGCGCATTTTTGTAAGTAATTTTTTTGAGTGCTTGTTTATATTCGAGCCATTCATAACCAATGTGTTCATGAGAAAGCTTAATTTTTTTGGTGTATGTTTGTCCGACAAAAAAATAAACTGTTTTATTAATCAGTTCGTGTGTTTTTGAATTTTTAAAAAAATACTCAAATGAATCTTCAAAGCCTTCGCACAATTGTGCACTAATTCCTGCTTCTTCTTGCAGTTCCCGCAGCGCAGTTTCTTGTTTGGTTTCACCTTTTTCAATATGGCCTTTAGGAAAATCCCAATGACCTGACTCATAATGAAGTAGCAAATATTCAATTGTCTCTTCGTGTCGATAAAATACCACCACGCCGGCTGAAAATTCTCGTTTCATGCATTCCTTATTCAAGAAAATAAAGTTTTATGCCAAACAGTTTGCGCGTTTTAAAAAGTATACCAAAAAAGATTCCAGCAAGCGGTATAAACCACACCCAAAATATAAGCGAATTGAGAAACATTGGTGCCGATGAGCCAAAACTCATTGAAATGATGCCAATGAGCGCATAGTATAAAATTAAAAATAGTCCACTTACCAACGCACATTGCAACAAACTTTTCGCTGCAAATTGTGCAAATGCTGTACCGTAAAAAGTAAACCCAAAAAAGTAATACAGCCCATAAGCAAAGAGTGCTGTTTGTAGCGCACTCACAATCACAGTCGCGAGCGCAATACCGGTAGCACCAAAAAGTGGCATTAAAACAAAATAACTAAGCAATAGATCGGTAGCTAATACCACACATGAAATAATGAGCGGAATGCGTGTTTCATGGAGTGCATAATATAAATTGAGCAATATATGATTGAGCGAAAAGAAGAAAAGACCAATAACAAAAATCATTAAAATGGTTCCCGCTTCTTGCACATTGGCAAGAGTAAATTTATTTGATAAAAACAGCGTCAAAAATAATTTATGCGCAACAAATGCAAACATGAGTGAAACTGGCACCATCACCCAAAAAATCAATTTTGCAGCTTCATATAAATAAAAACTCAATCGGCGGTGCGCATAGGTGCCCACACGCGCAAATGAGGGGAATAAAACAGTTGAAAATGCACGAGAAAAAACACCAAGTGGAATGCCCATAAACCGATTTGCATAATAAATTAGCGAAATTGATCCTGCAGGTAAAAATGACGCAACACTGGTGGAAACAAATAACAAGAGTTCCATCACACTCATGCTCAATAAACAAGGAATAAATTTATGGAGCACTTTTTTCATTGCGCTCCAGGTGGAATCTTCAATTGGTCCAAATGAAAAACCGGCATTAAAATAGGCAATTAAATGCCACACAAACTGTGCAATACCACTCAACAAAATAAAAAAGCACAAGTAAGTAACCGGTAATTGATAAGAGATACAAACCAAAATACCGGTAATAAAAATAACGTTAATGAGCACTTGTCCAAATGCAGGTACAAAAAAGCGGTGCACTGATTGCAATGCGCTTGCAAGTAATGCACTCATTGATAAAAAGAGAATAAAACTGATCAAAATACGCAAAAAAGAAACAGCCAAAAGTGCTTGCTGGCTGGGCTGAGTTGTCGATAAAAATGCCACGCAAGAGCCGATTGTTTGATCGATGAACGGAATACCAAAAAGTGAAAATGTAGCAGGTGGTTGCACTACACAGTACCATCCGGGCACAATAAAACGAATAATTGTTTCTGCTTTCCAAAAAATAACTAAGCACACAATGCACAAAATTCCTTCGAAGATCATCATCGAAAGTGTCATGAGGCTATTTACCGCTTTTTTATCATTTTGTGCATTTTCTGCTACAAACGATGGCAACAATGCCGCACTCAAGGCTCCTTCAGCAAAAACTTTACGCAGCGAATTGGGAATTTTGAAAGCGGTCAGAAATGCATCTGCCAACGGTCCAACTCCTAAGTAGTTTGCCATCAACACTTCACGCGCCAATCCAAGCAAACGGCTGAGCATGGTGGATGAAGCAACTTGTACCGTTTTTTTTCTGATGTCTGCTCTGTTCATCTGTTTTCCCTTTTTTGAGTAAAAGTCAACGTGCCATTGTTAATTTCCAGAATATTTTCCATCTGTGATAACAATAGTTGATCATGGCAACTTATAATGAGACCCATACCTAATGTTTGTTGATATTCTAAAAAAAGTGCGGTTATTTCGGTTCCTGTTTGGGTATCAAGTGCACTTGTTGGTTCATCAGCAAGCAAAAAATTTGGGCGTGAAATGAGCGCTCGCGCAAGCGCAACCCGTTGTTGCTGACCACCTGAAAGTGTCGCTGGAAAATCATGTTTTTTATCTTCAAGACCAAGTTTTTTCAACAACAGATCCGCTTCGCGGTAAGCATTTGCTTGCGAAATTCCTGCAAGAAATCCTTTAATTGCAACATTTTCTCGCACTGAAAGTTGATAAATGAGCTGTGCATGTTGAAAAACAATGCCGAGCGATTTTTGTCGTGCGCGGTGTGCATGCATTTCCGCTGAATATCGTACATCTTCATGAGCATACTCAACAGTACCCTTGGTTGGTTGCTCAAGACCGGCAATAAGATTGAGCAACGTTGATTTTCCCGATCCGGAAACACCAGAAATGCCATAGGTTTTACCTTCACAAAAAGTAGCATTGATGTTGGTAAACAACATTTGTGCCGTTTTATGTACATAAAACGTTTTGTCTACTTGGTTTAAAATAATCGAAGCGAGTTTCATAAGTGCTAGCAGCCCAACTGATATAAAGAGTATTCAAATAGGCAAGATGGAGCAGGCACACAAGAATTGTTGTTTTTAAAATTGCTCATATTCTACACTGAGTAAAAGGGATACGGGATAACACCGTGCAATTAATTGTTGCAACGCAGAAAGTATACGGTGTTTTGGGCAAAATATAAATAAGGGGGAGTGTAATGAAAACCTTATCATCAAAAAATATTAAAGAAACAATTCCTGACATACTCCCCGTGATTCCAACAATGGACGTGGTGGTTTTTCCCCACATGATAGTTCCACTATTGGTGTTGGATGAGCGGATTATTAAAGGTGTACAACAAGCAGTTGAAGGTTCAAAATTAATCATGCTCTTGGCTTCAAAAAAACAGCTTGAAGATCAAGAAATGGCAATTGGGATGCAAGATTTATTTACGGTTGGAACCGTTGCATCAATTATGCGTTTAGTAAAAATTCCTGAAGGTGGAATTAAAGTTTTAGTTCAAGGATTGCACAAAGCTAAAGCAAATGAGTTGTTAACGCACAATTCAATTTTAAGTTCGCGGATTGATGTTATTGAACATGAAGATACTTCAGAAAGCCCTGAAGTAGTTGCTCAAATTAAAAATATTAAAGAACTTACCGAACGCATGGATTGCGCTGGGCAAACATTTAGTCCAGACTTTCACACTATTCTTTCAAAAATGAACGATCCTCAAAAAATAGCCGATTTTATTTTGTCACATCTCAATTTATCGGTACAAGATGCACAATTATTGTTGGAAAAAGAAACATTGTGTGAATTTTTAGAAACTATTTATCTTTATCTGAGTCGCGAACTTGAAGTTGCTGAAGTTCAAGAACGAGTAAAAACACGCGCACGCGAATCAATGAATAAATCTCAAAAAGAGTTTTATTTACGCGAGCAATTAAAAGCGATTAAAAAAGAACTTGGCGAAGATGATATTGAAGATATGGACTCAATTCGTGCAAAAATTGCAACGTTGGCCATTCCTGAAGAAGCACTGACCGAAATCAACCGACAAATTAATCGCCTTGAAAGAACTGCTGCAGATTCAATGGAAGCTTCGGTAACCCGCAACTATATTGATTGGATGTTAGCTCTTCCATGGGGTAAAGAGTCAGTTGATAATCTTGATATCAAACATGCAAAAGAGATTCTTGATCAAGATCACCATGGACTTAAAGATATTAAAGAACGAATTTTAGATTTCATTTCGATTCGTAAACTTAAACAAGATTCTCATACACCAATTTTATGTTTCTTTGGGCCCCCAGGTACTGGCAAAACTTCTCTTGGCCAATCAATTGCTAAATGCTTAGGCCGCGAATACTTCCGTGTTTCATTTGGTGGTGTTAAAGATGAAGCGGAAATTCGTGGGCATCGCCGCACCTATGTGGGCGCAATGCCAGGCCGTTTTATTCAAGGATTTAGAAAAGTTGGTTCATGCAATCCAGTAATTATCATCGACGAACTTGATAAAATTGGTGCCGATTTCCGTGGAGATCCATCAGCTGCATTACTTGAAGTTCTCGATCCACAACAAAACAAAACATTCCATGATAACTATTTGGGCGTACCATTTGATCTTTCTAAAGTCATTTTCATTGCAACTGCCAATTCGTTGGATACCATTTCTGAACCGTTGCGTGATCGTATGGAAATTATTCAACTTTCTGGTTATTCGATGGAAGAAAAAATCCATATTGCGCGTTTGCATTTGATTAAAAAGGCAATTAAAGATTCGGGACTTGAAAACCACAACCTGTTATTCAATGATGAAGTCCTCAAAGACTTAATTCTCAATTACACCCGCGAATCGGGCGTTCGTCAACTTGAGCGACTCATTCGTAAATTGTGTTCTAAGGCCGCACGCTGTTTTGTTGAAGAAGAAAAGGTAATTTCATTTGCGACCGATAATCTTGAACAATTGATTGGACCCCGCAAATTCCTTGAAGATGATGTTAATAAAGAACATCAAGTTGGTATTACCAACGGGCTTGCTTGGACTTCATATGGTGGTGAAATGATTCGCATTGAAGCGGTAGTGATGCCAGGAAAAGGCAGATTAATTTTAACGGGACAGCTTGGCAATGTGATGAAAGAATCAGCACAAGCAGCATTGAGTTATGCACGTACACATGCAAAAGAATTTAACATCAATGCGAAAATGTTTACGCATTATGATTTGCATATTCATGTACCCGCTGGTGGCATTCCCAAAGATGGTCCTTCGGCTGGAATTGCAATGCTTTCTTCCATTCTTTCAGCACTCACACAGCGACCAATTAATGCACAATTTGCAATGACTGGCGAACTCAATTTACATGGTGATGTAATGGCAATCGGTGGTGTTAAAGAAAAAATACTCACCGCGAAACGAAATCGTGTACCGCATGTGATTTTACCGCACAAAAATAAAAACGATTTAATTGGACAAGAAGAAATCATCAAAGATATTAATGTCATTTGGGTCAATCATGCAAATGAAGTATTAGTTCATGTATTAATGCCTGAATCTGAACGAGGACGGTAATAATTAATGAAACTGCTTACAATTGGTGGTGCCACGCATGATATGTATCTCATCAACAATACATTCCAAACGATTGAGTTACAAAACATGCCTTATATTATTCTGCAAGCCGATTCGAAAATAGAAATTGAAAAAATTGTATCAGCAATTGGTGGTGGCGCCACCAATTGCGCAGTTTCATTTAAACGTTTGGGCTTTGACGTTTCAATTGTTTGTCAAATTGGTAATGATGATGCAGGTAAAATGATCACAAAACAACTCGCAGCAGAACACATTAACACGGAATTTGTCGTTACCAGTGCCACCGGTCAAACCGGTATTTCATGCATTATTCCAGCGCCACACGGTAAAAGAACTATTCTGGCGTATCGCGGTGTTAATGCCACACTCAAAGAACAACAACTTCCGCTTGATCGATTGAAAGAGTTTGATCAACTGTATGTAACATCGCTGAGCGGAGAGTCTTCACAATTATTGCTACCAATTGCACAAAAAGCTCACGAACTAAAGATTCCACTTGCTACCAATCCTGGTGGAAGCCAACTGGCCGCTGGAGAAGGTGCAGCAATTTTATACAAATCGTTACGATTTCTTACTGTTTTAATCCTAAACACACAAGAAGCTGAACAATTTATGCACACATTGCCAAAAAAAGCGCTTAGCAGTGCACAATTAATTAATAAAGAAAAAATTATGCCTGAATTATTAGGCAGCAATCAACCAGCAACGTTTGATCTCGTTTCTTATTTTGCAACAATACTTTCTCAGGGACCAGCAATTGTAGTGGTCACCAATGGTGCAGAAGGAGTCTACATTGCGACAAAAAATACTATTCTTTTTCATCCAAGCTTTCCCATCACGGTAACCAATACGGTTGGGGCCGGAGATTCGTTTGGGTCATGTTTTGTAGCTTCGCTCGCGCACAAAAAATCAATCGAACAGGCATTAATAAACGGTATGCTCAACAGCGCAAGCGTCATTAGTCATGCAAATGCGCAAGCAGGATTACTCACCGTAAATGAATTGGAAAAAAGAGCTGCAAAAGTTGGTATGCAACAAATTAAAAAATTCGTCTTCACTCTAACTTAAATGTGAATTAAATCCGCAACCAATTTTGCAATTGCTTGGTCGCGATGTCCAAAATAGGTTATGCGGTGGTCTTCAAGTTCTGCCAATGTTTTACCAAATTCTGGTACATAAAAAATAGTTTTATAGGGCAAACCCGGGACTAAGGAACCTGCCGGCTCAAACGTAATAACACCGGGTAATGTGCCATAATATAATTTTGGCTGTTCGCCCGGAATTCCCAATGCCAATATTACTTCAAATGATGCAGTTCGTTTATCCGCTGGAACATGTTTCATCACTTCGAGCACTTTTGCGATTTTATCTTCGTCGCGTGCACCTTTCCCTGCAAAACGCGATGAATACACACCAGGTGCACCATTTAAAGCATCGATGCACAATCCACCATCATCAGCAATAGTTAACATTTTACTCGCTTCAGTATAATAATTTGCTTTGAGCAATACATTTTCTTCAAATGTAGTACCGGTTTCTTCAACATCGTGTGTAATACCCAGGTCAGTAAGTGAAACAGTCGAAATAAAAGGAGCTAGCCGCAGAGCAAGTTCTTCAGCTTTTCCCGGATTATGAGTTGCGATAACAATCTTTTTTTCTTTATACATTATACTTTACAACTTTCTGTGCTTAAACTAGCCTTAAATTATTATCAGATTAATGTATTATGAGCGTTGCAGCAAGGAGCTCCATGGCAACCCAAAAAGCACCCCGTGCGTCTGAACAACGCGGAACTGTGTTACGCGTTACCAATACCATCATTGATGCGCAATTTTCGCAAGAAACAACACCGCACATTTTAAATGAGCTCAAAATTATTATTCCAGGACACAATGGCGATCCTGAATCAACTGCTTCAATTGAAGTTGTTCAACATTTGGGTGACGGTATTGTTCGATGCATTGCGCTTGAAGATATTACCAACATTGCTCGCGGACTTCCCGTTATTGATACGGGCAAACCAATTGAGGTACCAGTAGGCAAACAAGTGCTCGGGCGCGTTTTTAATGTGCTTGGAGAACCACTCGATGCAAAAGAACCTCTAGTGAACACCTTGCGCTGGCCAATTCATCGTGACCCACCACCGTTAGTTGAACAAAAAATTACAAATGAAATCCAAGAAACTGGCATTAAAGTAATTGATTTATTATGCCCGTATTTAAAAGGTTCAAAAATTGGTCTTTTTGGCGGTGCTGGTGTTGGGAAAACAGTTATTGTAACTGAACTCATTCGCAATATCGCCGTTGAACATGGCGGCGTTTCTGTTTTTACCGGTATTGGTGAACGAACGCGCGAGGGAAATGAACTCTGGATTGAAATGAGTCAATCAGGAGTACTTGATAAAGCAACGTTAGTTTTTGGACAAATGGGCGAACTTCCCGGTGCACGTTTCCGTGTCGGACTTACCGGCCTTACCATGGCTGAATATTTCCGTGATCGTGATAAAAAAGATGTGTTACTGTTTGTTGATAATATTTTTCGATTAATACAAGCAGGCTCTGAAGTTTCATCACTTCTCGGTCGCCTTCCTTCCGCAGTTGGTTATCAACCGACACTTGCTTCTGAATTAGGAGCGTTTCAAGAACGGATTGCTAATACTATTAATGGTTCAATCACTTCAATTCAGGCAGTATATGTACCTGCGGATGATATTACCGATCCGGCACCTGCAACAACATTCATGCATTTAGATGCAAGCACGGTGCTTTCACGAAAGTTGGTAGAGCTAGGATTATATCCTGCCATCGAACCGCTCCAATCAAATTCGAAAGCGTTAGATCCGCACATTGTTGGCGAACGGCATTATAAAGTTGCGCGAAAAGTACAAACAATTTTGCAACGCTACAAAGACCTGCAAGATATTATCGCAATTTTGGGCATGGATGAGCTTGCTGATGAAGATAAATTATTGGTAAACCGCGCAAAAAAGATTCAAAAGTTCTTAACTCAGCCGTTTTATGTTGCAGAATCGTTTACCGGTATTCCGGGACAATATGTACCATTAGAAAAAACAATTACCGATTTTGAACACATTATCAACGGACAGTATGACTTTTTACCAGAACAAGCGTTTTACATGGTTGGAACACTTGAGCAAGCCGAACAAAAAGCAAAAAAACTGTGAGTAAATAATGCAATTTACTATCATCAGTCCTCAACAAAGAAAAGAACTTGCTATTTCATGGCTTGAAGTAAACACACCTGCTGGCAATTTTGTTATTCAACGTGGACACGCACCAACCATTTTATTAGTGTTGCCCCATCAACCAGTGACGGTATGCATGAGCAACGGAAAACAAGAAACATTTGATACGCCAGGTGGTATTTTAGAAATTAATCGCACGCAAGCATTATTGCTATTAAATGAGTAGTATGAAAAAATTATTGGGTCATGTTATTTCCGGTGCGCTCACGCAAGGTTTATTGATGCGCATCAGTAATCAAGCTGATCTTGAAGAGATTAAAACCGGAAAATTTGTGTGCATTGCTGGCAAACACCATACTTTTTTTTCGCTTATTACCGATTTATCACTTGCTGTCACGCATCCTGATATTTTGCTTTTTCCTCCCGGCGAAAACGAACAATTTCTTGCAAAAACAATTGCACGAAAAAATATGTACGCAACGGCACAAATCAAACCAATGCTCATGCTCACGAGTGACAATCACGTCGTACCAGTAAAAACAATTCCACCACATTTTGCACCAATTTACGATGCACAAAAAAAAGATATTGCGCTCATTTTCGGAGATGAACATGATCAACACACGCCTTATTTTAATATTGGATGTCCACTTGATATGGACACACCAGTGTGTCTTAATCTTGAACGATTAACCGAACGAAGCAATGGCATTTTTGGAAAAACTGGTACGGGAAAAACATTCTTGACCCGTCTCGTTCTTGCAGGGCTCATTAAATATGATCAAGCGGTAAATTTAATTTTTGACATGCACAGCGAATACGGTTTACAAGCACGCAAAGAAGGTTCGCACTCTTTTGTAAAAGGTCTAAAAACATTATTCCCACAAAAAGTTGCTCTCTTTTCCCTGGACCCTGCATCAACCCGACGACGCGGAGCAACTCCTGATGTTGAAATTTCAATTCCGTACAATGCGGTTCAAGTAGAAGATATTCTTTCGCTGCAAGAAGAGCTTAATTTACATTCAACTGCACTTGAAGCTGCCTATTTAATAACAGCACGGTATCAGCATGAATGGTTGAGTACCTTATTATCTCAAGGTGATCGATTAAAAGAATTTGCCAATGAACTAGGTGCACATCCTGAATCGATCGCTGCACTTTATCGGAAGTTAAAACGCATTGAACGTTTTCCCTTTTTTAAACAGATGAGCCAGGGTGCGTATAAAGATAGTTCTGCAATTGATCAAATTATCGAATATTTAGACAAGGGTATTTCAGTTATTATTGAATTTGGCAATTTCACTTCTACGCTGTGCTATTTATTACTTGCCAACATGATTAGTCGCCGAATTCATACTCACTATGTAGTAAAAACCGAACAATTTCTTGCAACCCAGTCACCGCACGATGAACCAAAAAAATTAATGATCACTATCGAAGAAGCGCATAAATTTTTAAATCCACATTCGGCCCGACAAACAATTTTTGGTACTATTGCCCGTGAAATGCGAAAATATTATGTGTCACTGTTAGTGGTCGACCAACGGCCATCAGGAATTGATGAAGAAGTTATTTCACAAATTGGCACCAAAATTGTGGCACAATTAAATGATGAAAAAGATATCCAAGCAGTGCTGACCGGGATTTCAAATGCACAACATTTGCGCTCAATTCTTGCATCACTTGAAAGCAAAAAACAAGCGCTCATTGTTGGGCATGCCGTAGCAATGCCGGTTGTTATTCAAACACGAGAATATAATGAAGCTTTTTATCGCGCTATGGCCCCAAACGTAACGCAAACTGATATTAATTCTCTTATCCAAGAAATATTTTAAAACAAAAAAGGCCCGTTTTTTAACGAGCCTTTTTATTATATTTTCAACACTTATTTATGCACCAAGAGCATAAACTTCAACACGACGATTTGGTGCTTGACCTTCAAAACTTGAATCAAGAGCAACCAATTCTTCATTGCCCACACCAAAGATTTTTGCTTGTTCTACTGTGTCATCATTCAAGCACACTTGAGCAAGCTCTCCGGCACGTTGATTTGATAATGCCATGTTGTAATCTTTGGTGCCATGCCATTTGCATGAATGGCCTTTAAAGACAACTTTGCATCCCTTTTGCACCCATTTATTTACTTGTTCTTTAACTGCTGCCAACTGTTTTTGCTGGTCTTTACGCACCTTTGTGCTGTCATAGTCAAAATAAACAACAAGTGTATCTTTCTGATTATCTTGCTGAGCATCTTGAAGTGCTACCGCTGCTTGGCCTGGCACTGAAGTTTCATCATCAAGAACAAATGTCTCAATATTTTCAAATTCGCCTAAATCTTGATCAAAAAAACTTACTTTTGGGTGAGCATCGCTAGCAAGTGGCATATCAATTGCAGCTGCAACATCAGTTCCACGGTCACGTGTTACCGATTTCCTTTTGCCGCCACACCCACTCAATCCAATAATGAATACACCAAGAAGCATTAATATTTTCTTTTGCATAGGAACTCCACCACCAAAATAGGGTTATTTTATTCTGCACGCTCAGCACTTTACCACATTTTTTTACCCTTTTCCACAAGAGTACGTATATTTTCTCTACTCTTTAACTGTCAGATCGGGTATACTTTGAAATATAAGCTATTTTACAACAGGTTTTTACAACACCTTTTCTTTTTCCTTAGGGTGGGTAACGAAATGAAAAAAATTATTATTAATGTAGCTCCTTGGCAAACTCGTGTTGCGATTGTGAGAGATGGAGAACTACAAAATATCTACTTTACCTCTCCGGTAAGTACGGCTCTTGAACAGTCGTTTTTTAAAGGGGTGGTCACTACCGTGCTTCCTGGCATTCAAACTGCGTTTGTTGATATCGGGCAAGAGAAAGCCGGTTTTCTGCATATTTCAGAGATCGATCGTGAGTTAGCCCTTGACCGGATGAGCTCTACCGTTGACCTTGAAGATACACCGCAGCGGGAATCGCACCAGCGCCAAGCGGTTGATATTCGCAAAATTTTGCATGAAGGCGAATCTATTTTAGTGCAAGTGAGCAAAGAGCCTGTCCACGAAAAAGGTGCGAAATTAACCACCTGTTTTACGTTGCCTGGAAGATTCATTGTTCTTCTGCCAAACATTCCGCGCATCGCTATTTCAAAAAAAATTGAAGAGCGTGATGAGCGAGCGCGTCTTAAAGATATCCTAACGCGTAATTTACCTGAGGGAATGGGTGCCATTATTCGTACCACCTCACAAAACCGCACCGAAAAAGAAATTCTTCAAGATGTTCACTATTTGACTGAAATATGGACAGGAATTAACACCGAGTATCAGAAAGCAAAACCGCAGCAACGAATTCACGAAGACTTACCTCTACCGTTGCGCATGGTACGCGATCATCTTGATGATGATGTTGAAGAAGTCATTGTTGATGACAAAACAACACAAGCAAATGTGTACAAATTTGTAAAGCGGATTGCACCAGAATATATCTACAAAGTAAAATATTATGCTGGCCCACAAAATATTTTTGAAAAATATCAAATCGATAATCAAATTGAGCAAGCACTTTCGCACAAAGTTTCTCTCAAATCTGGTGGATCAATCGTTATTGAAGCAACTGAAGCAATGACCGTTGTTGATGTCAACACCGGAAAATATATTGGCAAAGCAAACCTAGAAGACACAATTTTAAAAACCAATCTAGAAGCAGCTGAAGAAATTGTGCGCCAATTACGCTTGCGCAACATTGGTGGTTTGATTGTTATCGACTTTATCGATATGGCTTCATCAGGCAACCAGCAAAAATTAATCCGTTATTTGGAAAAAACGCTCAAAGAACGAGATAAATTCCAATCAGTAGTACTCAAGGTTTCCGAGTTTGGTCTTGTACAAATGACACGAAAACGTTCGGGCAAAACATTGCTACAAGAACTTACTCATGCTTGTTCTACGTGTCATGGCCGCGGGTTTGTTCGATCAACTCAAATGCAAGCATATGCATTATTGCAAGAAATACGTGAACGGTTACGCAAATTGCGCGGCGCAAAACAAGCTGAAATTGTCCTCAATTCGCACATTTTTGGGTATATCACACAAATAGAATACAACACCATTCTTGCTCTTGAAAAAGATTTTGGCATTAAAATTACTCTCATGAGTAGTCCAGAACTACCTATGGATGAATTCCATTTAAAATAACAATCTTTTAGGGGGACAATACAATGAAGCTTAGGGAGCTTTGTATTTTTTTGGGAATTTTTTTTCATATTGGTAATTTATTTTCAATGGAGCGAACTGAAGAACAAACGCCGGGAACACCTAAACTCGCTCTATTCAATCAACCAATCGAAAAAAAAGATTTTTTCAATAATCCACTTATAACACTTTCTCCCGATTGCACATTTGGAGCATATCGTAATCAAAAAGGAGATATTGATGTCGCAAATCTTCTTACAAAGCAAACATTTTCTAATTGGCCAACATCCGCGTGGCCAGGCCATTTAGAATTTATTAATGATCAGCAACTTGCGTATATAGACAAGCAAGATAATTCGGTATGGATACAAGATCTCTTCGGTATCAAAATCAAATGCCCATTAGATGAACAGCTCAGGCCAATTAAATTAGTTTCAACCGGAAGCGATGTATTATTAATTTTATCGTTGCATATAGGCAAAAAAACTGGAACGTTACATTGTTGGAACACGAACTTGGCAAAAGGCTTAAGTTTGAGCGAAATTACCACTACAGTTGCCGATCAAATTCCGGTATTTTTCAATGACAATAAATTAATTAGTTATGCAAATATTCCTGCGACCAAACCAACAATCAATATCTTTTCATTTGCCAAGATAGCTACTGCTTTACAAACAGAAACTTCGCTCTGTCAGATGAAAAAATTAGAAGGACACAGTGCCGCTATAAATGACCTTGCATTATTCAGAACAAAACAACTTTTAGCATCAGCTTCCGATGACATGATGGTGTTGATTTGGGATTTAGCAACCAATAATACACATTCTTTCTATACACAACTTCCTCATCAAAACAAAGTAGTTTCGGTCGTTTTTCATCCTTCTGAATTCAAATTTCTCCTGTGTACAACTGCCCCAGAAAAATCAACTCAATTCGGTGCTGTCCATCTGTGGAATCATTTGGCGGAAGAGAAACTTATTCAATTTGAGCCAACAGAATATTCTTCAATAGGTCGCCGATCTTTGCGTTGGCCAATGCAAGAAGAAATTTTCATTGGTTCTCAACAGCACATTTGGCATAAATTTAAGATCAATTTCAACAAAATTCTTGAAAAATGGCGTGAAGAAAAAAATCGCAATTAGCGCAGCACGATTTTTATGATATACTAAACCCTGATTTAAGTTTTTCTCTAAAAGGGTTTACTCGTGTCTGGCAAATCATCATTTCTTGATAGTTATCCTGAATATCGTGTTGATATTGGTATTGAGGTTCATGTACAGCTCACGACCGCTAGCAAAATTTTCTGTACCTGCTCTAACGGTTTTGCCAAAGAAGCAAATATCAATATTTGTCAAGTATGCACCGGTCAGCCGGGTGTATTGCCTCGACTCAATAAGCAAGCGGTAGAATTTGCAATTAAGGCGGGCCTTGCTACCAATTGTCAAATAAGTAAACAATCAAAATTTGATCGCAAACATTATTTTTATCCCGATTTACCAAAAAATTTCCAAATTACACAAAACGATCAACCAATTTGCACAAACGGTTTTGTAACTATTCGTTTGGAAGATAGCAGCACAAAAAAAATTCGCCTCATTCGTATCCACATGGAAGAAGATGCTGGCAAAAACATTCATGCAGCAACTGGTGAAAGTTTTGTTGATTTAAATCGAGCTGGAACACCGTTGTTGGAAATTGTAAGCCATCCTGATATTTCAAACGCTTATGAAGCAAAAGCATATTTGCAGATGTTACACAGTATTGTGCGTTATTTGGGAATTTCTACGGGAAATATGGAAGAAGGTGCTTTTAGAGCCGACACCAATATTTCGGTACGCAAAAAAACAAGTGATACACTTGGCACAAAAGTTGAACTAAAAAATATTAACTCATTTAATTTTATTGTTCATGCAATTGAATATGAAATTGAACGACAAATTACCCTGCTTGAAGATGGCGAACGTGTCAAACAAGAAACACGTTTATGGGATACCAAAGAACGCAAATCGGTCTCTATGCGTTCCAAAGAAGAACTTGCCGATTATCGCTATTTTAATGAACCTGATTTGCCAATTGTCGAAATTGATAATGATCATATAGAGCAAGTTAAATTAACATTGCCTGAACTTCCTGAGCAAAAATTTGAACGTTTATGCGCGCAAAAAAATCTTTCAGTCTATGAAGCAGAAATCTTAGTTGAAGATCCTGAGCTGGCCAACTATTTTGAAAAGGCGTATGCATCTATTGCAAGCAAAAATATTATTAATTTAATTTTGCGCGATGTATTGAGTTTCATCAAAGAAGAAAAAATTAGTCTCAATGAACTCAAAATGACTCCTGAACAGTTAGCACAAATTGTAACGCTTCTTGAAAAAGACGCAATTAATAATCGTGGTGCACAAGAACTGCTCAAACATGTTGCAAAAACAGGTGACAATCCTGCCGATGCAGTTAAAAAACTGGGTCTTGAGCAAGTTGGTTCCAGTGCAGAATTGGAATTAATAATTAAAGAATTAGTTGCTGCGCATCCTGCGCAAGTAGAACAATATAAAGCAGGACAACAAAAATTGTTTGGATTTTTTGTTGGTGAAGCGATGAAAAAAACACAAGGCCGTGGAAACCCCAAAATTATTCAAGAATTACTCAAAAAATATTTGAGTTAATAACCATACTAGTGTGGTATTATTCTTTGTTTATTTTCATTAATTCTTTTATCCAAGGCATCTTTAAAATCTTGATATACGGTTGGCTTCAATTGTTCTTGTAGTAATTTTAATTGTTGTGAATCAAAAAGCGGACTCAACAGGTAACCGGATGGTAAATAGCTGTCAACTAATGCATTGATTACAAAATTTTGTACCTCTTGCATATCTAAATAATCAAGAGCATTCATTAATTCAATATTTTCTTGCAACGGTGTTTGTTTAATTTGCTCTTCAAACCTCCACATGCTCTTGTCTGCATAAAAATTTGCAATAGAGTACAAATGCTTTTGTAACACAGCGATTTGTTCTTGAGTCAGCGAAGGGAGCATGATTTCATTAGAAATTTCTTCTTGATTCAATTCAATACTATGTTTTATTGTTTCCGATTTATTCAACAATTGTTCAAATTGTTTTTCGGTAAGATCCAACGGGAATAAACCTTCCGTTGTTTTAATAATAAGTCGACGAGTTACTATTGGCGCATTATAAATAAACTTTTTTACATCTTCAAGTGGGTAGTTTTGAAAAATTGGAAATGATTCTTGCTCTAACGACCTAATTTCATCTTTTGTCAAAGATCTATTTTTCACAAGAGATTCTGTATCTTTTACCCAATCGAATAACCATTTATATTGTTCTTGATTTAAATTTAATGTAAGTGGACCTTCACTAGTATTTATTGTTACATCGCGTGATAGGTCAATCGATTTTATCAGATCATGATATACATTGGGATTCAATTTTCTTTGTAATAGTTTTGAATCCGACTTTGGCATATTAATTTTTCCAAATGGTGCATATTTTATTTTCAATTGCTCGATTATGCCAAGATAAAAATCGGGAATATTTAAATCATCAGCTGCATTTAATAAATCAATAATTTCATCAAGTGATGCATTTTTTATTTTTTCAACAAAAGTTTTTTGACCCATAATTGGATCGGTTGAAATTTGCTGCAAAATCGGCAGATAATTCACCACCATTTGCCATTCATTTTTTGTAAGATCAGGAACTCGAATAGTTTTGCCAATTTTTTTGATGCTCGTATCTTCTAACAAATTTTTCAACACGATTGAACGTTCTGTAAGAGCATCCAATTGCGTTTCATTTATTGCATATTTTGATAAACCATCAGCAGTGATTACATCAATTTCATTATCGACTTGCGCAAATTCAATCATATTTTGTACTTGCGCTTTAGTAAGATTGTTATAAGGAAAAGTTTTGGCAATCTGTTCTATTTCTTCTTGGCTTGCCTGTGGGTTATTCGATCCTGTACGAAGAAGTGAATCTTTCAATATCCATTCGAATTGCTTTTGGGTTAAATCTAAACTCAGTGGCCCTTCACTTGTTTGTATTATCACATTATGCGTTGTTTCCATTGCTTGTACAGCATTGCTGCTCGATACGAGCAAGATTATTAACAACTTCTTCATTATCAATCCTGATTGTAATTATGATAACAAATACCCTTTGTTATTAATATTACCACTTTTGACAATCAGAATTCAATTAGAAACAAAAAAATTATTTTTGGCCATCAATTTTTTAGAAAAAAATGGCATTTTTTAGAAAATATCGAGCGTGTAATCGTCATAAACGCCCTGTTGGGCTTTGTATTTGCCCACAAAAGCAATCATTACCGCAAAAAAAACGGTAAAACAGCAAAATTGTTTGGGTTCTTTGTTGGTGAAGCGATGAAAAAAACACAAGGCCGTTGAAACCCCAAAATTATTCAAGAACTACTCAAAAAATATTTGAGCTAATCGGTATTGTGTTTTAAAACAACGCCATATTTTTTAAAGAGTATTTCTTTTATTTCAGGTTCAAATTCGGTAAACAGTGCTATCATTTTTTTATTTTCTAAGGCAACTGGCGCATTGTTTATCAAATAAACCATCAGCAGTTGTTGTTGCAAGTTTAAATTTTTGTTTAAGTTTAAGATCCATTTTATAGCGGTAGTATCGCGTGATCCTGTTAGAAGAAAACTATCATTATGCGCAAGCGCGAGTGATGTTATTGAAGCGGTATGTTCTTTGAGAACATTGAGGAGCTGGCCGGTTACCGCATGCCAAATCCGCGCAGTTGCGTCGCTACTTGCTGAAATAATTTTGTTATTATCATGGGTAAACACGAGTGCATTTATCTGCTCTTCGTGGCCAGTTAATTTTCTTGCTAATTTTTGTTGTTCAATATCCCAAATACAGATACTTTTATCAACACCACCCGATGCAATCAATTTCCCATTCGGGCTGAATGCAACGCATTTTATCACATCGGTATGTCCTACAAAATTGGCAATTAGATTATTCGTAGCAACACTCAATACACTTACCTTTTTATCAGAACCACCAAAAGCAATGAGTGTGCCATCGTGACTAAATACAACTGCCTGAATCAATTTTGTGTTATCAGAAAAAATGATCTTGGAACTATCATTTTTCAAATCCCATAATCGTACCGTACCATCAAACGAACCTGTCGCAACCAATAAGCCATCCGGACTACATGCAACTGCTTTCACTGTATCAGTGTGCCCGGTGAATGTTTTTATCAAATTTCTCGTTAAACCATTCCATACATACGCATTATCATTGTCACAACCACCCACAATCTGATTATTAGAATCGAATACAATGCTGGTAAGATTACTTGGTGCTTTAATGCTCTCTACAAATTCTCCCGAATTTGCATCCCATAAAAAAATAATATTTTCATTACATGTCGCTATGTGCTTTTGATCAGAACTTAATGCAAGCGAAATAATAGGAACTTCATTCTGTATCGCTATTGTTGAATTAATAACCGTGGGTTCATTTTGGGCAATAATTCGCGCTAATAACAACTGCATTGGTACATTAATTTCATTTAACGCAGAGTTGCCAACTTGTTGTTCTACCCATGATTTTATCCAATCATTATTGGTGATTTTTTTAAGTAGAAAAGCAATAATTGGTTCTCTCAAAACTGGGATATCTAAATAGTCTGCGGCATTGAGCAATCTACTTATTTTTTTTATTGGCAGCTCACTTAATGAACCAAAAAGTTCATTGTACTCAATTGGCTTATCTAAGAAAAGTGCAATATCCCACAATAATCGTGCTTCTTTTCTAGATAATGATGGCACCAGTAACGTCAAGTTGCCTTGTTCCTCAGTTGCTCCAAGATCTTCAAGCATACTTTTATACATTATTGAATGCTGTTTAATTAATTCTAATTTCTTTATATTTTCAGAAGTTGCAGGCCTCAAAAGTTTTTTATTATCTGCACAAAGAATCGTTATGTTGTCTTTGATCACTGACTGTTCACCAGAAACTGCCGACCGTTCAGCTTCCATTGCTTGTAGGGCACCGTTGCTCACTATCAGCAAACATAACAATAATTTCTTCATTATTCTGCCTCTTTGCAATTATCAACTATAATTATCTTTTCTTATTAAGATAACAAATTACGCAGAAAGAGTTCAATTAGAAACAAAAAAATCGTGTTCAGAAAATTTTTCATGAAAGAAGTGGACATTTTTGAGAGAATATCTGATAATTTCATTCAACCTTAAGGCAATGGAAAAGAAATTCATGGTTGCCTATATCTCACTAACTCATTACTGTGTTAAACGGTAAATACATATCATCCTCCAACTATTCCAGCTAGATTTTCTTTTTGTCGTTTATTCAAAGCATCTTGCAAATCTTGATAAGCATTTGGGTTTAAATTTTCTTGTAATAATGTTGATTCTTCATCAGTGTAAGATGGAATAAAGTTATAACCTACAGGCAGGTATGTGTTCACCAAAGAAGCAATAATCATATTATAAAAATCAGGAATGTTTAAATAGTCAGATGAATTTAATAAATCAATACGTTCATCTAGTTTTGCTTTCTTTACTCTTTCTTCAAGTTTCGCTTGTCCGATAAATCGATCAGTTGAATATTGTTCTAAAATAGGCAGATATTGGACAATTACATTCCACTGTTTTTTTGTCAGCCCAGGAACTTGAAGCGTATCACCAATTTTCTCGACTCCCATATCTTCAAATAGTTCTTTAAGAGTAACGGAAAGATACGCAAGCGCATTTAATTCACTTTCGCTCAATGTATTCTTAATAGATCCATCAGCAGTTACCACCGTAATTTCACGAACCGTAGCCGGAGATGATTCGATCATCTCTTGTACTTGTACTTTGCTTAGATGCTGATAGGAAAATGTTTTTGCTAATTCTTCTATTTCTTCTTCGGTTGCATCCATATTTCCAATTGCGGTTATAAAACGCGAATGATCCAGAAGCGATTCATATTGTTTACTTGTTAGATCGATGCTCAGAGGCCCTTCACTTGTTTGTATTATAACATTTTTTGTAGTTTCCATTGCATTGAGCGCACCACAGAGCATAAATACGAAAAATAGCAGTAATTTCTTCATCGCTGATTCCTTTTTTGCAATTTTAGATAAAATATCTTTTATTTTTAATCTTAGCACTTTTCATGATTAAAATTCAATTAGGATCATGCGACAATTTTTATATCGCAACTTTTTCATCAAAAAGAGGACAATTTTTAGATTTTCTAGAAAATATCGAGCTTGTAATCGTCAAAAAGGTTCTGATCTGCTTTGTAATTGCCCACAAAAGCAATCATTGCTGCAAAATTCGGTGGCGCAACAAATATTGTTCGGGTTCTTTGTTGGTGAAGCGATGAAAAAAACACAAGGGCGCGCAAACCCAAAAATTATTCAAGAATTGCTGAAAAATATTTAGTCTAGACTCTCTTGATTAACTGTAGGTTCGCTTAGTTTTTCATCTTTTTGTTTAGTTGTTTTCGATTTTTTTATTAATTGTTGCATTTTTTCAACAACAGAAGTAAATCGTGGATCTGTTTCATCAATTTTATATTTTGCACGTAAAATTTCTTTTAATGAATCATCAAAGTCATGGAACGCGTTAATTATTGCTTCATTTTGCCCAATTTTGAATAATTGATTTGGTGATTGATTCATTTTTCTCAAAATAAGTGCTTGTGGCAAAGTAATCTGCTTAATAAATGCATCATATTTCTTCATAAATCCGTAAAAATCGAGTCTTTGTAATAATTGTTTATCTCTCATTAAAAAGAAAATACCACTTCTGAGCGTAAATCTAGCAGGAATCATTTGAACAATATTAATTGGAGCTTTGTCTGCTAAAAATGATAATACTATTTTTTCTTCCTCCAATTGCCATACAGTTATATTGCCATCATGACTGCCAGATACAAGATATTTTCCTTCAGAGTCAAATGACAATGTATCAATAGCGGCATTGCGTTTATATCTTGCTGTTTGCGCAAAGGGCAATTTAACTACTTGTGCAAGATTTGGAAATTCTTTGCATAAAAAAATCTCTCCATTATTTAAACCATAAGCAAATTCTTTTCCATTAGGGCTGAAGGCAAATGCGGTTATATTTCCTTTAATTCTTGTTATTACTTCTCGTCTTTGAAACGAATAGAGAATTAAATTTTCACTCGTGACATGAACAATAAAATTTCCATCCGGGCTAAAAGAAACAGACTTACTGATACCATCAAAAGTATCTTTATTTTCAGCAGTATTGTTACTTTTTTGTGACATCAGTTCAACAACATTGCCTGTCTTAAGATCTATTAAGCTTAATGAACTTTTGGGTGTCATATCTGAATTTTTATTCACCTGATTGAAAACAATTTCGTTTCTCTCGGCATTAAATGATATTGATTTAATCTGAGCGTCATCGATTTCATATTTAAAACTTTCATTGCTAATAACTTGAGGTGGTGGCGTTGTAGTTAAAACAGATAAATCATAGAGAGAGATAGCACTTGAGCTATCATTAATAGTGTTATAAAGAATCGCCAATTGTTTTTGTATTTGATCAAATCTACCATCAACAGGTATTAATGCTGGATTTAGATCAATTATAGAAGCTTTTAAACCAGGTTTATCAATAAATGTATCGGTCACTTCGCTATGCGAACCTCGAAATGCATAAAATTGCAATAATTCATCATTGGCAACAAGCACATTATATCCGAGCACATATTCTTTCCTTGTAACAATGTCGCTCTTATCTAATAATAGTGATTGTGCAATGTTATGATCTTGCATGATGATTTGTTTTGCAATCAGATGATTTAGTTGAGGATCTTCTATCAACGAATTGATCAGCTCATCTTTACCAAGATTATTAATTGTTTCATCTAATTTTTTTTTATTTTTTAACAAATCAGCGATTGAATCGGCAATAATGTCAGCAAGAGGAATATCCAAATAATCAACCGCATGAAGCAACTTAATCATCCCTTCTAAACCTTGCGATTCAATAAACGTTTTTAGCTGATTTTTGTTACCGACTTGAATGCGAATGATGGCACTTTTTTTATTCACATTAGATATCGATTCAAATTTACCGTCTAGAGCATGAAATTCATGTAATAATTGGAGAAGCAATTTTAATTGAGTGACACTCAAATTTGGTAACGTCATTTGGCTGAAACTGCCTATATCTTCGCTCATGTTTTTTATCGTTTGTGAATACTCACCTAAAAACAATAATTCTTCAGCGGTTATTGGTAGCGATCCATCATTCAGTACAATTACTATTTCATAATTTTGCGGCGTCATTTTTTGTTTTTGTAGTTCTCTCAGCTTTTTTCTTCCTTCGATGACTCTCTCTTGTTTTCTTTTCAATTCATCTGCTGATAAACTCGTTTCCATCGTTTGTAGAATATGAAAACTCATCGCAACTACAATAAATGACAAAACTTTTTTCATTACCAATACCTTTTTTTCAAAAAAAATTGAATCTTTATTGTATTAGCAATTTGTAGCTATTAAGCTCAAGAAAAAAATTCTTTAAAAAATATCGAGTGCATAATCGTCAAAAAGGCCTTGATCTGCTTTGTAATTGCCCACAAAAGCAATCATTGCTGCATTGTCGGTGCAATAGGCTGGTGATGGAGTTGCAAATTGCAGCTTATGATCATAAGCAAATTCGCTGATATTTTTTGTAATAAATTTATTGCACGCAACACCACCTACAAATGAAATAGCTTTCACTTCAGGGTGTAGTTTCAACGCTTTTTTTAATTTATGAACAAAAATGTCGTTCACGCATAACAAAAGTGAACTCGCAACTTGTTGCTTTTCTTCAAGCGTCATTGATGGAGAAATTTCTTTTTTTGCAACATCATACCAACCACGAGCAATTAAATCGTAAAACACGGCAGTTTTTAAACCAGAAAAACTAAAATCGAGCGATTGTGCGGTACTGCGGGGATAATTAAAATAATCTTTTAAATGAGCTTGAACCGCCATTTGTTCAATAATTGGGCCACCCGGATACCCAAGCCCCATAAGTTTTGCTATTTTGTCGAACGCTTCGCCCGCTGCATCGTCCCGCGTGCTACCAAGCAGTGTAAAGTTGCCAAAATTGTGCACCAAATAAACTGCGGTGTGCCCACCTGAAGCTGAAAGACATAAAAATGGAAATGGCTGCTCATGTTCTAAAAATGAAGAGAAAATGTGCCCCTCAAGATGATCGACCCCAATAATCGGTTTTTTGTAAACCCAGGAAATTCCCTTTGCAAACGAAACACCCACAAGCAGTGATCCGGGCAATCCTGGTTTTTTTGTAACCGCAACAACATCAATATTTTGCAGTGTGCAGTTTGCCGCAATGAGTGCTCGCTCAACAATGTGATTTATTTTTTCAAGATGCGAGCGACTTGCAAGTTCAGGAATTACACCACCGTATTCACGATGCAATTCAGTTTGTGAAAAAAGAACATTGGAAAGAATTTTTTTTTCGCTGCTATAAACTGCCGCTGCCGTTTCATCGCACGAAGTTTCAATGGCCAACACTAAGCGGTTCATGGTTTCTTTCTAGCAGTTATAACCACGTGGTGTAAATGGCATTGAAAGCAACCGGTTTTGTGCACAAGGTACAATTGCTTTGAACGGTTTTTTGTGAAAAGCACGAAAATTGATTGCCCCAAGTACCATGGCATCACACATGGTTTTGATCATTTCTTTGGTGAGCGATTGTTTGAGCACTAAACGTGGAAGCTTCATTCCGGTTCCGCTGCTTAACCACTGTTCAACTTCTAATTTTTCGACAAATTCTGGTGAAATAAACACAATCACCGTATTATCTGGCACGAGAAAATCACCGTCTTTAAATGATAGTTGTTGCACTTTCCATGAATCGTA